>JBEHXA010000130.1:0-14440 GCA_048498935.1 Myxococcota bacterium
GTGAATTCCTGGGGCCCCCCCCTCAGGTTTTGGGGCCCCTCCCCCAAAACATCCCCTTCGATCGGGATCGGAACGTTGGATAAAGAGCGCGACAGCACCGAGCCGAGCGTCGAAAGGCGCTCGGCGTCGCTCCACGAGTTCCGGCCCTCGGAGTCGCAGCTCAGCGGCATGGTGCTCGGCGACCGCTACAAGGTGCACGGTTACCTGACGCGCGGCGCTACCGCTCGCATCTACCTGGGCGAGGACCTGCGCGAGCACGTGCCGGTCGCGATCAAGATGCTCGCCCCGGAAGAGTCGATCAAGAGCCACGAGCTGGCCGAGCGCATGCTGCTCGAAGCCGACGCGCTCCGCGGTATCGATCACCCGAACGTGGTGCGCGTGCTCGACAGCGGCGCGACCGGCAGCGGCGTCCCCTACCTGGTGCTCGAAGCACTGCCGGGCGAAACGCTCGGCGACTTCTTGCGGCGCCAGGGCACGCCGCCGTTCGAGCTGGCGCTATCGCTCGTGCGCCAGGCCGCGCAGGGTTTGGTGGCGGCGCACCGCGCTGGCGTCGTTCACCGGGACGTGAAGCCGGACAACTTCGTGCTCGTTGGCCCGAACGACGAGCCTTTCGGCCTCAAGCTGATCGACTTCGGCATGGCCAAGCTCGACACCGCGGGCAGTGGCAGCAGCGGCACACACACCATTTTGGGCACCGTCGAGTACATGGCGCCCGAGCAAATCCTGGCCGAGCCGGTCGACGCGCGCACCGACGTTTACGCCATGGGCGTGGTGATGTTCCGGCTCTTTACTGGTCACCTGCCGTTCGACACCAGCTTGCCCGCCGATCTGCTGCGGCACCAGCTGTTCAGCTCCATGCCGCCTCCCTCGTGGCTCGAGGCCGAGCTGGACTCGCGCATCGAGCGCATGATCCTCACCGCGACGCACAAGCACCCCGACAACCGCTACGCCAGCATGCAAGAGCTGCTGGACGACCTGGACGCGGTGGTGGGCGTCTCGGCGCGCGAGGTGAGCCGGCGCGAGCGCAAAGTGACGCCCGACGCCTACGCGCCGCGCAGCGCCCGCGGCGCCGAAGCGCTCACGATCCTGGCCGAGAAGTTCGGGCCGTACGCCTCTTTGCCCCCCGGCAAATAGCCCGCGGTTGACGAAGCCGCGCCGTCGTGGGGAGTATCTGGCTTCATCGCGATACAGGAGCCAGCCGCCATGACGACCGCCAGCGACAAACTCAAGCAGATGGGCCAGATCCTCGCCGACAAGCGCGCGCAGGCCAGCGCCATCGGCGCCATTTTCAAGTTCATCTTGGAAGGAGACGGCGGCGGCACGTTCATCGTCAACCTCAAGGACGCCCCCGGCATCAGCGCGGGCGACGGCGCCGCCGACTGCACCATCACGATGGCGACGCAAGACTTCGTCGACCTCACCGAAGGCAAGGCCAACGGGCAGCAGCTGTTCTTCACCGGCAAGCTGAAGATCGAAGGCGACATGAGCCTGGCGCTGCGCCTGCAGTCGCTCATGGACATTCTGAAGTAGGGCCGGGCCGCTCACCCGTATGTCATCGAACAAGCAGCGTAACCTCGAGATCACCTGGCCGCTGTTCGGGGACGCGCAGCCGTTTCCGGCCGATCCTCAGCGCGCCGTCACCGACTTCGAGCCGCCCGCGGCCGAGCTCAAGGCCCTCGAAACTTCGGCCGAGCCGCCCGACTCGAGCGAGCGCATCGAGCGCGACGTGCGGCGCATGCGCGAATCGCTGCCCCCCGCCGCTCCGGAATGGATGCGCGCCGCGCGCGCGCTGGCAGATTGGCTGGAGTTTCGCATCCGTCGCGGGCACGTCCTGCCGGTGGAAGAGGCAGCCATCGCGCGCACTTGGGCGGCCTTCTCGCTCGGCGGCCTGACCGAGCAAAACGTGCTGCAGATGGCGCGGGTGGTGCAGCGCGCGCACGCCGCGATTCGTGAGGCCCCGTGCGGCTCTGGTGAGTCGCACCCCGTGATCGTCGCGTGTGCGGGGGTGCTCTACGGCAGCCTGCCGCGCGCCGTGCGCGAGCGCATGCCGCTCGAACGTGTGGTCGCCACGGTGCGCATGCTGCGTGAAGAGGCCGATCCGTGGGCGGCCATCGTCGAAGGCGTGTCCGATATCGCCGGCTGGCGCGACTACGCGCGCATCCACGCCGCGTCGGTGATTCGCACGATCATCGAGGCGCGACATTGAGCCCCGCTCTGCCGACCGTCGCGTACATGGGGCCGCCCCGCAGCTTCTCGCATGCGGCCGCGCTGGCGATGTTCGGCGAGCAGGCGCAATTCCAGCAAACACGCACGATCCAAGACGCCATCGAAGCTGCCGACGCTGGTCAAGCGGAGCTCGCGATCGTACCGATCGAGAACACTACCGAGGGCGGCGTCAACGCCACGCTCGACGCTCTGCTCGACGCCGACGTCACGATCTCGGCCGAGTTCGTGCTCGACATCGAGCTCTGCCTGCTCGCCCAAAGCGCCGATCTTGGCGCGATTCAGCGCGTCGCTTCGCACCCGCAACCGCTCGGTCAATGCAAACAGTGGCTCCGCAAGCACCTGCCCAACGCCGAAGTGGTGGTCGCCCCCTCCACGACGAGCGCCGCGCAAGACGCGCTCGCGGATCCTCACACGGCCGCCGTCGGTAGCAGGCTCGCCGCCGAGCTCGGTTTGCTCGTCGTGCGCGAGCGCATCCAGGATCATGAAGGCAACGCCACGCGCTTCGTCGTCGTCGGCAAGCGCCTCGCGCCTGCCAGCGGCAACGACAAGACGACGCTGGTGTTCGCCACCGCTCACGAGCGCGGCGCGCTCCGGCGAGTGCTCGAGGTGTTCGACACCGAGGGCTTGAACCTCACCCGCATCGAGTCGCGACCGCTACGCGGGCGGCTGTTGGCGGCGGCAGGCGCCCCGGCTCAGCCCTGGCAGTACGCATTCTTCACCGATCTCGAGGGCCACCGCGACGACCCAGCCGTGCGCCGCGCGCTGGAGCGCGTCCAGGCCGCGGGGACGCAGCTGCGCATCCTCGGCAGCTATCCGCGTGCCTCGAGCTCCCGCCCAAGCTAGCAAGCGCACTAAAACTCCTAACGCGTCGCGTCATATCTACCCTGACGCAAACTGACATGTAGTTGAGTGTAGACACGAGTGGGCGCTTCCTTTATTTCCTTGGCTCTGATGACGGGCAAGGCGCTCGAGCTCGATACGCCTGCGGACAGCGGTCTGCGCGAACGCGCGCGCCGCACGTACGCGCTGCGCTTCGGTACTCGCGAGTACCGGCTCAAGTCTCGCCTGACAACCGCGGGTCGTAGCCCGGCCGCCGATATCCCGCTGGTGGGCGTGCTCGTGTCGCGGCGCCACGCCACCTTCAGTCTCACCGAGTCGGGCGTCGATGTTTCGGATCACGGCAGCCGCAACGGCGTGTTCGTCAACGGCGAACGCATCGACGGCGTCGTGGCGCTTCGCCCCGGTGACATCATCACCATCGGCGACGACTCGCTCACCCTGGTCGAGCTCGACGAACCGGTCGAGCGGCGCAGCGAAACAATCTCGGAGATGCGCCCGGTCAAGCCGGAGCAAACGCCACGCCTGCCGAGCTTCTCCGACGAAGACGCCTCGATCGCGACGCGTCGGGCCGATGCTTTTCAGCTCCTCGGCAGCGTCGTCGACAAAGCGCTGGCCCTGGGCCGCGGCGAAGAGGCGGAGCACCTGATCGGGACCCACTTGGTTGCGGCGCTCGCCGACGCCAGCACGGGCCGGACGGTAGCACCCGATATCGCGCGGAGCGCAGCCCGCTATTCGCTCAAACTCGCGGCGGCGACGAACAAGAGCACCTGGCTCGATTTCTCGATCCGGCTGTATTTTACGCTCGCGCAGCCCATGCCGCTCCCAATCGTCGACGAGCTCTACACGCTCGTCGGCCGTGTGCGCGGGCTCGACCGCGGCTTGCTCCGCGACTACTTGGACTCGCTACGCCTCGTGAGTGAGTCGCTCTCGCCCACTGAGCGCTTCGTGCTGCAGCGCCTCGAGGGCCTCGAGCGCATGGCCGCGCTGCAGTCGGACAAGCCCTAGCTGGGTACGGCGCCTTGCGCGCTGGCTCCATCTGCTAGGTTGCCGGCATGGGTACGCGCCTGGTCAGGTACTTCATCCGCGGCTGCTTGGTTCTCTTGCCAGTGGTCGTCACGGGCTGGCTGATGTTCGTCACGCTGCGCACCATCGACACCCTCGTGCCGATCGGCATTCCAGGCGTGGGGCTGCTGCTCACGCTGAGCTTCGTCACGCTGGTGGGCTTGCTCACCTCGAACGTCGTCGGCCGGAAGATCTTCCAGTGGACCGATCGGCTCCTGTCGCGCATGCCGCTCGTCAAACTGGTGTACACGTCGCTCAAGGACCTGATCGGCGCCTTCGTCGGCGACCACCGCAGCTTCGATCAAGCGGCCGCGATCGAGCTCACGCCCGGAGGCGCGCGTGTGCTCGGCTTCTTGACGCGCGACGCGCTGCACGCGCTCGGCATGCCCGGCCACGTCGCGGTCTACTTCCCGCAGTCGTACAACTTCGCCGGCCAGCTCGCGATCGTACCGCGCGAAAGCGTGGAGCTCCTCGACCTACCGAGCTCCGAGATCATGACGTTCATCGTTTCCGGCGGAGTTTCCGGCTTTGGGCGCGGGCAATCGCTAGTCCCGCCGCCCGCAAGCCGACCGCTCTAAGGCAAGCGGTGCCGATAAGGTTCGAGCGACGCCTCAATGAATACGTACACGTATCCAACAGGGGCGTGAACAGCTCGCACTTTTTCCGGATGCTCGGTGACTTATTGGATACGTGCACGTATTCAACAACGGGCGCCACAACACCGCCAGCCCGTTTTAACGGGTTTTCGCTCCGCTTATTGAATACGTGCACGTAGTGACTTTCGGAACGCAGCAGGGCTTGCAGCGCACTCAGACTTTGCGGGGATCCCTCAGCGCCAGCGCGGCGCTGCTGATGGGGGGCCGGTCCCCGGGTTCGCTCAGCCTTCCAGCGATTTGCTGGAGAGGGTCAACGCGCCGTCTTGGACGGATTCGAGGATTTGTTTGGCGTCGACGTCGGAGAATTCGAGGAGGCCGATGAGCTTGGTGAGGAGCGCTTGCTCGGTTTCGCTCTGTTCGCCGTCGGCGTGGGTGAGGAGGGCGGCGTTGGCCAGGAGTAGCTCGCGATCTTCGCGGCTGAGCTCTTTGATGGGCGCGTCGTCGGTGAGCGTGCGCTTCTGCTTGGCGTACTGGAGGATCTCGCGCTCTTCCTCTTCGCTGGCGTCGAAGCCGCACAGCATGCCCTCGATGACCCCCGCTTCGGGAGCAGCCACCTTGCCGTCCGCCCACGCGACCGCCACCAGTGACTTGACGATGTTCTTCTCGCTGGGAGTCATGGCCCGCCAAGATAGCCCAAAACGGCTGGCCTAGGGCCGGATCCGGCATTACATTCGCGCGCTCTCTCCCATGTCCGATTCCGCCAAGTCCACGTTTCGAAAGCCCGTGAGCGAGTTCCAGCTGCCTCAGCTCGAGCACGCCATTTTGAAGGTTTGGGACGAGCGGGGCACGGAGAAAGAGCACCTGGCGCCCAAGGGCAACAAGGCATTCGTCTTCTACGACGGGCCGCCCTTTGCGACTGGGCTCCCCCACTACGGTCACCTGCTGGCGGGGACGATCAAGGACATCGTCACGCGTTACTTCGTGATGCAGGGCTTCGACGTGGAGCGTCGCTTCGGCTGGGACTGCCACGGCTTGCCGATCGAGAGCTTGATCGAGAAAGAGCTGGGCCTCGGTGGCAAGGCCGAGATCGAAGCCTACGGTGTGCCGGCGTTCAACGCGGCGTGCCGCGCGAGCGTGCAGCGCTACACGCGCGAGTGGCGAGCCACCGTGCGACGCATGGCGCGCTGGGTCGACTTCGAGCACGAGTACAAGACCATGGACACGTCGTTCATGGAGACGGTGTGGTGGGTCTTCAAGCGGCTCTGGGATCAGGGCTTGATCTACGAGGGCTTCCGCATTCAGCCCGTCTCGCCTGCGCTCGGCACACCCCTGTCCAATTTCGAGGTCGCTCAGGGGCCGCAAGAGCGCGACCCGGTCACCAAGAAAGAGGGCCACAAACGCCGGCAAGATCCGAGCGTCACGGTGCGCTTCAAGCTCGAGGACGAAGACGCCTTCTTGTGGGCTTGGACCACGACCCCCTGGACGCTACCGAGCAATCTCGCGCTCGCCGTGCACCCCGACGTCGAGTACGTGAAGGTGAAGCTCGACGACACGGGCGAGGTCGCCTACCTCGAGCCGGGTCGCCTGGCGGACTACCAAGCGCGCGGCCGCGTCGGCAAAACGACCGAGCTCGAGCGGCTGCGTGGCGTCGAGCTGGTCGGGCGCCGCTACGTGCCGCTGCTCCCCTACTTCGAGAGCTACAAAGCGCGTGAAGACGGCTCGCGCTGGTGCTTCCGCGTGGTGGGCGCCGACTACGTCACCACCGACTCCGGTACCGGCATCGTGCACCAGGCACCAGCCTTCGGCGAAGACGACTATCAGGTCGGTTTGCGCGAAGGCCTGCCGGTGATCCGCCCGATTGGCCTGACCGGCATCTTCGACGAGCGCGTGCCGGACTTCACCGGTCAATTCGCCAAGGATGCCGACAAAGGCATCATCCAAAAGCTCAAAGCGGAGGGCAAGCTGGTCGACCAGGACGTCATCGTCCATCCCTACCCGCACTGCTATCGCACCGATCAGCCGCTGCTCTACATGGCGCTCTCGACCTGGTTCATGAAGGTCGAGCAAATCAAGGACCAGCTGGTGCAAAACAACCAGCCGATCCATTGGGTGCCCGAGCACGTCGGCAGCGGCCGCTTCGGCAACTGGCTCGAGAACGCGCGCGACTGGAACCTCAGCCGCAACCGCTTTTGGGGCACCCCGATCGCGGTGTGGCGCTGCGACGAGAACCCGGGAGACATGGAGTGCATCGGCTCGGTGGCAGAGCTGGAGCAACGCGCCGGTCTGCAGCCAGGCTCGATCACCGATCTGCATCGCGAGTCGATCGACGACGTCACGTTCCCGTCGCAAAAGACGCCGGGCGGCACCATGCGCCGCATCAGCGAGGTGTTCGACTGCTGGTTCGAGTCTGGCTCGATGCCCTACGCGCAAAACCACTACCCCTTCGACGCGTCGAAGGTCGCGTACGTGGAGCAAAACCTGCCGGCAGACTTCATCGCCGAGGGTTTGGACCAGACGCGCGGCTGGTTCTACACGCTGCACGTGCTGTCCACGGCGCTGTTCGGGCGCCCGGCGTTCAAAAACGTGATCGTCAACGGCATGATCTTGGCGGCCGACGGCAAGAAGATGTCGAAGCGCCTCAAGAATTACCCCGACCCGAACGACGTGATGGAGAACTACGGCGCCGACGCCCTGCGCGCCTACCTGATCGACAGCGCGGTGGTGCGCGCCGAGCCGATGAAGTTCGGCAAGGACGCGAGCGACACCACCGGCGAGTGCGTGAAGGAAACGGTGCGCCTCGTCGTGCTCCCGCTGTGGAACGCCTACGTCTTCTTGGCGACCTACGCAGTAGCCGACGGCTGGTCACCCAAGCCGGAAGATTTGACGCTGCGCCCCACGAGCGATCTCGATCGCTACATCTTGAGCCGCGTCGAACGCTTCGTCGAAGAGCTCACGCGCGAGTACGAGAGCTACGAGCTCTCCAACTTGATCCCGGCGTTTACCCGGCTGTGCGACGACCTCAACAATTGGTACATCCGACGCGGCCGGCGCCGTTACTGGCGCTCCAAGCACGAGAGCACCGCGCAAGATCGCGACAAGCACGAGGCGTACGCCACGCTGTTGCGCGTGCTCGGCACGCTGACGCGCGCCATGGCGCCGGTGATGCCTTTCTTCACGGAATACCTCTTTCAACGCCTGATGGTGGACACGGGCTTGGCGCCAGCCGACGCGAGCGTGCATGCGCAGCCGTTCCCGAAAGCCGATGCGACTCTGATCGACCTGGGGCTCGAGCAGCGCGTCGAGACCGCGCGCTCCGCCATCGCGCTCGGCCTGCTGATCCGCGAGCGAGAGAAGCTCGGCGTGCGTCGCCCCCTCGCCCGAGTCACGGTGGCGAGCCCCGATCCGACCGTGCTCGCCGCCATCGAGCAGCTTTCCGAAGCGCTGCGCGGCGAGCTCAACGTCAAAGAAGTCGAAGCCATCGCGGACGACTCGGCGCTGTGCACGCTTTCGGCGAAAGCCAACTTCAAGCAGCTCGGCAAGCGCCTCGGCCCGAAGATGAAAGCGATCGCGGGCGCCGTCGAAAAGCTGGACGCCGCCGCCATCGCGCGGCTCGAGCGTGGCGAAAGCATCGAGCTAGAAGGCGAAACGCTGAGCGGCGACGACATCCTCATCTCGCGCGCGGTCGCGCCCGGCAATGCCGCTGAAAGCCAGGCCGGCATCACGGTGGTGCTCGACACTGCCATCACGCCACAGCTCGCCGCCGAGGGCCTCGCGCGCGAGGTGGTAAGCCGCGTGCAAAACCTGCGCAAACAGGGCGGGCTGAGCGTGAGTCAGCGCATCAACCTGTACGTGGACTCGGCGGGTGCGCTCGAGCAAATGTTCGAGAGCGCAGAGCTCCGCGAGCTCATTCAGCGCGAAACGCTGACGCTTCAGCTCGAACGCCGCCCGAGCGCCGCCTTCCCGACGGACGCGGTGACGGCCCGCGAAAGCATCGACGGCGCGGCGCTGAGCCTCGGCATCTCGCCCGCTTGAGCGAGTGGGGCTGGTTTCTCAGCCAAAAACTACATCGGCGACCCAGGTAGTCGCGGCAGCGTCGCGAAACGACACCAATAAACCGATCGCTTACGCCGGGCCTGGACATGAAGAGAGCACCATGCCCGCGGTCGAGCCCCAGTGTGCCGCAGCGCCAGCCGGCGCGCCGCAGCGCTGTGCCGCTCTAGCGACAACCGTTCGCCATCGGGGCGCCACTCCGCGCAACCTGGTCAATCCTTCGAGAGAAAGCCGGCTTTCCCTGGCGCTGTGACGCATCCTTTAATGTCCACGTCGATCGAAGCCCGTTTGCCTGCGCCCGAGAAAATCTCACACTCTGAGCTCATGCGCGTCTGCCTTTACAGACGCTCTCTCTCCTGGTTTACTCCCGCCGCCTTCGAGCCGAAAGCTCGCGCAGATCGCGCGTTTTCGGCAGCTCGGACCGGCGGCTTTCGTCCCCGCCCTGCCTTCCAAGCACGGGCCCAGTTTCGGAGGCTATCGCGATGCGTTTGCTCTCAATGACCCGAATTCTCCCCTGTCTGGCGGTTGGTTCCGCGGCTCTCTTCGGCTGCTCGACGAGCAACGAAGGCAACGTGCCGCTTCAGCCTCCGCCCACCGTTTTCATGTCCAAGTCGTCCGGCAGCGGCGGCTCCGGCGGTGGTGGCAGCGTGATCCCGTCGGGCGGAGCAAACACGGGCGACGGCACCGACGTCGACAAGGTCAACCCCAGCACGGGCTGCGGCAAGCCTCCCCCCGCAGGCCAGGAGCAGTCGATCGTCGGCAGCCGTACCGGGTACACCGAGTACCACGTGACCCAAACGGGCGCGAACCTCGGCACGACCGACCCGACGCGCGCGGGCGACCGTCAGTACTTCGTGCGCTTGCCCCCGGACTACAATCCCGACGTTCCCTACCGCGTCGTTTACGTGGGCCAAGGCTGCGGCGCCTTGCACGCCGGCAAGACGAACACCTACGCTCTGTTCGACGAGCGCTACGGCGGCAGCGAGCAAGCCGTGTACGTCGGCCTCTCGGTGCCGGATAACGACGCCAACCCCGGCTGCTACGACAACAACTCGGGTGAGCAGTCGCAGGAGTGGGAAGCGTTCGATCTGATTCACACTCAGGTCGAAGGTAACTTCTGCGTCGACAACAACCGCGTTTACGTCGCGGGCTACAGCACGGGCGGCTGGCTGTCGAACATGTGGGGCTGCTACTTCGGTGGCATTCCGGACCCGCCCCGTAAGTTCTCGCCGAAGTGGGCAATCCGCGGTCACGTGAACGTCACCGGTTCTCTGCCGCCGAATCAACCCAAGCCCTGCAACGGTCCCGGCGCCGGCCTCTGGATTCACGATTCGCTCGATACGTCGAACCGCATCGCGACCAACATCGCAGCGCTGAACCTCAGCCTCGAGGCGAACGGCTGCACCGGCAACTACGCCGACGGTCCCAAGGAGCCTTGGGCGCCGGGTGAAGCAATTCCGGGCCTGGCTGGCCTTTGCCAGGAGTACACGGGCTGTGACGCGGAGACGCGCCGCAAGTACCCGCTGGTGTTCTGCACGACGAGCGGGCTGGGCCACAGCGATCAGCCGAAGAACGCCATTCCTGCTTTCACGACGTTCTTCGATCAGCTCAATCCACAGTAACGCGTTCAATCCTTCCCGATGCCGTCGGCTCCCCATCACCTCGCTCACCCCGAGTGCGTACAATGCCGCCCGAAGGGCGGTACGATACAGGCGCTGCTCCTCGCATTCGTCGCCCTATCGGGCGCGTTTGCAGGCGGCTGCCAGACTAAGCCGTTTTGCGAGCCACTCGCGCGTTGCGGAGGGAATTTCTTGGACGGGGGCAAGCCCAACGTCGAAGGCCACATCTCGACCGAGTGGGTAGCGGTCGCGGCAGAGACCTGCACGGATCAGGTGCAGCCCCCGGTCAACATCGTGCAGCTGTCGCAGCAGCCGTCACGCACGGCCGGTAGCAAGCCGACCGGTAACGCCACCTACGACTGGTGCCAAAACCTCGAGCAGTTCAGCGACGGCACGCTCGAGCTCACCACCTTCTTCCCGACCATTCCGGCCAAGAACGCGACGCTCGAGTTCGCCGCGGACGGCACCTACCACGCGCACTTTCTCAACTACCAGCCGCTGCAGATGCAGTTCTCGGCGGCGTGCCGCCTTCAACAGGGCATCGTCCAGAGCTGCCCGTCGATGGGTCGCGCCATCCGCGAGGCCACCGCAGCGGAGTCGAACGTCACGAACATGCGCTGTTCGGACGACGGCGAGGGCGGCTGTCTCTGTGACTACGAGCTCAAGCTCTTTACGAGCTTGCCCGGCTCGTACGAAGCCGGCGCAGACGGCATCATCACTTTTTACGATCAATCCGAGGCGCCGAGCCCGCCCGCGCCCGTCGACTACTGCGTGAAGAACAACACGCTACAGCTCACTGGCCACGAGGGGCAGCAGCTGTTCAACCGACCTGCGCTGCGCACCTTGATCATGCACCCGGTGAGCTGCACCGACGGCGTGCAAGATCAGGGTGAAGACGGCGTGGATTGCAGCAACCCACCGGAAGGCGACAAGCCCCCGGGCCCCTGCCCCAACACGTGCCCGTCGTGCACCGACGGCGTGCAAAACGGCGACGAGACCGGCCCCGACTGCGGCGGCTCGATCTGCAAAGACATGTGTGAGTGTTACAACGGCGTGCAGGATAAATTCGAAGACGGCCCCGACTGCGGCGGCCCCTGCGCGCTCTTGTGCACTTGCCTGAACGGCGTGAAGGACTCGAACGAGCAGGGCGTCGACTGCGGCGGCGACTGCCGCAAGACCTACGACGGAGCAGGTATCGAATGCCCGGCGCCGTAGCGGGAAAGTCCGTACGAAGGATGAGCTGTCAATGAAGACCGGACTGTTGGTTCTAGGATGCATCGCACTCGCGAGCCTGAGCGCGGGTTGCACGAGCGCCGAGTACTGCGAGTCGCTGAAGAAGTGCGGCGGCAACTTCTTGGCGGGTGAAGGTGACTGGGCTGGCGACGGCGTGCTGCGCACGGAATGGGTTGTCGCTGGCCCCGAAGCGAAAGTGCCCTCCCCGTCGGCCGCTTGCGTCGACCAGGTGCAAAACCCGACGCAACCGCCTTCGCTGGCGAAAATCCCGGCGCGTCCCGCGGGCGTGCGCGCGGTCGAGCCGACGACGCTCAACTGGTGCGCCGACCTGCGCTTCTCTGCAGACGGCAATATCTCGGTCTTCGACGACGGTTGGTACGAGACGCTCGTAAAGTACCGCGGCTGGTTCCCGGGTATCGAGCTCACCTCGGCTCGCCTGGTCATCGGGCGCAACAACCAATACCAACTCGACACGAACCAGCGCGTCCTGCAGCAGTACGAGCTGCCGAAGACTTGCATGTACGCCCAAGGCGTCGCCGTCTCTTGCTCGGACTTCGCAAAAGGGCTCGACTCCTACGTCGCCGATCGCCTCATGGGCCTCACCAAGGTCGGTGTGGCCGCGCAGATCTACGGCACCACCTGCACGGATCACGCGGGCGGCGATGGCTGTGACTGCTCGTACGTACTCTCGCTCACCGCGACGACCACCGGTCCGTACGCATCCGACGAGAAGCACCCGGGCGAGATCGCGTTCTTCGACTCGGCCGCGTCGCCGCCCGTTCATGCCGACTACTGCGCTGAGAACGGCCGCCTGCAGTTGACTGGGCACAACGGCACGGATCTCTTCAACCGAACCGCACTCAAGACGCTGCTGCTCGATCCCACGAGCTGCAGCGACGGCGTGCAAAGTGCGTCATTGGGTGAGACAGGCGTCGACTGCGGCGGCAGCTGCGGAGCGTGCCCATGAGTTCGACGAATGCTCTTTGGAGAAGCGAAATGATTCAGCGTAGTGTCAGGAGCCTCAGCGCGCTCGCCACCCTCTTGCTTGCTCACGCGGCTCACGCGCAGGCCGACGCCGAGGGCGGGGCCACCGACAAGCCGGCAGCCTCGGAGACCGAAGCCAGCAGCGACGCGAACGCCAAGGCCTCGCTGAGCGTCGGCGCGAGCGCTGATGCGAGCGCAAAGCCGAACGCCGCTGCGGCCGAAGCCAAAGCGCCGTCCACCGAGCAACCCGAGTCGACGGAAGAAGACGAAGGCCTCACGGCACGGTGGAAGGGCTGGTCGGTGCAGCTCTACGGCTTCGCTGCGCTCAACGTCATGCACGACTCGACGCAGAGCTTCGGCACTGCGTCGGGCAACACCATCTTGCAGCGCGTCGGCACCTTCCGCGGCAACAACAATCAGCTGCAATTCACGGCCAGGGACTCGCGCTTCGGCCTGCACATCAACGCGCCCGAGACCGAGTGGGTGAAGGCGTCGGCGACCGTCGAAGCCGACTTCGGCGCAGTGCTCCCGACTGAAGTCAACGAGCAGACGTCGTTCACGCAGGCGCCGCTCCGCATGCGGCACTACTACCTTTCGGCCAAGACCCCGATCGTGGACTTGCTCGCGGGTCAGTACCACGACCTGTTCGGCTGGGGTGGCAGCGGGTTTTACCCGAGCACGATCGCCTTCCTCGGCATCACCGGTGAAATCTATCATCGCCAGCCGCAGTTCCGCGTCTCCAAGACGCTCGGCGGCAAGGCCGTCGACTTCGAGATCGCCGCGGCCGCGGCGCGCCCCGTGCAAAAGGGCTCGGGCATTCCGGACCTCGAAGCCGGTCTGCGTTTGGCCATCAACGGCTGGAAGGGCATCGGCCAACAGGGTTACGGGCGCCCGCAACTGAACCCGCTATCGGTCGGCGTGTCGGGCATCGGCCGGCGCTTCGAGGTGGCGCAGTTCGTGGAGTTCCCTGGTGGCTCCAACACGGCGAACGGCTGGGGCTTCGCGGCCAACGCTTTCCTCCCCGTGATCCCGGCCAAGAGCGCCAAGGATCGCGGCAACGCGCTGTCGATCACCGGCGAGTTTTCGACCGGCAGCGGCATATCCGACATGTACAACAGCGACCTCACCGGTGGGGCGCTGTTCCCGGTGCTGCCGAACCCCCAGCAGCGTTCGCAACCGGATAACCCTCCGCCGATCTTCCCGCAGAATATCGACAGCGGCATCGTGACCTACGACGCCAACGGCAAGCTCCAGACCATCGACTGGCAGGGCTTCGTGGTCGGCGCTCAGTACTACCTACCGGTACTGCAAGGCCGGATCTGGATCTCGGGTAACTACTCGCAGGTCAAGTCGGGCAATATCGTCAAGCTCACCCCGATCCCGGCGCGTTCTTCGGTGTACTCGAAAGCGCAGTACATCGACGGCAACCTGTTCGTCGGCCTCACCGACCAGCTCCAAGTTGGCTACAGCTTTCAGCTGGTACAGCAAACTTTTGGCGATGGTGTAGAGGCCAAGAACTACCGTAACGAAGGCGCTATGCACTTCTTCTTCTGAGGCGTTTACTCGGAAGAACTGCCACACTTTCCGGACATGGAGTTGCTCATGACGCCTACCTTTCGCTGGTCGATGCTTCTGGGTTTGGGTCTGGTGGCGTGCAGCGGGACTGAGCCCGGCGTGCAGCCGGGACCGGGAACCGGCGGCTCCAACGCGACTCCGGGAACCGGAGGCGGCGGCTCTTCGCCGACCGGTACGGGTGGCAGCAGCGGTTCGTCTGTGAATCCGATGACCGGCGGCACGGGCAGCCCGACGACGGCCGGCACCGGCGGCACC
>JBEHXA010000131.1:0-14344 GCA_048498935.1 Myxococcota bacterium
GCCAGGTGGACGTTGTCGTCGGTGCAGCGGGCGCCGGCAAGACGTTCGCACTCGACGCGGCCCGCGCCGCCGCGCCGGCTCACGATGCCGATCAGCCGCTTTTGCACGAACGGCAGGTGCTCGCGCAGTACCCCGGCGTGAATCGTGAAATAGTCGACGCCTTGCTGCGCCTGATGGAGCAAGCCCTTCATGATCTCGGACTCGGTCAAGTCCTCGATCTTGCGACCGATGATCATCGAATAAATCGGCACCGTGCCGATCGGCACGCGGGAATTGCGCACGATCGCCTGGCGGCACTCATCGAGATCACCACCGGTCGAAAGATCCATCACGGTGTCGGCACCCCAGCGCACGGACCAATGCAGCTTCTCGACTTCTTCGTCCGTCGATGACGACACGGGCGAAGCACCCATGTTGGCGTTGATCTTGGTCTTGCTCGCGCGCCCGATGGCCATGGCATCGAGCTGAAAGCCCAGGTGCACCTTGTTGGCCGGAATGATCATGCGCCCGGCCCCTACCTCGTCGCGCACCTGCTCGGCGGTCAGGTGAGGCTCGCGCTCAGCGACCCGACGCATCTCGGCGGTGACCTGACCGAGGCGCGCGGCCTCGAGCTGCGTCACTGCCGTAAAGCCCGACGGCGGGACGGCGACCGCACCCTCGCGGCGCCAGCCCGGAGGCAAAAAGTCCCAAGCTGTCTTCGAGCTCGGCGCGGGCATGCCGGGCGTGTCGGGTGACGAGAAGCTCAGCGCGCTACCGAGCTCGGCCGGATTGGCGAACGAACCGGGGTTGGTACCTTCGCGAGCGCTGGAAGGGTTCGCGGCGCCACGTAGCGGGAGGATGTTGTTTGCCATCGGCTCGTTCTCTCTCGATTCAAGGAGGGAACGCCGCCGAGCAGGCCTGGGCGACGCTTCCCTACGCCGGTCCAAACCGGATCAGGTTCAACGGGTACTTCTCAGCGGTCCGAAGGCGACCGCGCCCCGAGCGACGGGCGGACCGTAACACACACGACGCGGCCGGGCGACCGTCACATTTCGGTCCCGCGACCGCACCCAAGTCCCCGCATCGCATGAGGTTTCACGGCACCTTGGGGCCGGCGCCGCACTACGGCTATGCTCCAGGGCGGGCACCATGCGTCACTACCCCGCCTACTGCACGGACTGCAAACGGCTATGGCTCATCGCAACCGACAGCGCCCCTTCGGCGAGCCCCCGCTGCCCGCGCTGCGAAGAGCTCGGCAGGCTGGTGCCTGGCGCCTACTACTCCGACGTCAGCAGCCGAGTCTTCGATCAGCTCGAGCAAGCGGTGAGCTCGAGTCGAATCAAGCCGACCAACCTCGGCCAGCTCGCCATCAAGCTCGAGCAACTGCTGCCGAGCCCCTCGGAAACGGAGATTGAAGGCGCCTTCGACGAAGCCGCGCAGGAGCTCGGCTTCGTGCTCGCCGCGGACTCGGGCGTGGGCAAGCGGGTCGCGCTGCGCATGCTGGTCACGATCGCGACCTCGCTCTCGCAGCCGGTGATCCGCGAGTCCGGCGTGATGCGGTTGCCGCAAACCATCCCGGGCTTGTTCGACCTGGTTCCCAAGAAGCGAGCTTCCTCGGAGCCCCCGGCGAGCCTTGCCAGCGCGTCGGCGCCGAGTCATGGCGAGCTCGACGAAGAGCCCGAGCGCAACGAAGCCGGGCGCTCGTCATCGTAAGCAAATGTTCATCATCGAGCTCATCTACAAAGCCGACCTTTCGCAAGTCGACGCTCAGATGCGAGCGCACATGGCGTTTCTGAACGAGCACTACGCCGCGGGTCGCTTTCTGGCGTCGGGCCGCAAAATACCGCGCGACGGTGGCATCATCCTGGCGCTCGCGAAGGATCGTGAGGAGCTCGAGGCCATCGTTCGCCAAGACCCGTTCGTGTCGCATGGGGTGGCGGACTATCGCATCATCGAATTTCGAGTGAGCCAGCGCGCCGAGAGCGTCGACGCGCTGCTGAAGAAGCAAACCTGAGGCTTCGCTCGCGCTGCCTCATTTGAGGCTGGGCGAAGGCGCGTTGATGGGGGTGCGTTTGCTGACCGGAGGCTTACGGTCCTCTTGCGCGATGCTGGGCCCACGCCCGTGCTGGCGCGGCGGTAGGGTCACGATCTTTCCGGTGCGCGCCGACTGCAAAATGGCCTCGACCACGCGCAGGTCCGCGATGGCTTCGTCCGCCCCGGGCTCGGGCTCGACGTCGTCCAGAATGCACTGAGAAAAGTATTCGAGCTCGGGCGCGAACTGGTCGCGCTTGCCGAACGACGTGCTGCGAGTCTTGCCGTCGACAGTCAGATGATGCTCGAGCTCGTCATAGTACTCGTAAGCGGGCTCGACCCTGAGATCGCCTTCCGTGCCCGAGACACGATAGCTGGAAACGCCCGCGATGCTGTTACTGACGGTGAACTGCGCCACGCGGTCGTGAGGGAAGCGCAACAAGGCCGTAGTCGTGTCGTCGATTCCGTCCCGTTCTAGCGTCGTCGCGAAAACCAGGCGCGGTTCGTCACCGAACAAGTTACGGGCCGCGTTGATGCAGTAAACGCCCAAATCGAACGTCGCGCCGCCACCCAGCTCCGGACGCTCCCGAATGTCACCCGGCCGCACGACGTGCGTGAACACCGAGGCGAAGAGCCTTGGTTCGCCCAGCTTGCCCGACTTGACTGCCTCGATCGCCTTCAAGTTAGCCTCTTCGAAGTGAAGTCGATAGGCAACCATGAGCTTCACGTGGGCGCGCTCGCAAGCCTCCTTCATGGCCTCACAGTCGGCGGCGGTCGTCGCGAGCGGCTTTTCGCACAAGACGTGCAGGCCGAGCTCGGCCGCGCGCAGTGTGTAATCCATGTGGAGCGAGTTGGGCGTCGCGATGTAGACCGCGTCGGCGCCTGATGCCCCGAGGACTCGCTCGAGGTCACCATAGCTACCGGTATGCTCGATCTCGTATTTTTCGGAGAGCTCGGCGCGCTTTTCCGCGTCGCTGGAGAGCAACGCGACCAGCTGCGAATTTTTCTCGGCATGCGCAAACGCGGGCAGCACGGCCATCTGCGCGATGTTTCCGGCCCCGATCACGGCATAGCGAATTCTTCCCTGACTAGGCATGCCGGTCTGCCGTGCACGCGGCGGGCCAACGATCGTGGAGCAGTAGACCGTCGGCGCTCGGCGCCCATGCAGAGCTCGCGCTGACGCCTCCGTCACATGCGCTGCGAGAGCGGATGCTCTTCCCCGTTGAGTACTGCATCGATCGCGGTTTCGCGCCCGGTCTCGGCCGCACGAGCCAGCGCGGAGTGGTCCTGAATTACCTCGGGCGCCAAGTAGCTCTTGAGCCAGATACGCTCGATGATCGGGTACGCAGCCACGAGCGGCAAAACCAGAATGCAGCCAAGTAGCCCCTGAAGCGACCCGCCGACAATCAGGGCGAGCAACACGGCCAAGGTCGAGAGGCGCAGGTTCTTGCCGTACAGCCGAGGCACCAGCACGTACGCCTCGATCAAGTGGTAGCCGACATACAGACACGCCACGGCAGCGCCCGTGCCTGGTGAAACGGTGAGCGCCATCAAGGTAGCCGGCACCGTCGCGATCACGATGCCAAAGAGCGGAATGACGTCACAGAAGCCGGCGATCACCGCCAACGGGAGGAACGCCGGCACGCCCAAGATCCCCAGCACGATCGCCGAAAAGGTGGCGAACAGCAGCGCGGCGATCACGGTGCCGCGCACGTAGCCAAACACGACCTCCGAAACCTCGGGCACCGTGAGCGCCATTTTTTCGCGATGCCGGCGCGGCACATAGGCGAGCACCCAGGCATAGAGACGCCGCCCGTCCAGCAGCAGGTACAGCGCAATCACCAGTACGACGATGGTCGTGGCCAAGCCGGAAAGCGCGACCTGGCCCCAGACCAACGGCTTGTTCAGCTGGTGCACTACCTCGGGGGACGACGGCAGCTGCAGTACCTGTGTCATCACGCTGCGAACGAACGGATTTGCAGGCAAATGCTGCTGTGCTCGGTCGCGGAACTCGGGAAACTTCGTGGCAACGTCACCGGCCTGCTGCACGAGCGGAGGAAACACGAACGCTACGAACAAGGCCGCCAACGCCAGCAGCGTGAGCGCGATCAGGCTGACACTCGGGCCCCGCCCCAAGCCGAGAGCCGTCATCCGGTTCACCACCGGCGTGAGCGCGACCGCGAGCAGCACCGAAATGCTCAGGTAGATGAGCTCGGGCCAGAGCTTGACCGCGATAACTGCCAGCACCGTCCACATCAGGCAGCGCAAAATGGTCCGCGTCGGCACGTGCAGCTCGAAGCGAGTGGTTCGCATCAAAGGGAACGGAGAGCAGGAATCGGGCCGGCGCGTCCCCCAGCAGTGACGCAGGCTGAAAGGGCTGCGCGCAGACTTGCCATGACCAAAATGCCACGCGCGGTCGCGATTCACCCACGCGGGCTGACGAGGCCCTGAAGACATGGCAAAGACGGACCGTGCGCGGATCCGTGAGCGGCTTTTTCTCCCGACATAGGTGGAGTCTGCCGCTAGCCCTCCTCGCCACCGGGTTCTTCATCCGTTTGGCGGTCGAACTGCACGAAAACGAGCTGGCGCCCTTCGATGCGGCAGTAGCCCAGCTGGTCAGCGCTCGGCGCGGGGCCGGCTACTGGGACGCGGCGATGCTCGGCCTCACCCGGTTGGGTGATGGCACGACGCTGCTCGCCATCACCCTGGCGAGCTTGTCGCTGCTCACCTGGAAAGAGCGCAAACGCGAAGCGTGGTTCCTCGCCGTGGCCACCGCAGGCACGCTCACCCTGAGCGTCGGCCTAAAGCTCGCTTTTCAGCGGCCCCGGCCCGGTACTGATCTGCTCTATCTGCTCACGACGCCCGCTTCATTTTCTTTCCCAAGCGGGCACGCTTTGGGTTCGACCGGAGTGCTGCTCAGCCTCGTAGTGGTGTCGCGGGCTCTAGGCGTGCGCGGTTGGTACCTTGTTGCCACAGCCGCGGCAGCGCTCACGACCATCGTAGGCATCGCCACCTCTCGCATTTACTTCGGCGTCCACTTTCCCTCCGACGTCTTGGGAGGACTATGGGCAGGCGCAGCATGGGTCAGCGGCATTACGGGTTGGTTCTACCCACGCCTGCTGCCCGGTGAAGCGACCACCAAGCCACCTCCCGTCAGCTGAGCGTGGTACCCTCGCCTCCTTCGGCTGGAGCGCGATTGCCGGACTCTACTGCACCCGTCAACCTGTGGTGGAACGACCTGCACGACCTGGTCGATCAGGTCGAAGACTACGCCATGTTCGTGCTGGACCTACGTGGCAACGTCTCCACCTGGAATCGCGGCGCAGAGAAGCTCAAGCAATATACCCCGCGCGAAATCATCGGCACTCACTTCTCGGCATTTTATCCGCCGGAAGACGTGAAGCACGGCAAGCCGGAACGAGAGCTGGCTACGGTGCTGGCTACGGGTCACGCGGAAGACGAAGGCTGGCGGGTTCGGCGCGATGGCTCACGCTTCTGGGCGTTCGTCAGCATCACGCTGCTCAAGGACGAGCGAGGTCGACCGAAGGGCTTCGCGAACGTCACGCGCGACCTGACCGAGCGCCGCAACGCGCAGGCCGAGCTGCTCCGCGCCGAAGAGCGTTTTCGTCTGCTGGTGGAGGGTGTGGTCGACTACGCGATTTACATGCTCGATCGCGACGGTTTGGTGACGACCTGGAATACGGGCGCCGAAAAGATCAAGGGCTACACGGCGAAGGAGATCATCGGCCGAAGCTTCGAGGTGTTCTTCACGCCCGAAGATCGCGACGCCGGGCGACCGCGCAAGGAGCTCGCGGCGGCCGTGGAGCAAGGCCGCTTCGAAGAGGAGGGCTGGCGCATGCGCGGCGACGGCTCGCGGTTTTGGGCGAACGTGGTGTTGACGCCGCTTCGCGACTCCAGTGGTGAGCTGATTGGTTTCTCGAAGATCACTCGTGATTTGACGGCCCGGAAGACCGCCGAGAGGACCGCCGGCGAGCTCGAGCGCCAGCAGACCGCGCGGCTCATCGCCGAAGCCGGCGAAGCGCGCACGCGCCAGGAACGCGAACGGTTTCGCACACTCAGCCGTCAGCTCAACGTGATCCTCGAAGGCGTCGCCGACGGGATCACCGTACAAGATCGCACGGGCAAGCTCCTGTTTGCCAACACCGCGGCGGCGAAGCAATGCGGGTTCGCAACGCAGGACGAGCTGCTCGACGCCGACCCCGCCGAGGTGTCTCGGCGCTTCGAGATGCTCGACGAGCACGGCAACCTGATCGCGCCCCACGACCTGCCAGGACGACGGGTACTTGCTG
The DNA here is from genome assembly GCA_048498935.1 of Myxococcota bacterium. GTDB lineage: Bacteria > Myxococcota_A > Polyangia > Polyangiales > Polyangiaceae > PMG-095. Next base: position 6,321 of record JBEHXA010000131.1, read on the forward strand.
GAGCACCACACGCCAGCGCCACGCTGCGCAGCCGCGATCGGCGCTCCGGTCACGAGTCGTGGTCGGACGTGCGGGCCAACGCCGTGCTCGGGCCCGACGGGCTGCCCGAGATGGCCATCAACATCTGGCACGACGTGACGGCGCAGCGGCGCCGCCAGGAGCGCGAGCGCTTATTGAAGGCCGCTTCGGAGGTCCTCTCGGCGTCGCTCGCCGCCGAAGGCACGCTGCAAGCGCTGACCGAGCTCTTGGTGCCGGGCTTGTGCGATTGGTGCGCAGTCCACGTACTGGAATCCGGCACTTTGCGCTGCGTCGCAGCCGCGCACGCGGACCCACGCAAGACCGCGCCCTGCGCCGACTATCAAGCCAAGTACCCGCCTCAGGAAGGGCACGCTCAAGGCCTCTGGCATGTCGTGCGCAGCGGCGCCCCGCTGCTGCGCGAAAGCGTCAGCGACGAAGAGCTGCAGCTCAGCGTCAGCGACGAAGATCAGCTGCGGCTGCTCAAGAGCATCGGTATACGCTCAAGCATTCAGGCCCCCATTCGGCAGCGAAATCGCATACTCGGGACACTGTCGCTGAACGCGGCCGATTCAGGCCGACGCTACGACGAGCGCGACGTGGGCCTGGCGCTCGAGCTGAGCGCGCGCATCGGCGCGTTCTTGGAGAACGCGGCGCTCTACGAGCGAGCCCAGGCCGCTGCAGCTTCCGCCGCAGCGGCCGCGCAGCAGGCAGAAACAGCCGGCAGGCTCAAGGACGAATTCTTGGCGACCGTCTCGCACGAGCTGCGCACTCCGCTGAACGCCATCCTGGGCTGGTCGTCACTGCTCAAGGCCCGCACCGATCAGAGCTCGATCGAAAAAGGCGTGGATGTCATCCATCGCAACGCCAAGGCTCAGAGCAAGCTGATCGAGGACATCCTCGACGTGTCGCGCATCATTACCGGCAAGCTCCGGCTCGAGCTCGCGCCGGTGGACCTGAGCGCGGTGGTGGCAGACGCGATCGAAGTAATTCGCCCCTCGGCCGTGGCCAAGAACATCAGCGTCGAGTTCCGACGACCCGAAGAGACGTGCTTGTTGATCGGGGACAGCGAGCGGCTGCAGCAAGTGCTGTGGAACCTGCTCTCGAACGGGGTCAAATTCAACGACACCGGCGGACACATCTGCGTCACGCTCGCCCGTCAGGGCTCGGCGCTCGAGGTGAAGGTTACGGACGACGGCAAGGGAATCGACCTGGACTTCCTGCCGTACGTGTTCGATCGCTTCAAACAAGGCGACGGCTCCACCACGCGTCGCTTCGGTGGGCTCGGGCTCGGCCTGGCGATCGTGCGCCACATCGTGGAGCTTCACGGCGGCAAGGTGGCAGTGCAGAGCGCGGGGCCGGACCAGGGCTCGACCTTCGAGCTCAGCCTGCCGGTGCGAGCCACACTCCCGATCGCCGACGCACCCGCAGAGCGACCAGCGCGGGCGCCGAGCTCGAGCGGGCTGCGCGCCCAACGCGACCTGGGCGGACTGCGGGTGCTGGTCGTCGACGACGAGCGCGACGCACGCGAGCTACTCGAGTTGGTCTTGGTTCGCTCGGGCGCGCGCGTCGAAACCGCGGGCTCCGCAGCTGCGGCACTGGCGCTCGCCGAGCGATTTCAACCGGAAGTCATCGTGAGCGATGTGGGCATGCCGGAAGAAGACGGCTACAGCTTGATCCGACGACTGCGCTCGAGCGAAAGCGAGCTGGCGCGCGTTCCCGCCGTCGCACTGACCGCTTACACCCGTCGGGAAGATGAGGCCCGCGCGCTTCACATGGGGTTCAATCACCACCTCGGCAAACCGGTCAACCCGGACGACTTGATCGCCTTGGTCGCGCGGCTTGGTCAGCGCTGAGTCGAATTTGCACCAACCGCACGCTCTTGTCCCAGACAGCAGCGTCGGCAACGCCCACCAAGCCAGCGCTTCCGCGCATCGAACCGCGGGCGCGCCTCGCCTGGCACGAGCGTTGCTGTGTGGGGCAGCATGGTTCGTTCGAACGGCCCCGCTCGGTCACTCGGCTGCGCCACGCTGATCGCGGGCATCCTCACGTCCGTGTCGGCGAGCGCCGAGTCGCCACACTTGCTGCGCTTGCCATTCGACCTGGCTTCGCTCGCGCCTGCGCCGCACTCGTCGCTCATGCTGGGCGCTGCTACTCCGCAGCTTCAGTCGCCGAGTGATGCGCAACTGGCAGCGCTACTCTCGCAGCGCCCCGCGCTGGAGTATTCGCCCCGCGACTCGTCGCTCAAGCTCTCGCTCGAACCCGGCTCACCCTGCACGGGCGCCTGCCTGAAGCTCATGGGCCGGTTCTGAAGCACCATGCGGCGTGCGATAGGTCGGTGGCTGGCGCTCATGCTGCTCGGGGTGTCACCCCGTACAGCGCACGCCACCTCGCCCGCGGCACGGGACCCGCAACAGCCTCACGCGACAGCGGCAGCGGCGCCACTTTGGCGCCCGGAATGGCCCACGTTCCGCGCCTGGGAAGGCGTGAGCACCGTCGCGGCCGGAGTAGGCACGTTGGTGCTCCTTTCCATCGAGCCACCGACTGAAGCTCGCTGGACGGGCGGCATCTTGTTCGACGATGCCGTGCGCGACGCGCTGCGCATCGACGATCGCCAGACGCAGCTGCGCGTCGCGAAGATCGGTGACATTCCCTACTACACGGCCGCGCTCTTGCCGCTGATCGTGGATCCGCTGGTGATCGCGTGGGCCGGCCACGGCGACGGTAAGGCGGCGCTCAATCTGGAGCTGATGGGGCTCGAAGCCTTCAGCTATGCCGGCTTCATGTCGTTCGTGTCGACGCGCATCTCACAGCGCGAGCGGCCGGATTCTCGGCATTGCCGCGAGCACCCGCCGGCAGAGGGCTGCGAACCGACCGACACCGAGGCCTTCTGGAGCGGCCACACCACCATCGTGGCTGCTTCTGCCGGTCTGACCTGCGCGAACCACGTCCACATGCCCTTGTGGGGCCATCCCGTCGCCGACGCGTCCGCTTGCGTGCTTGCCACGAGCGGTGCCGTGCTGACCGGCGTGACTCGCCTGATGGCCGATCGTCACTACGCCAGCGACGTGATCGTCGGGATGGGCGTTGGTTTCGGTTTCGGGTACGCGGTGCCGGCGCTGCTTCACTATTCGCACCGCAGCACTTCGGTCGACCTCTCAATCCGGCCCGGCACCTGCGGCCCTGGTTGCCTCTCGCTCAGCGGGGCCTTCTAGCTCAAAATCCCTCGAGTCGATTGAAGTCCAACAAGCCGCGCGCTTCGCCGCCGAGCTGCTCGCGATCGACTTGCAGCAGGTCTGCGTGCGCCCAAAAGCGCGGGCTGGAGCGCAGCACACCGTAGCGTTGACGGAGCGCGCGATAATCTTCGGGCGAGCTCAGCTTCGCCACCGCGCTGACGAACGCAGGCAACTCGTTCCGGGTCACGGCAAACAGCGCGTTGGGATATGCCCCCAAGAAGCCAGGCACCACGGTGAGCTCGTCTTCATCGGGCTTGTGCGTGTCGTCGTCGTTGAACAGCGTGGCCACGTTGCCGTACGCAGTGTCGCGCAAGATACTGTAGTGCCAGCGCTTGCCGTCGGCCCCGGTCACCATCAAGAGCGATGTCTCAGGTAGCTGGGTCACGTGGCGTCCCCACAGGTCGTCGAGCGACTGGAGCACGGCGCGATCTTCAACCGCAGCGCGCGACAGCTCGAAGTCGCGACTTCGCACCGGATCGAGGCGCTGCTCGATCATTTCGAGTAGCTCCCGCTCCGGTGAGCGCGTGCGATACTGAATATTCGGCGGCAAATCTGCCCCTTGAAGCGCGACCGCAACGTCACGCTTCGTGGAGCCGCTCACGCCCCGATACAGGTAGTCTCCGAGCTCCACGCGACGACCCGGCGGCAAAAACGCCATGAACAGCGACTCAGCCTCCATCCTCAAGAAGTCCATATAAAGGCGCGTGGCCAGCTGGTGCCCCGCGCTTCCGAACACGTCGAAGCCCGCCACCAGCAGGTAGTGAATGCGCTCCAGAATCGGGTAGCTGAGCACCCAGGTGGAGCGCGGCCTGCCGCCCACCAGCCCCTTGACCACCGTCGCGCTATCGAAATGTCGAAACACCGTGAGCGCGGCGTTGGCGTTGTTGCCGTCGCCATCCCAGAGCAAGTCGGGCTGCACGAGCTGCCCATCCTTCGTCACGCGCCGGAAGAACTCCCAGCGCTTCTTCATATAGTCGCTGTGCCGCCCAGAGTAGCCAAACCAGTCCGCTGGTGACGCGCTGCTGCCAAACTCGGCGGGCAGCGAAAGGTCGTCGGCCACGCGCGACAAGGCCTCGCCCTCTTCCTTAGCCCAAGGTGTGTCGGGCCGTACGAAGGTGACCCAGAAGCGATCGCGAATCACGTTGAGCGCGGCTTGACCACGACACACCGGCCCCTTGATGAACCCCATCAGCGTGAACTGCGCTTCCTCGAGCATGAAGCGGTAGCGCACCTGCGACGGGATTTGAGCGAACACCTTGAAGGGGTTCGAAGCTTCGGCGGCGGCGTAGCCGGGCAGCGTCGTCACCTCGTAACCCGGGTCCCAGAACCAGCCGCGAAAGCGCGCCAGGCGAGCCGGGCCCAGCTCGTAAGGCATGTACGTTTTGTCGAGCGGCCGATCATCGCGCACGACGAATCGGTAGTAGGGGCGCGTCGTCTGCGGGTCGTCGAACGGGCGCCGCGTCGTGATTTCGACGAGATCGCTGCCCGGCGGCGTCCGTGAGCGCACCAGCCGGTAAAGCTGCGACTCATCCCCCTCGAAGTGAATGCTCGCCAGAAACAGGTGCTCGAACAAATACCGCGCCGAAAGCTTCGCCTTGGGCGCGGGGTCATTCAGAAAATCCTCCCACGCCGTGACCTGCGACAGGACTTCGGGCTTCGCGCTCGGCGGCGCCGGATGCGGCGAGCCCGCCTGCACCCAGCTGGCGATAGTGCGCTCTTGCGCCACATCGAGGCCCGGCAAGCCGTAGGGCATGCCCCACAGCGGGTGCTCGGCCGCGAACTCGTCGAAGTGTTCGGCGCTGGTGCAGGTCTGCTTGCGATCGAGCTCGAGCGTGAATTGGCGTGAGAGATCTCCGCCCGGGGGCAGCGGATTCAGGCGCTTCAGCTCGAGCATGCGGAGCAGCACGCTCTGCTCGGGCGCGACCGCCCCTTCGGGCAGCACCGGATGAAACTCCTTCTTGCGCCAGGCGGCCACGCCAAAGGCATCGACGCCGAGCCGCGTCGGCTCCGCGGCGCTGAGCCGGGCAGCATCGTAGACCTTGTGCTCGGAGCCGCCGCGTTCGATGCCGGCGAAAGTGCCGAGCTTGAGCTGGCACGGCGCGTCGTAACAGCCGTGACAGACGACGCAGCGCGACTCGAGCAGCGCTCGAACGCCCTGCCAGCTCTGCAGTTGCTGTTCTGGTGCCAGAAGCACGCGTGGCAGCGGCGCGCGCGGCGTCGGTCGGGTGCTGCATGCCAAGGGAATGAATGCAGCGCCAGCGACGAGCACGGCGACCCAGCGAAGGACGGACATCTCCCGGATACTTTAGGCGAAAACGCCATCCTGCTGTTGCAAAACTCGCTGACGCGAATGCCTCGCGTTGCCAAAAACGCAACACTGGCGTAGCTGTCACGCCATGGACTTGGACGCGCTGCGGCTGTTCTTGCACCTGAGCCGCAGCTTGCACTTCGGCCGCACCAGCAAGGAGTGTCACGTCAGCCCGTCCGCGCTCTCGCGCACCATTCAGCGGCTGGAAGAGCAGACCGGCGCCACGCTGTTCGTGCGCGATCGCCGCTCGGTCGCGCTCACCGACGAGGGCAGGCTGCTCCAAACTTTTGCGCAAGATACGCTCGCTCGCCTGGAGAGCCTGGAAGAGCGGCTGACGCGAAGTCAGGATCGGCTGCAGGGCAGTCTCTCGATCTTTGCGTCGGTCACCGCTTGCCAGAGCTTTCTGCCGCCGCTCTTGTCCCAGTTTCGGCGCCAGCATCCGGAGGTTCAGCTGCGGCTCGAGACCGGCTACGCGCTGGATGCACTCGCCATGCTGCGCGGCGGCTCGGTAGACGTCGCGGTTGCAGCCCTGCCGGACGACATTCCACCCACCTTGGCAGCGCGCGTGGTCGTCAAAATTCCGCTGGTATTCGTGGCTCCCGCCGAGACTTCGGCGGTGAGCGAGCTCTTGGCGCGCGAAACCATCCCGTGGGCGGAGGTGCCGATGGTGTTGCCTTCGGCGGGCTTGGCGCGCGACTACGTGGACCGCTGGTTCCGCAAGAAGCGCATAGCGCCGCGGATTTACGGTGAAGTCGCTGGCAGCGAAGCCATCCTGTCACTCGTGAGCCTGGGCTGCGGCGTCGGCATCGTGCCGCGCCTCGTTGCCGACCAGAGCCCGCTCAAGAGCTCACTCAGCGTGCTCGACATCGAGCCGAGGCTCCAACCCTTCCGGGTCGGCATCTGCACCGAGAAGAAGAAGCTGAAGTCGCCAGTCGTGAAAGCCTTCTGGGAATCGACCAGCGCCGGGACCAGCTGAAGCGATCGACCGGGGCCGGCGCAGTGTCGTTTCGGGATGTTGATAACGCAATTGAAATGCATTATCAACAATAAACCCATGAGATCAACGCTAAAAATCGGGCTCACTTGCCGGGCAACCTCCCTGCTCGCGCTGCTCGGGACCGTCGGCTGCGGCGAGTCCTCTGACCCAAAACCGGCCAGCAGCGGTAGCGGCCCCGTCTACGCCACGATGACCAACGTCTACAACGACGAGGACCGCACCGTCTACGTGGCCCTCACGGAATCGCTCGATGAAGACATCGACTTCGACGAGGCCTACGAGCTCGCGGGTGTCGGCAACATGGAGGCCATCGGCGGCAACCTGCTGCTTTCGAGCGGAGAGTCACCGCTGATCACGAAGTACCAGGTGTCGCCGCCCGCCGACTGGCAAGAGCAGGGCAGCCTCAGCTTCGCCAACTTTCCGCTCGAGGATAACGCCAACTTCTTCTACCAGTACCTGGTCGACGAGCATCACATGTACATGCCGTTCGACGGCTACAAGCGCATCGTCTGGGACCCGACCGAGCTCGAGATCTTGGAGGTGAAGGAAGATTCGGCGCTCGAGCCCACGCTCGACTCGCTGACGTTGACGGCCGGCGGCAATCGCTCCGGCGTCCGCTACGAGGGCGCAGCCATGCAGCCGTTCTTCTACAAGGACGAGGATTGGCTCGAGTTCGCGCCGAGCTCGTACATCGCAGTTTACGATCCCGATACCCACGAAGAAACCAAGGTGATTGAGGCTCCTTGCCCTGGGCTGGCGGTTCCTTCGCTCGACGAGGCAGGCAACACCTACTTCAGCACCTGGGACTATTCGCCATTGAAGGCGCTCTACGGTGACGGCCCCGCCCCCTGCGTCGCGCGCATCACCCCCGATCACGAGCTCGACGAGGCGTTCACGAACGACTTCACCGCGTGGACCGGCGGCCGCTACTCCATCAACTTCCGCTACATCAGGGACGGCTGGGGTCTCGCCGATGTGCTTTACCCCGAGGAGCTGGAAGACGTCGACTTCAGCGGCCCGTTCGATCCAACGGTACGCGAACAGCTGTGGGAGACGGGCCCCTGGCGCGTGTGGCGCATCGACCTCCGCAACCAACGCGCCGAGCCTTTCGAAGGCATCGACGTGGCGGGCCTTGGCTGGAGCAACGTTCAGGTCGACGACCGCTCGTTCCTGTTCGTGCCCTTCGACGAATACACACGCACGCGCGTCTACGAGCTAGACGCCGAAGGCCACGCTTCTACCCACACCGACCTCTTGGGCGACGCCTCCTGGATGCGGGTTCGCTGACGCTACTCCTCCTGCAAATCGAGCCGACCGAAGCGCGGATTCACGATCGTGTTGTGGATGCTACCGAAGGTGTAGACGATGCCGAGCTCGAGCTGCAGGTCGAAGCTGGTCTCTTGCTCGGCAGTGCCGAGCAAGAGCTCCACGTCGGTCAGAGGGCGCGCGCGCAGACCGATTTGGTCGC
>JBEHXA010000132.1:0-14283 GCA_048498935.1 Myxococcota bacterium
GCAGACACTACACGCCCCGCGAACTCACCGAACCCATCGTGGCGCGCACCCTTGAGCCGCTGATCCGGGCAATGGGCAGCGAGCCGGCTTCGGCCACGCTCTTGAACTTGGTCGTTTGCGATCCGGCGATGGGCTCAGGAGCCTTCCTTGTCGCGGCTTGCCGCTATTTGGCCGACCACGTCGTTGCCGCTTGGACCCGCGAGGGTCGGATGGAAGTGATCGGTGATGCCCACGACGATGTCGTCAACCACGCGCGTCGGCTAGTCGCGCAGCGGTGCCTCTACGGCGTGGACAAGAACAAGTATGCCGTCCAACTCGCGCGCCTATCGCTGTGGCTCGTCACGATGGCGCGAAACGAGCCGTTCACGTTCGTGGACCACGCACTCCGCCACGGTGACAGCTTGGTGGGGCTCAACTTCGACCAGATCAAGGCGTTTCACTGGAAGCCCGCGGAGCAGGTCGAGCTGAGTGCAACGCTGCTGAACGAGGCCCTAGGCGAAGCCATTGGGATTCGCCAGCAGATTCAAGCTCTCGCCGAAGAGGGAACCTTCGCGGCGCAGCGCGAAAAGGAGCGCCTGTTGTTCGACGCCGAGGATGCCCTGGGGCGTGTGCGCCTAGTCGGTGACCTTGTGATCGGTGCGTTCTTTAGCCAAGCGAAGGACAAGGACAGAGAGAAGGAGCGCAACCGTCGTCTCGCACTCGTTGAACAATGGCTTGCTGCAGAGCGCAGCGGCGACACCGAGAAGGCGGGAGGCCTCCTGAGCGAGCTGCGTGAGCTGCAGGCAGAGTTGAAACGGACTCAGGTCCCCTTTCACTGGATGCTTGAGTTTCCCGAGGTGTTCTATGCGGAGCGCCCCGACCCTTTAGACGGATGCCGCCTGAACGGGGCGGCATGGGTTGACGCCTTCCTCGGAAATCCTCCGTTCTCTGGTAAGAACGGAATCAGCGTCGCTGGAGGGGACTGCTACATTGAGTGGTTGATGATGCTACGACCGGAGGTTCGAGGTCGTCCAAACACAGACCTCTGCGCATACTTCTTTCGCCAAGCGGGTGACCTGATCGGGAAGAACGGGGCTGTAGCGCTGGTCGCGACAAACACCATTGCGCAGGGAGATTCAAGACTCGTGGGTCTGCAGCCGTTGCTAGGCCGGGCATCCATCTACGACGCACAAACGGATCTAGCCTGGCCGGGGGACGCGGCTGTACGCGTCTCGGTGGTCCATTTGGCGTTCGGGTGCATTTCGACGCCGGCGCTGGCGCGCCTGCTCAACGGTCGCCGCGTGGCGTCCGTTGGGTCTCGATTGGTCGAAGGGGCTGATCGTCCGGAGCAGGTGAAGCTCGTTGCCAACGCCAAATTGGCTTACATGGGCGGAAAGCTAGTCGGCGCAGGACTCGCCGTAAGTCTGGATGAGTATGGGGCGCTTGTTGCGGCTGACCCATCAAATGTGTCGATTCTGAGACCGTACCTCGGCGGGGAAGACGTCAACACGAATGTGCTCGGCGAGTTTAGCCGGTACATGATCGACTTCAGTAACCACAGTCTGGACGAGGCTCGTCGTTGGCCCATTCTTCTGCGAATCGCGGAAGAAAGAGTTCGTCCCGCGCGCGAGCGGGACAAGCGGGGGACCTACCGTACCTACTGGTGGCGTCCCGGAGAAAGCGGTGGAGCGCTCTACGCTGCCCTTAGTGGACTGACCCGTTGCTTGGTCACGGCGAATGTTACGAAGCATTTGATGTTCTCGTTTCAATCGCCGAGCACGTTCTTCAGTCAAACCCTCTACGTGTTCGCCCTAGAAGAGTACAGTCAGTTCGCTGTCCTGCAGTCTCGAGTTCACGAGGCCTGGGCGCGCCTTCTCTCTTCGTCGCTAGAAGATCGGTTGCGCTACGCGGCCTCTGATTGCTTCGAGACATTCCCGTTCCCGTTGTGCGACCCGAGGGCTGTCATGCCTGTCCTCCAGATTGCTGGCGAGAAACTCTATGAAGCCCGCGCAAGATTCATGGTGGCAACGAATCAGGGGTTAACAAAGACCTACAACGCATTGAAGGACCCGTCCGTTACCGATCCACGCGTTCTCGACCTGCGAGCGCTACACGAGGAAATTGATCGCGCCGTCCTCGCCGCCTACGGTTGGAACGATGTTGCCGTTCCGCCTTATTGCCGAGCTGCGGACGCACCAAGCACCGATTTGGAGGCGTTCGAGTCCAAAGTCGTCGACCTCCTCGCTGGCTTGAACGCCCAGCGCGCTGAGAAGGAGCAGGCTTCGCCGGGGCGGGCGTCAAAGGTGAAGGTGGCAACTGCGACACAGGGGAACAGGCGACAGCGGAGGACAGTCGCGAAGGCCGGGCAGGGGCACCTACCCGGATTGGATGCGGACGATGTCTGAGCAGCCGGCGCGATGCTTCGGATTTCACGCCATCGTCGGCAATTCGCCATGGGTCCTCTACGCAGGCAAAGGCAGCCAGCCCATCGACGAGCGGGAGGAGGAATTCCTCAAAGACGCCTACGGCCGTGCTGCGCGGACCTTGTCAACTCACGGCCTGTTTGCGGCGCTTGCCGGGCGCATCTCAATGCCAGGTGCGCGAATTGGTCTCGTCTTGCCGACGTCAGTCGCGGACGCGGAACGCTACGCTGATGTCCGCGCAGCGCACGACGAACTTTGCGAGCCAGAGAAAGACCTTCTCGACATCGGTGAGGGCGCGTTCGTCGGCGTCTTTCAACCGTGTATGGCACTTGTCTCGACGCGCCGCGCCACCCCGTCGCCGGGTGAAACCGGGGCGCCTTGGCAGCTTTCAAAGTCCGGCACGGCGACGAGTGTGCGCGACCTCCTGGCGCAGCTCGACGCGCGACCGAAGCTTCCCTCGACATTGTTTGGCGAACGTGGCTACCGCTCGAGTACGCAGGACAAGGGTAAGTTCACGAAGGCCGCGTCGCCGCGCGGTCGCTACACTGCCCCGCTCTACGAGGGCACGAGCGTGCGTGAGTTCGAGCTGCTGGCCCCCACCGCCTTTGCCGATGCCGATGCTCTGCCAGAGACGGTGCGCGTCGACAAGTGGAGCACTGTTGACGTCTTCATCCGCCAGACTGCCAAGTATCCGATTGCCTCGCGGTCGGCCAGGCAGGCGTTTAGAAACTCCGTGCTGGCGGGCTTCGCGCGCGCCCCGTACACCGCGGGGTTCTTGCTGGCCTACCTGAATTCCACCCCCATCCGGTGGTATCACTTTCACGGCCAGCGAGACGCACAGCAGGGGATGCCGCAGGTTAAGGTCGGACACCTGCGCGCCATCCCGGCGCCAGACCATTCAGCCGTCGAGGCACTGAGCGAACTCGGTGAGCGGCTCAGCCAATCCAACCGTGGCATCAGCGAGGCTGAGCGTTCCGAGCTGGACCACGTTGCAGCTAGCGCGCTCGGTATCCACGAAGCGGCGCTCGAAATGGTTCTTGCCTGGGGGCGCGCCAATCCACCGCCGACGGCCCGGACGGCGCCGTCGCCCAAGCCGGGAATCGCCCGCGCGCGAGCGCCCGCGCTCCAGTCGGTGGATGACAGTCCCGACGAGGCCGGAACCGCCAGCGGAGGTCGGCGGTGAACAGCAGCAGGCGCGGCATCCATGCCTTCGGCGGGAATATGCCCTTTTTGGGTGGCCGACGCATCGCCACAGTCAACGGTGAGACCTACGCGGCGTGGCTGACGCAGCGCTATGGCGGCAGCGGCGACACGGACTACGTCGGCTACTTCTTTCATCGCGCGGCGGAGCTCATGGCGCCCGAAGGCGTGATGGGCTTCATCGCCACGAGCGCGCTCGCCGAAGGAGACAACCGACGGACGGTGCTCTCTCCACTGGTACGTGCAGAGCCCCCGTTCGAGATTGTCCAGGCCGACACGGACAAGCCGTGGCCCGGGAACGCACAGGTGTTGATTTCAACGGTATTCCTACAGCGTGGCCTCTCCGCCAACGTGCTGCCGTCCAAACGCCTCAACGGTCGGTCGGTGCAAGCGATCAATTCGAGACTACGGGGTGGTGACGAGTGGCCCGACCCGCTACCCCTGCCTGAGAACGCCGGATACTCGCTCGTCGGCTGCTTCCTTCGCGGGGATGGCTTCATTTTGAGTCCCGCCGAAGCAGAGGCGTTTCTGGCGACCCATCCGGAAGAGTCCGCAGTGGTCCGCCCGTACGTCGTCGGCGATGACCTCAACAATTCGGCAGACCAGCAGGCCCAGCGCTTCGTCATCAACTTCGAAGACAAGACCCTGGAAGAAGCCCAGCGCTATCCTCATGCCCTCGCCATTCTCGCGGAGCGCGTGCGGCCCCAGCGGGAGCGTTTGAAGGCAACGGGTACCGATGCGGAGCACCGTCGCCTGTGGTGGCGGTTTGCCAACACGCGGAAGGATCTGCGCGAGCACGCGACTAGAGTGCCGCGCATGCTCGCCACCGCGCGCGTCAGCAAGCACATCATGTTCAGCTTCATTCCACCGAGCTGGACACCCTCCGAGCAAGTGGTCGTGTTCCCGCTTCCGACTTGGACGGCATTTGCAGTCCTCCAGTCACGTGTTCACGCCGCGTGGGTCGCGCTGAACGCCACCCATATGGGCGAAGGACTCCGTTACTCAGCGAGCGAATGCTTCGCGACGTTCCCATTCCCCAAGCCCGATCCGACGGAGACGTTGCCGGAACTGGAGGCGCTGGGTCGCTCGTTGTACGAGTGCCGAGCCGCCGCGCTCGAGCGCACGCAGGACGGGCTAACCAGCCTCTACAACGACCTCAAGGAAGCCGCTGTTGCCGACGCTGGCCTCCTCGCCGAGTTGAGAGCGATGCATGAGCAGCTCGACCACGCTGTCATCGCAGCCTACGGCTGGCACAATGTCGTGGTGCCGGCCTTTGCGAGCCATTCCGATACCAGTCAGGCCTTCGAGGACGACCTCTTTGCCCGACTCGTTGCGCTGAATGTGGCGCGAGCGACGACCTCGACGGTGCCGACTCCTGCCGTGGCTCCAGCGTCCGCCCGGCCAGCGCTGGCCAAAACGAAGCCTGCCCGCAAAGGCGTAGCGTCGACGACCAAATCACCCACCCGCCACCGCCGGAAGGCGTCTGAGAAGTAGACAGAAGCATGCCGAACCAGATGTCGCCACGCGACCACCTTGTCCGCGCCCTTCAAGCCGATCTCGTGGGTCCCTACGCGCTCGATGAAGGCGCGATTGGTGAACAAGAGCTGCTGCACCTGCCCCCTTCGCGCCACTACTTGACCGGGTTCCTGGCGCCGGAAGCCGAGCGCGAACCGGAGGACGTCACGGCCGAGGACGAGTTGGGCGCTGGTTCCGACGAGCCTGAGGAGGAAAACCAGGCGGCTGGCACTGAAGAGCCGCAGCGGCGCAACTTGTTGCCCGCGTCGATTGGGATGAGCGTTCTTGTGCCCGCGGGCGTGGCCAAGGTGCATGCAACGGTTCGGTTCGCCGAGTACGTGGCCGAGAAAGATCCAGACGGCGGACGCAGGCGCTTCTGGCGTCGCAATCCCAAACAGACGATTGAGCTCGACGTTCCATTGGCCGGAGAAGTTCTGGAGAAGGGCATCTCGCTCCCGAACACCGTCTCGCTGGTCCTGCAGGGGCAGGTGCGCCCCGTCATGCATGCGCGGGGCATCGAAGACGGAACGCAGGCGCTAGCGCTCTTCCTGGTGAACCGGCGAGGCGGCGGAGAAACTGGTCGACGCGACGAGCAGTTTATCTTCCAGACTGAGCTCGAGATCGAGTGCGCGGAAGGAATCGTCAGCAGACCAGACCTGTCGGACGAACTGAGTGACGAGTGGGACGAGCGTGTTGCCGATCTGCAGTTTCGCCAACGGCACGAGTACGCAGTTGGGCACAACGTGGCGGCGGAGGTGCCAGCCGGCCAAGCCAAAGTGACGCGTGTCAGGACCACGTGGATTCCCACCCACGAAGTGCGGCGGGTTGAGCCGCACAGCGACAAGCGTGTGAACGTCGTGATGGACGAGCTGGCTGAGCTCACGGATGGGGCCCAGGTCGTCGAAAAACTGGGGCACCTTCCGACAGCCTATGGTGACTGGATCAAGAAGCAGCGCGAGACTCCAGTTGGCGAAGGCGAGGTGCGGCGGGCCCAGACGCGCGACGAGCTGATGGCCAAGGCCGAGATCGCGCGACAGCGTGTCGCAGCCGGTATCGAGCTGTTGGTGGCCGATTCAGACGCGCTTGCTGCCTTCCGTTTGTGCAACAAGGCCATGGCCGAGGCCGCACGGAAACGAAGCCCGACGAGGTATCAAGATGGGAAGCGCCCCGAGTGGCGTCTGTTTCAGCTCGCCTTCCTGCTCATGAATCTCGAGGGTGTTACCCACGAGAAGCACACGGATCGGGAGCGGGTCGAGCTGATCTTCTTCCCCACGGGTGGTGGAAAGACAGAGGCCTACCTTGCGGTCATTGCATTTGCGCTGGTCTTGAGGCGACTGCGTCGCGCGAGCCTGCCCGATGGCGGCCTCGGGGTCGCTGTGTTGCTGCGGTACACCCTGCGGTTGCTAACGCTCGACCAGCTCGGTCGCGCAGCGACCTTGATCTGCGCGCTCGAATCTGAGCGCCGAAAAGCGCCAGAGGTACTCGGAGACAGCCGATTCTCGGTGGGCCTGTGGGTAGGGCGCAGCGCCACTGCAAATACCATGGAGGAGGTCAGCAAGGCCGTCACCGACTACAAGAACGGAGTCGGCGGCCGAGGCAACCCGTGTCCGCTGCCGAGCTGTCCTTGGTGCAACGAGGAGCTTGGGCCCGCCAGTCTGAGCCTCCTGCCTTCGCGCACTGCTGCCGAGGAGGTTCGTGTCGCTTGCTTGAACGATGTCTGCGAATTTTCCGCCGCCAACAATCGAGAGGGCATTCCAGTCGTGTTTGTAGACGATCAGGTGTACCGCGAGCTGCCGAGCTTCCTCATCGCTACGGTCGATAAGTTCGCGATGATGCCCTGGCGCGGCGAAGCGGGAATGCTGTTTGGCAAAGCGAGCGCTCGCGAGGGGCGACGCTTCTTCGGGCCTATGGACGGAAAGCCCCCGCGCACCGCCAAGGCGTTACCGGGTGGACTGCAGCCGCCTGATCTGATCGTGCAGGACGAGCTCCACCTTATCTCGGGCCCGCTCGGCACAATGGTTGGTCTGTACGAGACTGCCATCGATGCGCTGTGCTCCCGACAGACCGCGAACGGCACAGTTCGACCCAAGGTGCTTGCTGCCACGGCCACAGTCCGGCGCGCGGATGAGCAGATACGCGCGCTGTATGGGCGGCCCGCGGATAGTGTGAGCGTGTTCCCGCCCCCAGGGATCGATGACTCGGAAACCTTCTTTGCGAAGGTCGCCACTGCAAACCCGGGCCGCCTCTATGTCGGGGTGGCCGCCCAGGGACGCAGCATGAAGGCCATCCTGCTTCGGGTGTATCGTTCGCTGTTGGCGGCGGCAATGAAGGCGTACGACCCGGCGCTGCCGCCTGACCAAACTGGTGATGGCTACATGACGCTCGCGGGCTATTTCAACAGTCTCCGAGAGTTGGGCGGCATGCGAAGGCTCGTTGAGGACGAGGTTCGGAACCGCACGCAGAGCGCCGAGAACGACGAGGCCCGCCCCAAGAATGCTCCAGGCGCGCACCTCTGGTTCAAGAACCGCGACATCGGGCTCGAACCGGTCGAACTGACCAGCCGAGAGCACACGGACACGGTCAAGCGAACGAAGGATCACCTAGGTCGCCACTACAACGAGGCCGAGTTCGTGAACGTGCTGCTTGCCAGCAACATGATCTCCGTCGGGGTCGACATCAACCGTCTGGGCCTGATGGTTGTAGCCGGGCAGCCCAAAACGACGGCTGAATATATTCAGGCTTCCAGCCGCGTGGGTCGTGAGGACAAATGGCCAGGACTTGTCGTCACGGTGTTCAACGTGCACAAGCCGCGTGACCGGTCGCACTACGAACACTTCGTCGCCTATCACGAGAGCTTCTACCGTCACGTGGAGGCGACGAGCGTCACGCCGTTCTCAGGGCCCGCTCTCGACCGCGGCCTTGTGGGTACCCTGATCGCGATGACGCGCTTCGGGGCGCACGAGCTCACGCCGCCCACGGGTGCGATGGCCATGCCCCTGAACCGCGCACTAGCCAACGCCGCTCTGGAGCAGATTGTCCAGCGTGCCGACAGCCAACCTGAGCTCGACAAGGCTGGGCACAAGCGACTCCAAGATGAGCTGCGCCAGCGCGGTGGCAACCTTCTCGACAATTGGACCGAGCTCGTAACGTCGACCCCGGAAGAGCCAAAGCAACGGCGCTATTCGAAATTCGACCGTGACAGGACCGGTGGCAAGCCGCTGTTGTTCACCGTGCTCGACGAAGATCGTCCTCAGCCCGGGACGCCTGATGAGCGCTTCGCCGCGCCCACGTCCATGCGCGACGTGGAGAGCACCGCGCACTTGTGGGTGGTCGGCCGCCGCCTGGGCGGAGGAGCGGGCTGATGGCCGGCAAGAGGCCACCGAAAGGCGGATACCGACGGCCAGAGGGTACCGTTCGGCTCAGCCAGGTCGTGATGACGTTCGGTCCTGGGGCGATGATGGACCTCCTCGACCATGCTGTACTCATCGGTGGCGTGGACTACTGGCGCTACGACAAGTTCAAGGACCAGGGCTTCGTCGATGAGCCGCGCTTGCGCGATGCAATCGCCAAACGCGTGGAGCCGCTTGGGATCGAGCTCAGCATCAACAGGGCGTTTCGCTTGCCGCCAGCTGGCGATGACGCCGCGCCCGTCCCCTACAACGGCATTCAAGTCGCTGAGTTTCCCAGTTGGTTCGTCTGCCAAGGTTGCCGCGCCCTCGTTGGTTCTCGTAACCTAGAGAAGGATAAGAAGCGCTACATTCACCGCTGCTCGAACAGCAGGAACGGCTCGTGTGTCCCTGTACGCTTCGTCACCACGTGCAAGAACGGGCACCTTGAGGAATTTCCGTGGATTCGCTTCGTCCACGCGAAACATGAGGGACCCTGCACCGGCGACCTCTACTTGATGGAAGATGCCTCGGGCGACTTCGGCCACATCACCGTTGAATGCCGGGCGTGCAACAGCAGGCGACCACTCTCCGAAGCGCGACAGGAGTTGCTCATGCCGCAGTGCCGGGGCGACCGACCTTGGCTCGGCCCTGAAGGGCGCGACGAGAAGGGCTGCAACGAGCGGCTTACCCTCCTGGTTCGCACAGCCAGCAGCGCCTACTTCTCGCAGTGGATGAGTGCCCTTTCCATCCCGGACAAGACGCGCGAGTTGATCAACAAAGTCAGTCAAGCTGACGTTTGGAGCGCGCTGCAAGAGGCTGACCGCGACGACGTGGCGTACCTGCGAAAGAAGATTCCTGCGGTACGTGCTGCGCTGGACGGCTTCGAGAACGAGGAGATCTTCGTTGCCGTTGAGGCGGTTCGGAGCGGCAAGACACCATCGCGCGATCCGCTCCGCACCGCGGAGTACAAGGTATTCCTGGAGGCGAAGGACGAGGTGGAAGGCCAACTCCCGCCCCGTGACGCGATCTTCTTTGCCTGCAACCTGCCGCCCAAGCGCACGCCTCTCCCACCGCGCATCGGGCGCGTCGTGCTGGCCAAGAAGCTTCGGCAAGTTCGCGCGCAGATCGGCCTGACCCGCCTCTCGGCAACGCCGCCCAACCTGCAGGGCGACTACGAAGACGCTTCGCGCATGCAGCCGCTTGGCCTCACGCAGAACTGGCTGCCAGCCGCGGAGATATTTGGTGAAGGTGTGCTGCTCTGCCTGGATGAGGAAGCCGTGCGCCAGTGGGAAGGCCGTCCAGCTGTCGTAGAGCGCACCCAGCAGCTCATCGAAGGTTACGAGAAGGAGTTCAGCGGTGACAGCAAGGGCCCCGGGTTCCCGGGGGCGCGCTTCTACTTGCTTCACTCCCTTGCCCACCTGCTGATGTCGAGCATTTCGCTGCAGTGTGGCTACTCGGCCAGCGCGCTGAGCGAGCGCATCTACTGCGCGCCAGCCGAGGACGAGATGCCTATGGCCGCCATCCTGATCATGACGGGAACCAGCGGCGCTGAAGGAACGCTCGGCGGCCTCGTTGAGCAGGGGCGGCACATCGCCCGCCACCTGCGCCGTGCTTACGATATGGGGACGCTCTGCTCAAACGATCCGGTCTGCGCGCATCACAGCCCGGACGACCCCTCCTGCCGCTACCTCGAAGGCGCCGCTTGCCACGGCTGCCTCTTCGTCGCCGAGCCGGCCTGCGAACGCTTCAACCGCTACTTGGACCGGGCTCTGGTCGTGCCGACCCTAGGCCACAAGCAGGGGCTGGCGTTCTTCTCGGAGCGCCCGTGACCGATCTGGGGCTCAGCACCGTCGCGGATGCCGACCTGCAAGCCCTGATCGCGGCCCTAGACCGCGGCGATCTTCGCCCGCCCTTCAACGCCGCCAGCCTCCAGTCCCGAGGCCTCGGCCATCTCCATGGCGCCCTGGTCCCGTTCCTTGCCCTCGACGGGGGCGCACTGCGGGCGGTCGCGGAGGTCGTCCTCGCCGAGCGCCGCCACCGCCACGCACCCACTCTGACCCTCGTTTGGACCGGCGACGACCCCGGCATCAGCCTCTCGCGCCACACGCGAGTCTTCCTCCCTGAGCTCTTCGCGCGCGCCCGCGAGCACGTCCTTGTCGCCGGCTACAGCTTCGACCACGGCGCTGAGCTCTTCCCGGCGCTCCACAAGGCCATGGTCGACAACCCCGTCACCGCCGAGTTCTTCATCGACGCCAACCAGCTGGTCGAACGGCTCAAGCAAGCCGCCCGCGCCGAACACCGCGACTGGAGTCTGCTGGCCGCCCCTATGAACCGGGCCCAGTCAGCCATTGAACGCGGCCGCGCAGCCGTGGCCCTCTTCTACACGCTCATGTGGCCCTTCGGCGACCCCAAGCCCAAAGTCTACTTCGACCCGCGCACCGCCGAGCGCACCAGCATTGTCAGCCTCCACGCCAAGTGCGTCGTCATCGACCACCACTACACGCTGATCACGTCCGCCAACTTCACGGACCGCGGGCAGACGCGGAACATCGAAGCGGGGGTTGCTATCGATGACCGTACGTTTGCCGCGAGCCTTGAGCGGCAGTGGAGCAATTTGGTCGAAGCGGGTGTCGTCGTCGCCTAACCTTCTGAGGGAGCCGCTCACAGCTTCATCCGTCGCGCGCCGGCTTGGCTTCTGGAGTATGACGCTTCCGCTGGCCCTTGACCGTCTTGGGTCGCACAACCTGGCCGAGCAGGCGTTCCGCCAACTGGGCCTCCTTGTCGGCGGCAATGAGCAACTCGCCGAGCACGCTTGCGACAGCCTCGAAGTCGATGGTCGGGTCGGTGTCGCCTAAGTACTTGGCCGCGATGAACAACCGTGCGCGTGAGTAGAGGCGGGCACGTTGCCTGGCGAGTTCGGCCCCGACGACGACGTCGCGGACGCGGGTCGTGGGCGAGCCGCCTGCGCCTTGCGCGGAGTCGTAGTCATTGGCGTCCAAGTGCTTACTCCTCGTTTGCTGGTGGCACGTCTAGGTCCGGGTGGGTGCGTGAGTTGCAGGGGACGTCCTTGTGGCGACGTGCCAACAGCCGGTACTTCTTCCTATAGGTGTCCGGTGCCAACTTGAGCGCGTCCCGTAGCTCGGAGTCGACGGCCAGGCAGAGGCCCTCGATCAGTTCGACTGCGCGATCGACGACTTCCTCGGGTGCTTGGACGCGGCTGCCATCCGGCCGCTGCACGAGTGCCGGCCACTCCAGCGGCCCTTCGAAGCCCACGCGCATCACATGCGTCAGCGCTGACCCGAGGAAGGCCTCGAGCTGCTGAAGGTGCTCGAGGCGTTCAACCACCAGCTGGTCCCGTTGAGCGTGAGCACGCTGGTCGGGCACGACTGGTCGCCTCGCGCGATCTGGCCGCTCGTGCTCCGAAAGGGGCTGTTGCTGCGTCCTCGGGCGCTGTGGTGGAGCGGTGCGGGCGTTTGCGCTCGGCTTCATCGGTGAAGCAATCCGGAGAGATCTACCGCTCGAATGAGCCGAAGGGCTTCATCGTGAACCTGGGTGCTTTGAGCCAGGGTGCGCTTCTTCAATCGCCTTGCGAGACCTTTTGTCGATGAACTGCCACGCGTTGAAGTCCCGCGCAGTACGGTCCGGCTGATCTCATCCGCGAGGGCGCCTTCCTGGCGCCAAGCCAGCGCGTTCTTGTGACGATGATGAGCCGTCGCGCGGGGTCTACATCGGCCGCAAGCGGCGCTGTCGTCATGAACCGCCAGGACGCGCGCGGGGCGGCGACATAGGGGGCATTCGAGTAGCCGTTGCCACGAGCCGCCCCATTTCTCCGTGAAGCGAAGATGAACCTGCCGCTCAAGGCCCCTACGGTCGAGCACATTGACTGCGACCTGCTCAGCATCGCTGACCTGGCGCACGACGTCCTCGAACCGAATCTCTCCGATACGAAAGCTCGTTGCGACGGCCCCAAATGAGGTCATGCCAATTCTCATGCGACGCGGCGGAGAGGCATTTTTGGGGCCAATTTGCGCTGACCGCGGAGGATGCCCGCCGTCTGCAGCAGGTCTTGGATGCGGCGACATGTGCCGTCTCGTGCGGCAACAACCTGGCCGAGTGTTCTGGCGAGCGCTTGGCTGACGACAGCGTTGTCCACCATGGCCAGAACCCGCTCAGCGAGTTGAGCTTCTGCTTGGCCGAGTTTCTCGGCTAGGGCGGCATCGTGGGCCACGAGGCGCAGCAGCAGGTGCTCGTCGGCGTCGGCTTTGGTGTGCTGTTTCATCAGCTCGGCTTCGATCTCGGTCGAACGCTTTTCGTGAGCCTTCCGCCAAGCTGCAGAGAGCTCTTCCGCGTGGCGACGAGCGTCGGTGTCCTGCTCGTCTCGGTCGCGGGATTCCTCATACTCTGCGTTGTGCATGGTCAACATGATCGCACGCGGGGCGTACGAAATAGAAACCCGCCCGCGCCCAACCCTTGCGACAGGCAGGTGCCGCACGGGCTGGGTTGTCTCGGCGCTCAGGCCCGAGCGGCTTTGAGCCCCGGCCACCTATAGGGTGGGGGCTTGAGCTTCGACTTTGCTGCCGGGGTCGGAGAGGGGGATCTAGCTGGAGGCTGACTTGGTTTGACCAGACGGATCTCACCGTGTGCAACACCCACTCGACCGTCTTCCTGGAGGCTTGCCAACGCTCCGCGGAACGGGGTCGTCCCCAACTTGGTGAGCTTTCGTAGCATCTCCTTGCTGCTCACGGCGCCACCTGCCTGTTCGAGCGCGTGGAGTATTCGCTGCTCTGCGTCGTCGCCGACAGGCCGCCGACCACCCGTGCCTGGAGCTTCCCACGTTGCGATCTCGCGGAAGCCGTTGGCACCGACGGACTGCTTGGTAACCCGGAACGATGGGATTGCGCCAACCTCCAGGCCGCCCCGTGCCTTCTCGCACACAACGCGCAGCGAATCGAACTGAGCGTCGTCGCGCTCAAGCATGAGGGTTGCCGATGCCGCATCAAAGATAGCGCCCGAACCGCGGATGGTGGTGCGCCCGCGGGCTCCATTCTTGCCGGGCTTTGTCGTGTGGTGAAGCACCACGAAGGTAGTGCCGGTTGACTCGGACACCCGGCGCAGCATGTCTAGGACCATTCGAATCTCGGATGAATTCTCCTGGAGTCCAGGGGATAGGGCAGCGAGGTTGTCGACGAGCACGAGGTCAAACCCGCGTGCCAGCTCCAGCCACGGGTATTCGTTTGGAGCTGGTCTCGCGCGTGCCTCAACAGTCACAAGTGGAGGTGGCGCGTACTCGACGTGCAGATAGTCGTTCAACGCTGCAAGGTCGATCCCCATACCTCTCGTGAGCTGGCGGTACCGTTGCTCCGTCGCATACCGCCCCTGCTCCCCATCCGCGTGTAGCACCCGGCCTCGCTTGCCGTCGAAGAGACCCCAGACCTGCTCGCCAGATGCTATCGCCAACGCCATCGCCTGCGCGAGGGCCGTCTTCCCAGCGTAGCCCGGCGCCACCAGCAGCGTGGGGGCGCCCGGCCCGATCAAGAGCTGAGGAATGAGCTGCTGTGAGCGGAGTTCGGCCTCGGAGGGCTGCGCCGCGAACATGGCCGCGGAGCGGCGGGTCGTCGCCTTCGTCAAGCCGACAGAAACTACATTCCGATGAATTCGAGCGATGGCCTTTGTCGCGCGCTCGAGCGCGTTCCCTTCCGGCAAGAGCGCTTCGCGGAAAGCTCCTTGGAGCTCCACGCCTAGCTTGTTCTCGCGCACCATCGTGCAGTACGCCTCAA
>JBEHXA010000133.1:0-14262 GCA_048498935.1 Myxococcota bacterium
TCCCGCCAACCGATGCCGGTCCAATACCACCCGCGCCGCCACCGCCCGATGGCGCGCTGCCTGCAGCGCCACCGCTCGGGAGCGCAGCTGAGCCCGCAGTGCCAGCGCTGCCGCCGTTCGTGGTCGATTCGGAACCGCCGCTGCCACCGCTACCGCTCGAGCCTCCCGCGCTGGCGGCAGGCGACGCTGGATCGGAAGAGCAGGCGAGACCGAGCCAGCAGCCGACTAGAATTGCCGAGGTAAGACGCGCCCTCACGCTGCCATCCACCTGTTCCGGCGCCGCCCCGCGCTCAACAGCAGCAGACCAAACACGAAAGCCGCACCCCGCTGCGACGAACGCGCAGGGCCGACTGCGCAGCCGCCGTCGCTCTCTGTGGCGGGCGCCGCGCTATTGCCAGGGCTACTCATCGGCGTGACCGGAGCCGACGCACCTGCGACGCCTCCGTTCGCCGCCGGGGCACCGCCCACGGTTGCTGCCATCGTGCCGCCTACTGGCATGCCGCCGAGACCGAGCAAGCCGCCCATGCCCCCAGTGCTCACTCCACCACTGGCGCCGCCTGCAGCAGCGCCACCGATCAGCGCACCACCGAAACCACCGAGACCGCCCGCACCGCCGCCACCGCTCCCTCCTGCGCCGCCAGCGCCAGCAGCGCCGCTGAACATGCTCGAGTCGTACGTGGCACCTGCCGAGACCTGAATCATGGTGATCCTGACGCGCGTGGGCGTGACCAGATCTTTGACCTCGGGATGGTTCGTGATGTGGCCAGAACCGCTATCATCGATGGCGTAGATCAGGTCCATCTGCTTGATGCCCTGATCCCAATCGATCTCTTCGTTCTGCCAAAAGTCGGTCATGGCCGTCTCGCGATCGAAGACGCCAGTGCTCTTGTAGTAGGTGGTGTCGGCGCACCCGTAACCCCCCGAGTTGGGGATGTAACAAAGCGTCCAGCCCACCTGCTGATCGCCCGGCGGCTTCGCGAACACCTCGGTGCGCACGTGCAGCTTGCCGCTCCGGTAATCGATGGGCGCGGTCCAGTCGCGCGGGCGCGCCTTGTTCAGGAAATTGCCCTCGTTCACGTAGTAGTGACTCAGGCTGGGCTTCGAGTTCTGGGCGTCTTGCCAGGTGTAGTCGAAGGTCGCGTCCAGGAGCACGAACTGCTCCGCGCGTGCGACCGGCTCGCGGCAAATGAAGGCCGCAGTACCCATTGCTAAGGCAGTGCCAAAAGTGCGCCAAACCACATGCTGAACATGGGCGGCGCAGCGCCGGGCCTTCTGCGAGCCGTGAAGGCGCGCACGGCCTCGGCACATTTCAATCAATTGGCCTTCCGATGGCGACCGACCCACCTGCTCGGCACGCTGCAAAATTGAAAGGTGATGGTATTTTGAACCCGAAGCCGCTCTTTTACGCGCTGCCGCTGACCTCGCTCTTCGTTGCCGTGGCGTGCTCCAGCGAACCGGGCCCACCCGCCAGCGGCTCGGGCGGCGCCGCGGGCTCAGGTGGCTCGGCTCCGACCTCGGTGGGCGGCACCTCCGTGCTGCCGACCACCGGCGGCGGCGGCGTCGGTGGTAGCGGCGTTCCGACGAGCGGGGGTGCCGGTCAGTCGAGCAGTGCCGGGACGAGCGCAGGTGGCAGCGCTGGCTCAGCGCTGGGCGGTGCGCCAACCGGAGGCAGCGGCGGTGCTTCCGGAGGCAGCGGTGTTAGCGGCGCCGGCGGCACGAGCGCTGGAGGTAGCGCTGGCGGCGGCACCGGCGGCGGCGCGCTCAGCGGCTGCGTGGGCGTGACCAGCAAGTTCTGCGACGACTTCGAGATGCAAGCCACGGGGCAGAAGCCGACCGGCGACTTCAGCGTCGACGACGGCATCGTGGTCGACACCAGCAAAGCTTACAGCGGCACGAAGGCGATCCACCTCACCACCGCCAAGCCGACCGACAGCACCATGCTGCGCTTCACCAAGCAGTTTCCGATGAACGACTTCCACGGCCGCGCGATGCTCTACCTCACGCGCATCCCGACGGCGGGCATTCACTGGGATCTCATCGACACGACCAGCGACAACAACGTGCACTGGGAGATCGGTGGGATGTACGGCAAGTTCATCCTGGTAGTCGATCCGCCCGATCATGGACTCACGTCCAACCCGTTCCCGACCGGCAAATGGTTCTGCCTGCAATGGCAGTTCAAGTAC
Source organism: Myxococcota bacterium (assembly GCA_048498935.1). Taxonomy (GTDB): domain Bacteria; phylum Myxococcota_A; class Polyangia; order Polyangiales; family Polyangiaceae; genus PMG-095. Next base: position 2,187 of record JBEHXA010000133.1, read on the forward strand.
GGCGGCCAGGGCATGGACAACACGTTCGTCGCGAAGATGGACGGCACCGTGCTCGACAAGGGGCAGTTCACCGGCGCCGATCCCGAAGGCGACAAGTGGAACGCCGGACCGTGGAAGAACCTCCAACTCGGTTGGGTGGCGTACGGCAACTCCGACGTCGACATCGAGCTGTGGATCGACGACCTGGCGCTCGGCGATCAGCCGATCGCATGCCCCGCCGGGCCCACGCCCTGAGCCTCCCTGGGGCCAACGACGCCGGGCGCGCGCCGGCACGAACGCTGCCCGACGCCGGTGCGCTGGCGCCCTGGCCGGCGTCAGCCATCATTAGGGCTTGACGCTCGATTTCGAAGCCCCGCATGTGTCGCGTTGATACGACTGGAACAAGGTCGCGTCGCGAGCGTTTGCCGGCTGAAATCTCCACGAGACCGCCCGGCCTCGGCAACGTAAGTCCATTCATTCACCGTCACGAGGTATTTCTTGAAGCGTATCCATCGTAAGGAGTTCTTGACGTGGGGCGTAGGCGCGGCCTCTGCGCTCGCCCTCGGCGGCTGCAGCGCGGAAGATCCGGGCACGCCGGGCACGGGCGGCAGCGGTGGATCAGCGGCGGGTAGCGGCGGCACTGGCGGCGGCACGGCCGGCCACGGTGGCACCACTGGCGGCAGCGGCGGAACCACCGGCGGCAGCGGCGGAACCACGGCAGGCACTGGCGGAACCACCGGCGGTAGCGGCGGAACCACGGCAGGCACCGGCGGAACTACCGGCGGCAGCGGCGGAACCACGGGTGGCAGCGGTGGTACGGGCGGAACGGCCCCGGTCACGCCCAACTGCAGCACTCAGCTCAAGGTTTTCATCACCGCGAACCACATGCACACGATGATGGTCACGAACGACGACGTCATGAACGGCGTCGAGAAAATCTACGACACCACCGGCGCCTCCGATCACCCGCACTGGATCAAGCTGACCCCCGCTGATTTCACCAAGCTCAAAGCTGGCGGAACCGTGCGCAAGCTCGCCTGCAACCACGAGCACGAGCACGAGTACATCATCAATTGCGTGGGCAACGCGTTGCCTGATCAGACGAGCGGTGTCGCGAATTATTGCGACACGAACCAGCCGCACACGTGCGGGGCGACCAATACCGACTTTTGCCCCGAGCTCCCCGACAAGCCCTGAGATTGTGACGATTCTCCCCCTGGCTGCCACGATATGGATCGCGTAGCCACGATACTCCCCCTGGCTTCCGCGAGGCGGATCGCGTAGCCAGGGGGACATGCGCTTACCTGCACTGGCGGTGGTCGGGCTCGGTGTGCTCGCATGCTTCAACGCTTGCGGCAGCTCCGATAAAAAGAAGGTCGAGCGCGAAGAGGCGGGCGCAGGCGGCGACGCCCCCGAAGGCGTTGCCGGAAGGCCTGACGCCGGGGCCTCGCCCAGCGCCGGCGAAGGCGGCACCACCGGAAACGCTGGAGAGAGCTCGGGCGGGACCGACAGCTCGGGGGCCGGCGCGGGCGGCGACGAAAATCCTCCCGTAACCGGACCGGTCACGGTGGACGGCGTGGTCGTCGCGCGCAACGAGCAGCCGATTGCCGGCATCACGGTCGAGATTCAGGGCGAGTCGGTCGTGACCGGCGCGGACGGTCGCTTCCACATCGAAGCCATCGCGCCCTACGACATCGTCGTGTCGGGCGACAGCATCGGCGGCGACCTGTACTACGAAGCCTATCTGGGCGTGACCCGCTCGGATCCCAAGATCTACCGGAGGTTCGTGGAGGAAGATCGAGCGGGCGGCGCCGAAGGCACAATCAGCGGCGGCGAAGGCTTCCCGCAACCTGCCGACCACGTCACGCACGTTAGCTTCGGCGGACCGGTGTTGGCCACGTTCTCGAACACCCTCCAGGCCACATCGGACGGCACGTACGTCTCATCGGGCGACCCGACCTGGCTCAACACCGATACCCTCACGGGCAGGCTGTTCGCCATCCAAGTCGACAACGCCACCCAGGCCCTGACTGGTATCGGCAGCAACGCGTTCACGCTCGTGAACGGTGAGAGCACCACCGGCGGAGACGTCGCCATGCTGACGCCGGTCATGCACGACTTCACGTTGAACCTCGGCGCGCCCAGCGGCCTCGCCATCAACAGCGCCATGGTCGGGTTCTCCGTCTACAACCAAACTCGCATGACCCCCGACGAGCAGGAGGTCTTCTCGCTCCCTGGCGAAATCCCCGATGAAATTGGGGTTGCGGTGGTGGTGAGCGCCGGCACCTTTCCGGGAGGCACGAGCGGCTCGACCCACCTGCTACCGGGCGACGCGACGAGCCTCGACATCGAGCTCTTGGCCCCGCCGACCATCACGAGCCCGGACGAAACAACGGCGCTCATCGACGAAGACACGCCGCTCAGCTATACCCGCCCTACGGGGACGGTGGCGGCGCTCAACTTTTCGTACATCATCGGCGACGCCGAGACGGGCTTCACCACGTCCATCATCGTTTACACCGATGATGAAACCGTCAACATGAAGCGGCTCGAAGCAGCGAACGTCCCCATGGCGCCCGGCGACATGGACTGGTCGGTGAGCGCGGACGGCGACGCCGCGACGCTCGACGCGCTGCTGGCGCCGGACGAGGATCGCTGGCCGATTGGGCTCATGTCGACATCCCCACAGCGCTCCCTGTTCAACGGCCAGGCAGTGCCGCTGCCCTAACGCTAGAAGCGGGTCAGCCCGCCGATAGCGAGCAGACCCGCGCCAGCCGGAGCCATGGTCACTTGCGTGGTCGCGATCGTCTGCGCGTGGCCGGGCGCGAAGTTGAAAACATTGCGAGCGTTGAGCGCGCGCACATCGATTCGTCCAGCCGCGCTGGGCGCGCCGCCGATCACCAGCACGCGATACGGGCCGGTCATCAGCCCCGAAAATGCGAACGAAATCGGGCTCGAGCGACCGAGCGCTGGTGTCCACGGCGAGAAAACGGTGCCGGTCGGCGTCACGACCACGACGTACGGACAATCCGTTTTCGGTTCGCAGCTGAGGCTCACTTCGAATTGACCCACGGCGCCGCTCGAACGTTCGAACGCCGGGATCTCGCCGCCGTCGAGCAGCGGGAGCAGGCGCTGGAGCAGCGGGCCCGGCTTGCTCACTGCCCTAGCGTCGCGGAGCGCCGCGGCTCGGTCGCCCATGACGCGTGCTCGACAGCGCAAAGCCTCGAAGAGCGCCGAGTCCGAGGCGGGCGTCAGCTCGAACGCCGAGCGCCAGTGAGCGCACGCGCGCGCCTCGTCCCCCAAAGCTTCGAACGCGCGCGCCGCGCGGCCCTGTGCCTTGACGTCACCGGGCGCAGCCTCGGTGAGCGCGTCAACGGCGGCCACGGCTCGCTTGCGATCGCCGGTCGCGACTGCGGCATACGCCAGCAGCTCGCGCGCGGCCGGCAGATCGGGATCGAGCTCCACGAAGCGCTCGGCCGCGCTCAGGGCCGGAGCAAAGCGCCCGCGCAGCAAGAGCCCGCGCACCAAGGCTTCGTGGCGTTTGCGGCTGTTCGGGTTCGCCTGCAAGTCCGCCGCTAGCTTGTCGAGCGCCGGCTGACCTTGTGCGAGCCAGCCATCGTCGCCGGGTCGACTCACGGCCACGTCCGGCGGGGGTCGGCGCGGCAGCGGCGGCCCCGGAGGCTGAACCAGCACGGTCCCGCCGTCACCGGGCACGATCGTGAACGTGATCGGCACCTGCAAGATCGCCGGGCCACCGGTTGGAGGCTCGAACTGCGCCGCGCGAGCGCGCGCGGTCACGCATTCCACCAGGCTACGCGGAAACCTGCCCGCGGGTGCGGCGCTCGCCGCCTCCACCTGCCCGGCGCTGCCGACGCGCAGCGACAGGCGAATGCTGCCGGCAGCTTCGGGATCTTCATTGAGCGCGCGCTGGTGGCACGCGCGAAAGCCCGCGCGCATGCCGGCCACGACGCGAGCCGCGTTGGCGGTCGTACCACCCGTTGGAGTGACCGCTCCCACCGTGACGTTCGAGCGCGGCGCTGCGACGCTCTGACTCACCGCGCCGCTGCCCGCACCGTCGGCACCGCGACCGCTCGAGCCGAGACCGCCAAGCCCTCCCGAGGTGCCTTCGCTCTTGGCCTTGCTCTCGCTTTCCTTGGCGGGCGAAGGTGGCGGGCTCGGCGCGGGCTTGGCCGCCGGTGGAGCTGGTGCAGCAGGTGCGGGAACGCCAGGTGCAGCGCGCGTGGGGCCGGCCGCGTCGGCTGCTGGCCCGCTCGCAGGCTCGGCGGGCGCCGCTGCCCCACCCGGCTCGATCGCGTCGAGCTCGCGCGCGACCGCAGCGCGCTGCTCGGCCGTGGGCGCTGACTCGTCTACCGCCGAGCGAGTGCGCGGAATGCCGAATTCGGCGAACATTTGCTCGTTTTCCAGCACGAGCCACGAGGTTTCTCGTGACATGACGCGGAAGCGCTTGGAAAGGTCGATCAGCTCCGCGGTGGCTCCCGGCCCGCCCGATGTTTGGAGGTCGCGAATGCGCGTCTCTGCCCACAACCGCTGCACGAACGGAACATCGCTATCGCTCTCGGGCTTGGTCTCGACCGCGCTTGTCAGCACGTAAGGCGCGCCGTCGAGTGTCCCACGCAAAGTCACGCTCGTTGGCGTCTTGCCCCTACCGACCACCACCAGCTCCTCGCCGAGTCGCAGGTTGGGTAGCCCTCGCGGCTCGAGCTCGGTGACGCCGGGTGGAGACTCGACGACCGGCGACACCAGCAGCGGACTGCGCAGACCTGCTACGAGCACCTCCTCCTGCTCGCTGTGCGGACCAGCGCTTGCCACGGCGTCGTAACTGCCAGACAGCTCCCGGGCCAGACCGACCAGCGTCGTCTCATCCACGCTGGCTCCGGCACCGAACAGCCGCAAGTCGACCTTGCGCTGCTGAAAGCTAGCGCGCACCCGCTCGGCGATGCGCGGCACCGACAGCTCTCCGGCGCTCGGCGCGCCGTCACCGACGTAGACCAGCTGAACCGAAGCTCCGCTCGGGACGCGCTCGGCCGCGGCGAGCAAGGCACCTGCCAGATCCGAAGCGCCGGCGGGCTTGCGGGCCTTGATGAAAGCCTGCGCGTCGCTCAGCGCTTGAGCGTTCGCTGGCAGCAGCCCTTGCGCGGGCAGCGCCTCACACGCGCTGTCGCACGCCAAAACGGCAAAGCGCTCGTCAGGCTCTAGCCCACGCAGCATCGCGATCGCAAGCTCACCCGCTGCCGCCAACGCCTCGCTCGCTTGGCTCTGACTGGTATCCAGCACGAGCACGCGATCGCGACGCTGAAATGGCGGAACCGGAGTCGCTGCCGGCAGCTCCGCGCGCAGCCGCAGCGCGACGAAGCCCCGCTCCGAAGTGGCAACGGTCGCGCTCGGCGCCGCGCGCCGGAAGCTTACGGCAAAGTCGTGATCGGGCGCGCTCTTGTCGGCGCGCAAGCTGACGCGCGTCGCAGAGCCGAGCGGCTCCGCGGTGGCGGCATAGCCACTCACGAGCACGCCCTTGACTGGAGCATTGCCGTCGCTGATCTCGACATCGATCGACAGCTGGTCGATCGGCGTGCGTCGCTCAGCGCCGAACGAGAGCGGATACACGTAGGCCTGCCGCGGGCCATCCGAGCTGAGCACCTGCTGGTACTTCAGGATCACCTTGCGTTGACCGCGCGCCGGGATCGGAAAGATCTTGAGCGAGAAGCGACTGCCGCTCACCCACTCGAGCAGCGCCGGGTCGCGCGGGCGCACGCTATCGTCGACAATACCCTTGAAAATGGCCGCAGCGCGCTGCTTTTCGACCAGCTCGCCCTCGACTGGCTTGCCGTTCACGAACAGCGTCAGGCCGGTGATGGTCGCGTCGGGCGGCAGCGGGAACACGTAGCGCCCTTCGAGCACGCGATCGGTGTCGTTCTGGAAGACCTCCTCCACCTCGGTGTGCGCGACGCTATTTCGCACGACCGCACGGACGCGATGCTCGGCAAGCCGCACGCCTTCGACCACCGGGGTCGTACCGGGCACGCGCGCGGTCATGGTCCCGAGGCCGCGCGGCTCCACGAGCTTTTCCGGCGGCGGTGGCGGCGGCGCGGCAATCGCCAGCACGGACTTTCGAAAGCGGCTGAGCGTACCCGCAAATACCGCATGTAAATCAGCCGGCCCCTGGCGCTGGAGCAGCGCCCCCTCACCCGGGTGATAGGTGCGGACCGGTGGCAGCGAGCCCGCCGGCTCGACACAGGTGACCTGGCCGCGCGCCACGAATAGCTGTCCTCGATTGATGTCGTCGAGTTGCGCCACGATCGAGCTCGGCCCGACCAGCTCGATCGTGCGCCCCACCAGGCTCACCCGGAGCGCGCCAACGGCTCCCGCGCCCTGGCGCGTGAGCACGATGCCGCCAGAGCGTAGCTCCAGGCTCCGCGCCTGGCCCTCTTCCAGCAGCAACTCCGAGCCCTCGGCGAGCTCTACGTGCGTCGCGCCGTCGAGCTCCAGCTCGCTCACGCCGCGCTCGCTGCGCACGAGCTTGTTGCCCGAGAGCTTCAGGCCCGGTTTCACGGGGGCGCAGCCGGAGCCGTTCGCTTCGCACACCACGAGCGCGGGCGGCGAGGCAAAGCTGCCCGGCTTGACCCCGGTCACCAGCACTTGCCAGGGCGGCAGTAGTGGCGCGCTCGGACTGCCCTTGGAGCAAGCGACCGCCCATGAAGCGATCGCGACCAACAGCGCGAACCTGACCCTCTTCATACTGGGCGCGATGCTCGCATGAAAGCGGCGCGCCGCGCCATTACCTAGCCGGCTCTACGCTTCCGATGAGCACCGATGAGCGCTACTTGCGCCAATCGCCGCCGCCGAAGTCGTCCCAAGCGTTGCCGGAGGGGCCGCTCAGGCCGTTCACGCCGATGCGGCCGCCTTCATGCGGGTAAGTGCTCGCGTCGAAGCGGGCGAGCGACTTGCCGTTCACGAACAACTCGACCGTGCCGTCGGCGTGCGCACGACCGCCGAACTGGTCGCCGGGCTTCAGCGTGAGCGACACCTTGTCCGAATCCGTCCATTTTCCGCTCGCGCAGTGCGCGATGCGCGCCGTGTGCTCTTCGGGCGCGTACAGCACCTCGATCAGCTCGCAGTCGGTCGCGTCTTGAGCCTTGAGCACCAGGTTCATCTCCATGGCGTCCGCATCGAAGCGCGCGTAGGTCGCAAACACTTCCTGCTCCGGCCCGAGCTCCTCCGACCACAGCGCAGGCTCGCCGCAGAGCGCGCACCACAGTTGCTGCTGGCTGAACGAGTAGTGTTCCACCGCTCCGCTCCAATTGGCGCCGAGCCCGAGCCCGAGCCGATTGAAATCGTCGAGCACTTTGGTCGCCGGGAAGGCGGGGAGCTTGTCGCCATCAGCAGACTCGCCACCCTGACCTTCTCCCGCGCTCGTCGACGGCCCCGAATTGCCGGTGCCGCTCTGACTACTGCCACCACCACTGCTGCTGCCCGCGACCTCCGCAGTCGCACCGGCTTGCGCAGGCGGCGGTGTCGAAGACGTTTTTCCGCCGCGGCTTCCGTCCGCCCGGCCGCCTGCTCCGCCGTCGCCGCCTTTGACCGGTGCTCCGCCGAGACAAGCGCTCCCGGTGCACGGCGCCGAATCCTCTTCCACGAACGCCTTACCGGCGCAGGCGATCGCGCTCGACCACGTGATGAGAGCCGCCGCGGTGAGCGGCGAAAGCCGGCTCCGGGCGCTCGAACAAAGCTCAAGCATAACCAAGGCCCTAGTCGTAACCCGGAGTGGGCAGGCTCGCCATCCCACCTGCCCTCACATCGATGGCCAGGCCGCTAACCCACGTTCCAGCGGCAACGCGGCCCGACCAGGCGCGCTCGGCGGCAATCCGGGTCCCGTCCCGGCGCCTGCCGGCGCGCCACTCGCAGCCGGCCCACGCTGCCCCCCGCGGCTCGCCGCCTTCCCCAGCCGCCTCACTCGTGACTGCTTTCCCTCTGCACGCTCCTAGACACATCGTAGGTCCACAAGCAATGACCGATATCATTGGTTGTAGACGTGTGGTTGGGGCGCCCGCTACCCGCGCCATCGACGCGCGTGGCGACAGAAGGAGGCGCTGAAGCGGAGCGCGCAAGAACCGAATCTGCACGGTGGTTTGCTAAGTCCGGAGCAATTCTGCCACTACCGTTTGGAGGGCCAGCCTCCACAAGACAAGGGCAATAGCCGACAGCCGTCCGGAGGCCGCCGCGAGCGCGAGCGACCCGAAACCGAGACCGAGACCGAGACCGAGCCCGAGCCCGAAACCGAGACCGAGGCTTTGATTGACCCCGAGACCGCACGTAACTATCGGACACAAATCCGAATCGCCTTCTCGCTTGTACGCGGGAGGCCATTCGTGTTCACTCAAGGTTCTATCGAGGGCTAAGGATCACGCCGATCCTTCCGTTCCACATTGGGCTGTGGTTTGACGTTGCTATCCGCCGCCGGGAAGAGCGCCATTCGTGTGCTGATCGTCGATGACGATGGGGTATTGGTGCGTTCGCTGCAGCGCGTGCTCTCGATCAAAGGCTTCGAGGTAGACGCAGCCCTCGACGGTCGCGCTGCCTTGCAGCGCCTGGCCAGCAAGGATTACGACGTGATGCTGCTCGATCTGCGGATGGGCAGCATGGATGGCATGGAGGTGTTCACCACCGCCTCCTCCGAGCGGCGCTTACCTGCGACCATCATCCACTCTGCGCACATCGACGTGAAGACGGCCGTGATGGCCACGCGCGCGGGCGTGCAAGACGTGATGCAAAAGCCGGTCCCGGAGGATGTGCTGGCCTTGCGGATCCGGGAGCTGGCAGGCGAGCACCGCGGAACGCGACAGCGACGCCTCTCGGACCCGCCGACGGCAGACAACCTGGGGGCCCTAGCCCGCTTGGTGGGCGGCAGCGCCAAAGCGAAGGAGCTGCGCGAGCAGACCCAGCGCGTCGCTCAATTTCGAGACGTGCCGGTGCTGATCCAAGGCCCGACCGGTACCGGTAAGGAGCTGGTCGCCCAGGCGATCCACGCGCTCACCTGTCCCCATGAGCCGTTCGTGAGCGTGAACTGCGCGGCGGTGCCGGAGCAGTTGTTCGAGAGCGAGCTCTTCGGGCACGAAGCTGGCGCGTTTACCAGCGCGCGCACACCTCGCGTCGGCCTGTTCGAAGAAGCCGCTGGCGGTACGCTCTTTCTGGACGAAGTGGGAGAAATGCCTCTGGCGCTGCAAGCCAAGCTGCTGCGCGTGCTCGAGATTCGGCAGTTCCGGCGCGTGGGCGGCACCCACACGCGAGTGTTTGCCGCGCGCGTCGTCAGCGCGACCAACCGCGTGCTCACTTCGACCAGCGCGGGCTCACTGCGCCCGGATCTCTTCTTTCGCTTGGCAGGGTACGCGATTCGCACGCCCGCGCTTACCGAGCGCCTGGAAGACATCCCAGAGCTGTCGCGCCACTTCCTCGCCGATTTCGCCAAGCGCCACAACGTCAACGGCGCCGCGTTCGCGCGCGAGGCGCTCGATGCACTGATCGCCTACGGCTGGCCCGGCAACATTCGCGAGCTGCGCGCGGTCGTAGAGAATGCCGCGATCGTCGCCGAACGCGGCCTAATCTTGGCGCGCGATATCGAAGCCGCGCTGCAAGCGCGCCGCGAAGCGAGCCTGGCCGACACCTCCCCCAGCGGCACCCTGCGCATCGCCGCCGAAGCCCCGCTAGAGGCGGAGCCGCCAACCCAAGTCTCGGGGACCCGGCCTGCCATCAAATCGAGCGCGCGCTCGGGGTCGCTTCCAGATCTCCAGCGCGACATGATCTTACAAGCCTTCGAGAATTCGCAGCGCAACCTGTCCAAGGCCGCGCTCGACTTGGGCATCCCGCGTTCGACGTTGCGGGCTCGACTCAGGCGCTACGGCGCGCGTTGACGTGCGCCGCGATCAGCTGCTCTAGCTCGATGCGCGCCATCACCAGGTTGGTCTCTTCGGGCGCGAACACCAAGAGCGCGAACTCGCTCTCGCCCAGAGGCCGGATCACGTCGCAACGCGAGCTGGTCGAGAGCACCAACTCCTCCACCCCTTCGCCGCTCGCGCACAGGCGCAGCGTCGCCGCTTCCTGCTGGAGCAAGTGCGAGGCGAGCCGGGCCAGCTCACCTACCGGACAATCCGCGCGCGTCGCGGAGCGGAGCACGTTGCCGGTCGCGGTCTCGACGATGGCGACAGCACGCGCGCCGTTCGGCATTCCCAGATCGGCCCCGTTCACGTATCCCGGATCACCCGGTCGTTCGCTCGGGTAGGCGCTGGGTCGAAAGGTGCGCCGCTGCAGCGGCCACACCGAGGCGTTGGGCGCCACGTTACCGGGAAGCTGCCGCATGGCTTCGTCCTGAACGCGCATGGCCTCCATCACGATGAACCCGAGCGGCTCATTCACCGCGCCCTGCAGCGTTGCCAGTTGGCGTGAAATCGTGATCGAGCTGGACGGCCACGCGATGACCGCGATCGCCGCAGCCTCGCCCTCGAGCGCGCCGTGTCGAGCCGCCACGAGCCGCCCCGACTGCAGCAGCAAATGGCCCTTTTTGTCGTCACAAGTCACGGTCAAGGTGCACGTCTTTCGCTCCATTTCCAGGAGCTGCAGCATCGACGCGAGGCTGACGTTCTGGACGTGACCGCGCACGGACTGTGCGAACGTATCGCTGAGTCGGGACAGCACGACCTTCGCGTCGATCGGCTTGGAAAAGTGCTCGACCGCACCCAGCTCGATGCAGCGCGCACTGTCGTCGGGGTCGCCAGGTTCGGACATGGTGAACGCGACCACGTCGGCGCAGTGCTCGTTCATCCAGGCGAGGAGCTCGAAGCCGTCGAGCTTCGGCATCCGCAGCTCAGTCAGCACCAGGTCGACCGCGCGGCCACGCATGAGCTCGACCGCCTCGGCTCCGTCGCTACAAGTGACCAGCGCGATATCGGGCCGCAAACGCTTGAACTCACGCTGCAAAGTACGAAGCTCGGTCGCGTCGTCGTCCACGATCAGTACGAGCGTCATGCGGAGCCGCCTTCCCCCCCTGCCGCCCGCGCGACGTTCACGCCTGCGTGCGCGGCTCGTTCCGCGAGCCGGCTGAGCAGCCGCGCAGCCGCAGCGCGCGAGCTACAGAGCCCCAGGTAGCCGACGTCTTTGGCGCGCCAGGTGACCAACCCAGCGTGGTTACCGAGGCTCGCGCGTGCAGCAAATACTGCTGGATCGAAGGTGCGTGCCACGTCGAACACTCCCGAGACCCAGTTGCAAACCTCCACTAGGTCGCGCACCGCAAAATCGCAGCCGCGGTCCACCGCGATCACGAGTGAGCCGGAGGCAGCGCTGCTGCGAGCAAAGGCAGCGCCCACGCTGTCTTGCACCAGCATGCCGGTGAGCTCGAGCTGCGCGGCTGCTGCGCGCGCCGGGTCGTCGAACGAGCCCAGCATCGCCAACATTTCGCAGGCAGAGAACGAAAATTTGGGGTCGTAGCCGGTCTTGGCGTGCGCCACGAATTGCTCGGGCGCGGCGCCGCTCTGCGCCAGCGCCACGATGGCTTCGCCGTTGTGCTTGAACAGCGCCGCGCGCAGCCCCTGCTCGGTGGCGAGCCCGCTCTTCACGAGCGCCTCGCCGATGGGTGTGCCCTCTTCGCGGCAGCGGCGAAAGATGGTCTCGACGGCCTCGCGCGAAAGCGGCGGCGTGCTCTGGTTCCGCAAAATGTCGGTCAGTCGCACCCGCATGCTGCGCGCCACGGCCCAGCAGATCTTGCGCGACTGCACCAAGATCATGCCCTCTTCGCCGAACTGAAGCGCACCGGTGGCGCCGCCCGGCAAGTCGTCGACGTACGCGAGCACGCGCAGCACCCCGGCAATCAACCCGGGGCTCGCCGGAATGGTCGAGAGCAACCGGCTGGAGGACGCCGGGTGACTCGTCACGGCTCCTCGTCGAGCGCTGCAACCCATGCATGCGCCTTGGACAGCACGAGCCCGATGCTGACGCTCGCGTCACCGACGGCGAGTAGCGCCATTTCTGGGCGCCGGCGCAGTGGTTGAATCACATGGAGGATTATCAGCTCTATTTCGTCGGCTACCCCGCA
>JBEHXA010000134.1:0-14094 GCA_048498935.1 Myxococcota bacterium
GAACGCGTCACCCGTGAACTCGCCGGCGTGATCGGCCCGGTACCGTCGAAGGACTCTTGGAACGAGGCGCCAGTGTCACGCTGTTCAATCGCGGGCAGCGCGCGCGCCCGGGGGCCGACGTACCAGTGCTCGTCGGCGATCGCAACGAGCCCAGCCAGTTCGAAGAGCGCCTGGCGCGCGAGCGCTTCGACGTCGTCATCGACATGATTTGCTTCACCCCCGCTCAGGCCGAGGCCAGCGTGCGGGCCTTCGGCGGACGCACCGAGCAGCTCATCTTCTGCTCGAGCGTGTGCGCGTACGGCGTGGACAGCCCGCCGCGCGTGCTCATCGACGAGACGTTCCCGCTCGCGCCCACCACCGAGTACGGCAAGAACAAACTCGCGTGCGAACGGCTCTTCGAACGCGCAGCGCAGGCCGGAGCCTTCGCGGCCACCATCGTGCGACCGAGCAACACCTACGGTCCGGGCGCGTCGCTCATCGATCAGATGGAGTTCGACAGCGTGGTCTGGGACCGCGTCGCGTGCGGCTTGCCGGTGCTGGTCGCCGAAGGCGGAATGACGCTATGGCAGTCGACGCACCGTCGCGACGTCGGGCGGTTCTTTGCCCACGCTTGCGGCAACCCGCGCACATACGGTGAAGCGTTCAACGCCACGCGGGACGAAGTCTTCACTTGGCGCCAGTACTACCGTCAAGCAGCTCGAGCGCTCGGCACTCACGCGGAGCTGGTGCTGGTACCTGCGGGCTGGGTACTCGCCCAAAACCCCGGGCGCTTCGCTTTCCTCGACGAGGTGACGCGCTACCACGGCGCGTACAGCTCCGCGAAAGCGAAGCAGAGCGTGCCCGAATTTCGTTGCGAGATCGGCTTCGAGCAGGGCGCGCGCGAAACCTTCGAGGACGCGCGACGCCGCGGAGTTTGGCGCCGCCACCAGGACGACGCCGAGTACTCCGCGCTCGTCGCGCGCGCTCTCGAGCTCGGGTTCGAGAAGCTCGTGGCTTGAACCCCGAGCTTCAGTTACCGAAGCACGTGAACATGCTGTTGTTGCAGACGCAGCCGCCACCCTGATACGGGCAGAAGCCGGTGCCGGTGCAAGCAGCCATGCTCGCGGGCTTGGCGTCCGGGCACTCCACGTCGCCGATGCTACCGAAGCCGCCCTCGTTGCCCGCTCCGCCGCCACCCGGGAAGGTCGGGATCTCGTTGCAGCTCCACTCGCGCGCAGGCTGTGCAGGCGCGCCGGCATCACCGCCGCCCGGGCCTCCGAACGAACGCTGACAGCGGCAATTCGTGTTGCCGTAAGTGCAGCCCTGACGACCGGTCATCACGTCGCACGTCGCGGCGTCGGTCGGTGCTGTCGCGGGGCAGTTTTCGTTGTTGCCCGGCGCGGCGCCGCCGTTGTTGTTGCCAGTGCCGCCCGACGGAGCACCGCCGTTGTTGTTGGCGCCGCCCGTGTTGCCGCTGCCGCCCGTGTTGCTACCGGTGCCGGCCGTGGATGCGCTCGTGCCTGCGGTGCCTTGGCTGCCCGAGCCACCCGTAGCGCCGGTCTTGCCCGCCGTGCTCGAGCCGCTCGAGCCGCTGACGCCGGAGCCGCCAGTACCGCTGCCCTTGCCAGCGGTGTTGCCGCTCCCGTCTTCGTCATCCTTGCCGCCGCAGGAGATGGTGAGCGCGCCGGCTCCGAGCAGCAGTCCCAGACCCAACAGACCCGACTTCATGTTCATGGGAGCATCCTCATAAGGTGGAATGATCAAGCCGGAGCAGATGCGCCAGCCCCGTTCTTTTCTCGCGCCGACGGACGGTGAAGTCCGCCAACCACGGAGGTAGTGACGGAGGCCGCTCCGAGCAGGCAGAGACGCGAATCGCGCACTGCCGAGTCGCTTTTGGGCGCAAGGTTCTCGGTCCTCGAAAAAGCGCGTGGCGAGGCGCAGTCGATCCGTTGCTTTCGACGACAGCAAGTCGTCCTGCGCTGCCCCTCGAAACAGTCGAAACAGCGCCGGGCCGAACAGGCTAAACCAATACAGCCAGCACCTGTCCGCAAGAAAAGGGCCGTCATCTGTACTGGTCTCAGAAAAATTCGACCAGTACACTATCAACCATGGCCGCCCAAGCCGAAGCCCCCCTCTACGAGCGACTCGCGCACGACCTCGGGGCCAGCATCGCCAAGGGACAGCTCCGCGCAGGTGATCGCCTACCCTCGGTCCGACGTTTGGCGCGTGAACGCAGCGTGAGCGTCGCGACCGTGCTGCAGGCCTACTTCGAGCTCGAGAACGAAGGGCTCGTCGAGGTGCGCCCCAAGAGCGGGCACTTCGTCCGTCGTGAGCGCGGCCCGGAGCTGCTCGAGCCGAGCACGCCACGCCGTAGCAGCGTACCGCTCGAGATCACGGTATCGGCTGCAGTAGCGGCGCTGGTAGCGTCGGTCCGCGATCCCAACGTCGTCGCGCTCGGCAGCGCCGTGATGGCCGCCGAGCTGCTCCCGATCGCCAAGCTGAACCGCATCCTGTCCGAGATCGCGCGCGAGATGTCGACCGCTGGCGCCGGCTACGACGCGCCGCCCGGCCTGTCCACGTTGCGCCGGCAGCTGGCGCGGCGCGCGGTCCTGACTGGGCTACCACTGCGCGAGGACGATTTCGTCACCACGGTCGGCGCAATGGAGGCGCTACACATCGCGCTCCGCGCCGTCGTCAAGCCGGGCGAGACCATCGCGATCGAAAGCCCCACCTACTTCGGCGTGATGCAGCTCATCGAGGAGATGGGTATCAAAGCCCTGGAAATCCCGATGCATCCGCGCACCGGCATGGATCTCGACGCGCTGGAGGCGGCGCTCAAGGTCGGCGGCATCAAAGCCATCTTCTCGATGCCGACGGTGAGCAATCCGCTCGGCTCGGTCATGCCGGACGAGAACAAGCGACGCCTGATCAGCCTGCTCGAAAAGCACGACGTGCCGTTGATCGAAGACGACGTGTACGGCGACATGCTGTTCGATGGTTCGCGGCCCGCACCGGTCAAGGCGCTCGACCGCGACGGGCGCGTGCTGTACGTCGGCTCGGTATCAAAGACGCTCGCACCCGGCTACCGCGTCGGCTGGATCGCTGCGGGCCGCTACCAGAGCACCGTCGAGCGCCTGAAGTTCACGCAGTCGGTGGCCACGCCCACCATGCCGCAGATGGCCGTCGCCGAATTCTTGGCGAGCGGCGGCTACGACCGGCACCTGCGCAAGACGCGGCGCCTGCTCTCGGTGCAGGTCGAGAAGACACGCGAGGCCATCGCGCGTCACTTTCCGGCGGGCACCCGGGTCAGCGCACCGCGCGGCGGCTACGTGGTGTGGGTCGAGCTGCCCGGCAACGTCTCATCCTTTTCGATCCAGCGGCGCGCGCTGGAGCGCGGCATCTCGGTGGCGCCCGGGCCGATTTTCTCGGCGGGTGGACGTTTCGAAAATCACCTCCGCCTCAACGCGGGCGTGGTCTGGTCGGAGCGCATCGAGCATTCGCTGGAGGTGCTGGCCGAGATCGTGAAAGATCTCAGCGCCTGAAGCGGATCATGACCTTGACGCCGAAAAGCCCCCGGGGGGACTCTCGAGCAAAATGACCGACCAGCCCGGGCGAGTGCTCGCCGGAAAGTACGAGCTCGTTGAGCAGCTGGGCCGCGGGGGCATGGCAGTGGTGTGGCGCGGTATCGCGCACGGCGCGAGCGGCTTCGTTCGGCCCGTCGCGATCAAGCGCATCGAAACGCAAGTGATCGGTTTCGCCGAGGTCGTCGAGATGTTCGTGGAAGAGGCGCGGGTCGGCGCCTTGCTGAACCATCCCAACATCGTGCAGGTGTTCGACTTCGGTCAGGACGAGCTCGGGCACTACTTTCTGGTGACGGAGCTGGTGAGCGGCCTGCACCTCGGACAATGGGTGAAGAGCCACTACGAGGCTGCCAAGAAAGAGACACCTTGGCCGCTGGTCACCGCGATCGGCATCGAAATGCTGCGCGGCCTGGAGGCGGCGCACTCTCGTCGGGCCGCCGACGGCACGGCTTCGCCGATTTTGCACCGCGACGTGACGCCGCCCAACATCCTCTTGGACGCCAACGGCATCGTGAAGCTCGCCGACTTCGGGCTGGCGCGAGCGATGGATCGCGCGCGCATGACTCGACCGAACATCGTCAAGGGTAAGCTTTCGTATCTCGCCCCGGAGCTGATCGCAGGCGACGCGCCGAGCCCGGCGACGGATCTGTTCAGCGTCGGCATCGTGCTGTGGGAGGCGCTCACGGGCGAGCGCCTGTTCAACGCGGGCACGGACGTCGACGTCGTCGCGCAGATCCGCGAAGCGAAGGTGCCGCTGCTGAGCCTGAAGCGAGGCAACCTGCCGATGGCGCTGGCAAGCGCGGTGCACCGCGTGCTCGAGAAGGATCCGGCGCGCCGCTTCCGCAGCGCGCGCGACATGCTCGAAGCGTTGACCGACGTGCTGCGGGTACTGCCCGAGAGCACCGACGCGATGGCGCTCGGTCGCAGCGTTCGCGAAGCCAAGAGCCGCCTGCAGGGTCAGGCCTGAGTCGCGCCAGCGTCAGGGCGCGAGAAATCGGCCGAGATCGGGCCTGAATTTGAAATTCGTTTTCAGCAGGCTAGGATGCTCGTCAGGCGCATGGTGCTCTCGGAGATCCCAATCGGCCAGGTCGTACAGGTCGAGCGTGTGAGCGGTGACGGCTCGTTCAGGCGTCGCTTGATGGAGCTCGGGCTGGTGCCGGGCACGCGCGTCGAGCTCCTGCGCGTCGCGCCGCTCGGCGATCCCATCGAGCTCTTGGTGCGCGGCGCCAGCCTATCGATCCGCAAGGCCGAAGCCAGCGCCATCGCGGTGCAGAATCCTGGACGCGCGCCGCTACCGGCCGGCAGCGCCGCAGCGCTGGAGCCGGATCTGGGCGTGTAGACGCCAGGCGTAGCGTGACCGAACCCGACAACGATCTGCCCGCCGCAGCGCAGGGTAAGCAAGGCGCTCCGCCCCCGGCAGTGACGGGCGCCGATACGGCTCGCAAGCCGCTCGTGCTGCTGATCGGTAACCCCAATACCGGCAAGACGACGCTCTTCAACCGACTGACGGGGCAGAACGCTCGCATCGGCAATTACCCCGGCGTCACCGTGGAGCGCCGCAGCGGCCGCTCGCGCCTGGACGGCCACGTCGAAGCAGAGGTCGTCGATCTGCCCGGTTGCTATTCGCTCAGCGCGCGCTCAGCGGAGGAGCAGGTCGCGCTTTGGGCAGTGCTCGGCTTCGGCGCGTACCAGCCGCCGGATTTGTGCGTGTTCGTGGCTGATTC
Source organism: Myxococcota bacterium (assembly GCA_048498935.1). GTDB lineage: Bacteria > Myxococcota_A > Polyangia > Polyangiales > Polyangiaceae > PMG-095. Next base: position 5,285 of record JBEHXA010000134.1, read on the forward strand.
CAGCCAGCTCGGCCGAAACCTGTACCTGGCGCTGCAACTGGCAGAGCTGGGGCTGCCGTTGCTGATCGCGCTCAACATGATCGACGAGGCGAGCGACAACCCGCCGAGCCCCGAGGCCATCGAGCGTCTCTGGGGTATCCCGTGTGTCGCGATCAGCGCGCGCAAAGGTAGCGGCATCTCGGCATTGCTCAGCGGCATGGAACGCGCGCTGCGAGACAAGCCCCGGCCCCACATCAGCGTCAGCTACCCGCAAGCGCTGCTCGCCGATGCCGCACAGCTGGCGAGCGCATTGCCGGCCGAGCTACGCGCTACCCCGGAGCGCGACCGCGCGCTGGCGCTGTGGGCGCTAACGAGCATCGACGAAGACGACGAGCTGCACGACGTCGCGCCCGAGCTGCGGCGCGCGACCCTGGAGCTGCGGCGCGCTTCCGGTCGCGATCTGGATCAGGAGGTGATCGCATCGCGCTACCAGTACATCGATGCGCACCTGCCCGACTTCTATCGACGCCTCGAGCGCCACCCGGCCAAGCGCAAGCTGTCGGAGCGCGCCGATCGCGTGCTGCTCCACCCCGTCTGGGGTTTCGCCCTGTTCGTGCTGGTGATGCTGGTCGTCTTCCAATCGCTGTTCAGCTGGTCCGATCCGGCCATTTCGCTGATCGAAGACGCTTTCGGCTGGCTACGCGGGCTGCTGGAGGCGCACGTGGCGCCGGGCATCTTCCGCGATTTTTTGGTGCAAGGGCTGCTGGGCGGAGTCGGCAACGTGCTGGTCTTCTTGCCGCAGATCTTGCTGTTGTTCTTCTTCATCGGCCTGCTCGAAGACTCGGGCTACATGGCGCGCGTCGCCTACCTGATGGACCGCGTGATGAAGAGCCTGGGCCTTCACGGGCGCGCGTTCGTGCCCATGCTGAGCGGCTTTGCCTGCGCGGTCCCGGCGATCTTGGCGACCCGCACCATGGAGCGACAGCGCGACCGATTGCTCACGATGCTGGTGGTGCCGCTGATGACTTGCTCGGCGCGTCTACCGGTGTACACGCTGATCATCGGCGCGCTGTTTCCGCCCTCGCGCGTGTTCGGCTTCCTCCCGGTGCAAGGCCTGATGATGGTGGGCATGTACGGGTTCGCGACGCTCATCACGCTGCTCGCCGCGTTCGTGCTCGGTCGCACCGCCGTCAAAGGCCGGCGGATTCCGTTGATTTTGGAGCTGCCGCCGTACAGGTTACCCAGCCTGCGCGGAACGCTGAAGATGATGTGGGAGCGCGCGACGGTCTTCTTGACCGAAGCGGGCACGGTGATCTTGGCCTGCACCGTCGCGCTGTGGGCGCTGCTCTCGTTTCCGCGCGTCGACGCCGACACGGAGCACCGCGCCGCCGTCACCGCTCCAGCCGCTGCTGCGCCGGTCGCTGCTGCACCAGCCGTTTGTGCCACCACTCCCGCCGCGCCAGCCACGCCCCCCGCCGCGCCCGGCACTTCGGGCGAGCCTGCGGCCGAACCGAGCGCCATCGCGCGCAGCTACGGCGGCCGACTCGGTCACGCGATCGAGCCGGTGCTGGCCCCGCTCGGCTTCGACTGGAAGATCGGCGTCGGGCTAATCGGTGCTTTCGCGGCGCGCGAAGTGTTCGTGGCCACGCTCGGGCTCGTCTACGGTATCGATGACACGGGCGACGACGCGCTGCCGCTCCGCGATCAGTTGCGCGCCGAGACACGCGCGGACGGCAAGCCCGCCTACACGCCGCTGATGGGTCTTTCACTCTTGGTGTTCTTCGCCATCTCGTGCCAATGCATGAGCACGCTGGCCGTAACCAAGCGCGAGACCAAGAGCTACCGCTGGCCCGCGTTCATGTTCGCTTACATGACCGGCACCGCTTATTTGCTCAGCTTGGCCGTTTATCAGATCGGAACCTTACTCGGATACTGAGGCGCGTGTCGGCGACGCCTGCTCCCCTGCCTCGTTCCTTCTACGCGCGTCCGGTCCTCACGGTGGCGCGCGACGTGATCGGCAAGCTGCTCGTCCACGTCACCCCGAGCGGCGTGCTCTCGGGGCGCATCGTCGAGGCGGAGGCGTACAGCGGCCCCGAAGATCGCGCTGCGCACTCTTGGGGCGGCCGACGCACCGAGCGCACGGAGGTGATGTTCGGCCCGCCCGGCTTTGCCTACGTGTTCTTCGTGTACGGCATGCACTGGCACCTCAATCTGGTCACCACGCGCGAGGGCTCGCCTCACGCAGTGCTGCTGCGCGCCGCCGAACCGATTTTGGGCGCCGAGCAGATGGCGCGGCGGCGCGGCTTACCGCGTGACGACGTGCGGCTCACCAACGGACCCGGCAAGCTCTGTCAGGCCTTCGGTGTGGACCGTCGCTACTACGGTGCCGACTTGACGAGCGGTGACCTGTACCTCAGCGAGGGGCTCGAGCCGCGGGCCAAGGTGGGCCGCTCCGCGCGTATCGGGGTCGACTACGCCGGGGATTGGGCCGAAAAACCCTGGCGCTTCTTCGAACGAGACAATCGCTGGGTGTCCCGGCCCAGGCCCTCGCGGAAGCGGTCGTGACGTCGGGCCGTGTGATAGAACCGCTGTGATCTCGATGAACGGACGCCTCTCGGGTAAGCACATCACGCTCTGCGTCACCGGCAGCATCGCCGCTTACAAAGCGGTGCTGCTCCTGCGCGCCCTCCAGAAAGAAGGCGCCGCGATCGATGTGGTGCTCACCAAGAGCGCAGCCGAGCTGGTCGGCCCCGCGACGTTCGCGGGCCTGACGGGTCGCGCGCCGCACCAAGCGATGTTCGGCGACGACTTGGCGGGCGAGCTGCACGTCGAGCTCGCGCAAAAGTCGGACCTGCTGTTGATCGCGCCCGCGACTGCCGACACGCTCGCGCGGTTGGCCCAAGGGCGTTCCGACGACTTGCTCGGCGCGACCGCGCTATGTGCCACTTGTCCAGTGCTGGTGGCGCCGGCAATGCACCCGAGCATGTGGGCGCACCCCGCGACGCAACGCAACGTCCGCACCTTGGTCGAAGACCGGCGAGTCGGCTTCGTCGGCCCGGTCGAGGGCGAGGTCGCCTCGGGCGACATCGGTGTCGGTCGCCTCGCCGAGCCGGATACCATCGTCTCTTTCGTCATCGCCCAGCTCACGAGCGCCACCCTGCGCGGACGCCACGTCGTCGTCACCGCCGGTCCCACCGCCGAAGACATCGATCCGGTTCGTTTCATCAGCAATCGCTCATCGGGCAAGATGGGCTTCGCGGTGGCCGAGCGCGCAGCCGCGCACGGCGCCCGTGTCACGCTCATCGCCGGGCCAGTGGCGCTCGATACGCCGGCCGGGGTCACGCGCATCGACGTGCGGAGCGCGCTCGCGATGCGCGGCGCTCTTTGGCAAGCGCTCAAGCCCGATCTCAGCGGCGCCGACGCGCTCGTCATGACGGCTGCCGTTGCCGACTATCGGCCCGCCGAGACTCACGCCAGCAAGCTGAAGCGCGGCGCCGAGAGCCTCGGCCTGGAGCTGGTGCCCAACGACGACCTGCTGGCGGAGATCGGCACGGCCCGCGAAGCGCAGAAACCCATCCTCGTCGGCTTCGCGCTCGAAACCGAGACCGACGAGCGCTTGATCCACGCGGCGCGCGGCAAGCTGGCCAAAAAGCGAGTCGATCTGGTGGTCGCCAATCATCCCGACCGATCGATCGGCAAGGATCAGATTTCGGGCAACCTGGTGGGCGTACGCGACGCAGAAGAGTTCGGACCACTCTCCAAGCACGAGGCAGCCGACCGCATTCTGGAATTCGTGGCGACACGCCTCGCGGAGCTCGACGCACAGAAATGAAAGGCCTCGGCCACACGCTGCTGGCGGTCGTATCGATCACGCTGGCCATGACGTTCGCCTTCCGCTTGGAAGTGGCGGGCACTCCCTGGTTCTGGGCGGGGCTGGCCGTTCCGTATCTACTGCTCGCGGGAATCGCGCTGCGGCGGCTCTACAACGACGGCACGCTGCTCGACGTACTCGCTCCACGCCAGGGCGACGTGTCGATCGGCTGCTTGACCGCGGCGATCCTGATCTTGGCCTCGTGGGGCGCGCGCGCCGTGCTGGCCCCTGCGGGCAGCACCCGCTTGACCTGGCTCATCCGCATTTACGCGCAAATCGGCGATCCTGACGCGGTCCAAAAGTCCTTTTTGTACACCGGCCTGCTGCTGCTGATCGTGGTGTGCGAAGAGCTGGTGTGGCGCTCGATGGTGCTCCGCGAGCTAGAGCAGCGCTTCGGTACGCGGCGAGCCTGGCCGCTAGCTGCGGCCTGCTACGGCATCACGGCGCTGCCGACGCTCGTCACGCTCGGTAACCCGATCGCGGGCTACAACCCGCTGCTCGTCACCGCCGCGTTCGGGTGCGGCATCGTGTGGAGCTTCCTGAGCTCGATCAAGGGGCGCCTTCTACCCGTGGTCATTGCCCACGGCGTCTTCACTTATTTCTCGTTGGTGCAGTTTCGCTGGCCCGCCGGCTAGCGTTCATCAAGCAAGCGTACGGCATACGTCCGCGATCAGAGCGCGCAGCCAACGGTGGGCTGGGTCCGAGTGCTGCTGCTCGTGCCAAACCTGACCCACGGTCCCCTTCGGTAGCGCGAGGGGCGGGCGAAATAGCTGCAGGCCGAGCGGGGCCGCGAAGGCTTCAGCCACACGCCGATCCAGCGCGGCGACGAAGTCGGTCTTGGCGACCAGCACCGGAACGGTCAAAAAGTGCGATACCCGCGCGCCAACTCGGCGTTTTTGGCCCAGCGCGGCCAGGGCCCGATCCACCGAGCCAGGGCTGTCACTGCGCGAGGAAACGAGCACGTGCGAGAGCTCGAGGTACTTCGCCAGCGTGAGCCTACGCTTGCCGCGGAGCGCCGGGTGTCCCCGCCGGACGACGCACACGTACTCATCGCTAAACAGCGACTGCTCGTGATGATGCTTCGGCAGTTGGTCGTAAAAACCGAGCATGAGGTCGGCCTCACCGCGCGCGAGCTCGGGCGGCGCCTCGTGGAGCGTCCAAGGGCGGAGCTGTAGGCGTACGCTGGGCGCCTCCTTGGCCAGCCGCTCGAGCAGCGCTGGCAGTAGCACCAGCTCGACGTAGTCGCTCGCCATGATCACGAAGCGACGCTCGCTGCTGCGCGCGTCGAACTCGCGCTCGACCAACGCGGACTCGAGCAGCCTCAGCCCCTGGCGGATCGGCTCGGCCAGCTGCTTGGCGCGGGTGGTGGGGGTAAGACCGGTGTGGTGACGCAAGAACAAAGCGTCGTCGAACAGGACTCGCAGCTGCCCGAGCGTGTTGCTCATGGCCGGCTGTGTCACGCCCGCGCGCCGCGCGGCCGCGGTCACACTCAGCTCCTCGAACAGCGCTTGGAACGCGACGAGCAAGTTCAGGTTCACACCACTGATATTCACTGTCTGAATATCTTACATCAGCAACATCACTTGGACTAGCTGCGGGTCGGAGCGCAGATTCGCGGGGCGAGGCAGCGATAGCCCGCACATCCAAAGGAACTCCATGACCACTTCTTCCCTCGACCAAGGCCTCGAAATCTCTACCGCCGAGCTCGCGAAGCGCCTCCAAGGCCAGAGCCCGCCCACGCTCGCCGAAATCCTGGGTCCCGAGCACTTCGCGAGCGGTCACCTACCCGGCGCGATCAACATCCCGCTCGAGGGCTTCGCCGCGCTGGCCCAGCGCGCCTTGCCTGCCAAGGGCGCCTCCATCGTCGTGTATTGCGCGAGCGCCACGTGCGCGAACTCGCACCTCGCGCAGCAAAAGCTGCTGGCTTTGGGCTACCGCGACGTGCGCGCCTACAAGGGCGGCAAGGCGGCTTGGCGCGACGCCGGCTTCTCGCTCGAGCGCTCCGCCGAAGCGACCGTCGCCGCGGCAGCCGGCGCGTGAGCGCGCTCAGCCAGCGAACTTCGCGAGCTCTTCTTCGGAGACGTCGAAGTCGCTGAACACGTTCTGCACGTCGTCGTGGTCATCGAGCGCCTCGACCAGGTTCAAACAAACCTCGGCGTCGCGCTCGGTGACCGGCTTCTTGTTCTTCGGCACCCAGGCCGCCTTGCTCGATTGAATCGGCAACTTGGCGGCCTCGAGCGCTGCCGAGATCTTGTCGACGTCGTTCGGAGGAGTGTAGACGGCCCACACGTCCCCTTCGTCGCGGTAGTCTTCCGCTCCGGCTTCGAGCGCCGCTTCCATCAGCTGGTCCTCGCTGACCTGCGCCTTGTCGAGCGTGATCACGCCCAAGCGATCGAACGCCCAAGCTGCCGCGCCCGAACCGCCCATGTTGCCGTTGTGCCTCTCGAAGATCTTGCGGATCTCGGCGGCAGCGCGGTTACGGTTGTCGGTCATGCCCTCGACCAAGAACAGCGTGCCCGAGGGGCCAGTGCCCTCGTAGAGGACCTCGTCGTATGACGCGCCTTCGATCTCGCCCGTACCGCGCTGAACCGCGCGCTTGATGTTGTCGGCCGGCATTTGCTGGGCGCGACAATCAGCCACGGCCTTGCGCAGGCGCGGGTTGGAGTCGATGTCGCCGCCGCCGATGCGCGCTGCCGTGACCACTTCGCGAATCAGCTTGGTAAATACTTTGCCGCGGGCCGCGTCCGTCGCGCCCTTCTTCCGCTTGATGGTAGCCCACTTGGAATGGCCGCTCATGGGCCTCGGTCCGTACCACGGGGCCCCCGGGGCGCGCCACGAAAGTCTTTAGCCGCCCGTTTCGCTCCTCGACGCTGGAAAATGCCGTTCACGCCAGGCGGGGCTGCGCCACCCGGCCAGGATGCTACGCTCGGGCCATGGGACAGGGAGATATGGGAATTTCGATCAATCAGGCTGCGGTTCGGGTAGGGCGGCAGCGTTACTACGTAGTCGCGGCGTTCGTGCTCACCGCCTTCTTCGTCGCGGCCAAAGCGGTGTCGCACGATTACTGGTCGGTCGGCTTTGGGCTGGCATTTTTGGGCTTGATCTTGCTCACGCCCGCCGCCGAGCACCACGCCGAACGCTGGCGCGAGCACGCACTCCGGGTCGTGAGCGCCTGCTTCGTCGTCGTCACGCTCGCCTCCATTTGGACGAGCCTCACCGCCGGCAACTAGGTCTCACCCCACGCTGCGTTCGTCCCGCCAGCGGCCTGGAGCCTCTCATCGAGGGGGCTGCCGCGCCGCAGCTGCGACTCGCAGAAGCTGCTGCAAGGCTCTCGGTCGCATTGGAAGGTGTCGTCCGCCCTGGGTCGCGCTGGCCGTGAGCGGGCGCGAAGGCTCAGCGCGCAGGGTAATCGTCGCGCACCCGCCAATCTGTCTGCGCACTTTGCGTGTGGGATTGCCCGGCACCGGGAGGCGGCCAGAATGTTCGGCGGAGGCAGCTGGCCCGCGCCACGAGACTGACGGGATGTCGCATCTGCTACTTGTCGAGTTAGCTCGAGGTCGCTGCGAAATGATGCAGATTTTCATGTCGCAAGTGCGACATGGATGAGAGCCTTGGGTGAGCTTCCTCGCATCGAGCGCGAAATCCGAGCTCCGGGGCGCCGGGGCGGCCAGCGCTCAGCGCAGACTCGACGCCGTGCCTCGGTCTTTGCGGAGGTATGCGATGAGCTGCTTTTCGGAGGCGACCATCGTGTAGCCCTGCTCGAGGAACGCCGAGAGCTGGCTCCAATCGTCGAGGGGGTCGCCGCCCATGTCGTGGTGGTACGTGGACCAGAGGATCACCGCGGGCGGATGGCGCTCGAGCTCGCGCATGAACTCCTTCGTGACGTTACCGTCGCGCAGCGCGAGCCGCCCGTAGCCGCGATTGCAGGTGTTGGTGTTGAGCGTCGTGACGGTACCGATCGTCTTGTAGATGCGACCGGGTGCTGCGCGGTGGCAGTGCTCGTACACGCTCCACGCCTGCCACCCCCAAGCGAGCACGCTGTCGTCCGGCTTCAGCATCGGCTCGAGGCGGCGGCAGATCCCGGCCACGTGGTGATCGTTGCTCACGAAGTACCAGTGCAACCAAAACCGCTCCCAAAGTCCGGGCAAAGCTGCGAGTAGACCGAGCACGACGGGCAAACGCCGGACCAGCTTCACACGACCGCGCGCCTCGAACGCGTCGAATAGCCGGGCAACGAGCCCGCTCGGGCGCATGCTGAGCACCGCCAGCGCCGGCCAAAGCTGCGCGTTATCGTGCGTAAAGAAACGGAGCGTCATCGTGACGCCGAGCAGCGCCGCTACCAAAAACACCCACGCGATGAAGCCAAGCCGGGAGCCTCGCACCCCAAGACGGCCCGGCAAGCAGCCCAGCACCGCCAAGCCCAGCATCGCCGGCATCTGATCGGGCAAACACTGCATGCCGTTACCCGCCGCAGTGAGGTAGCCCCCCGCCCCTTTCACCACCAAGCCGACGTATTCTTTACCGAAGCTTTGAACCTGACGCAGCCCCTCGACCAATACATCGAGCCGACCGTGAGCCAGGAAGGGCAGAGCTATCAGAAGCGCTGCGAGCAGCGCCCCGCATAGCCCCCAGGCGGGGAGCGCCAACGCGCGCAAGAAATCTCGGTGGACGAGCTCCCGGATCCAGAGCGCGGCAAAAACCAAGCACAGGGGCCACGCCGACGGCTTGATCGAAACCGCCAGCAGCGCGAGCGCACCGGCAAAGCTCCAACAAATGGCGTAGTCCCACTCCGTTCGCGCACGCGCGCCGCGCACCGCGCTGGCCGCCGCGAGCGTGAACGGCAACGCCATCCAGAACGAGTAGTTGATGTCGGCGTCGTTGGCGATCACCGACGCGGCAGCGTGGAGCAGCGCCGCGCGGCGCACCCACGTGTCCCCGTAACAATCCTTCTCGAGCGCCC
>JBEHXA010000135.1:0-14011 GCA_048498935.1 Myxococcota bacterium
TGTTTGTCACACCGCTTAAGCACGACGGTCGCGGGGGGATCGTCGCCGTGCTCGAGATCCAATGGCCTTGAGCCGCCGGATAGTACTTTTCTCAGAAGGTCCCAGCTGGGTGGTAGCGCTAGACTGGGCGATGACCGCATCCCAATGCGATGTGCAGCTAGCAGCTCGACGCGAGCGAGTGCTACGAGCTGGACCGCAGACGTTGCGGAGCCATCAAGTCGTCGATGCTCACGAGGCAACCAAGCAACGACGCCGATAGAGCCGACGGCTTGTCACCGCAACATTCAGACTGCAACTAGGTCCCGGCGCATGGCTGCGATGCGCCGCTGCGTCTCTGATTCTTGAGTAACAACGTTCGGACAGCGGCCTAGAGCGCGCTTGATGGCGTCTACGTCGAGCAGGCGACCAGCAGCGTCCGCGTGGAAACTGAATCGATTGTCCCGATCGATGTCCGTCGAGTGCGTCACCATGAACGCCACTTGAGGCAGCATAACTTCGGGTCGCTGTTCTAGGGCTTCTAGAACTGCTGCGCGAACTGAAGGCCAATCGTCGAATGGGATACTGAAGTCGTCCGCCCGGATGCGATCAATGCCAAAACAAATGCGCGCGAGTAGAAATTCCGGCCCGGGTGCGAGGACAGCAACCAACTCGCTAGAATGGCCGGCATACCGGTCGACGAAAGAGCGGACCAGGTATTGCCGCACGTCGTGCCGCTGCGGTTCGTCCATCAGGTCCCGAACCGCGCTATCTGAAGACCCGTAGTATTGAACGAGTGCTTCTACTACTGCCAGATTGTGACCAATGGCCGACGCAATGTACTCTTTGACGAGGACAGCGGCCTCCGCGCCATCCCAGTCGGCTTGCTTGGCGCAAGTCAGGGCTAGTCCCCAAACGCAGATGAATCCTGGCGGCTTCTCATCGCCCCAGTTTTCGTAGGCCATTGACGTCCAGCGCGGCAGCAGGCGATTGAGCAGGCTCCGCACCAGAGCCTGGGGCAATCTCAAAGCGAGTGGCGCAACGCGTTCGCTGTGTTGAAAACAATCTTCTGCGAGGTCTTCATCAGCACCGGTGCGGCGAGCGTTTTCGATTGAACGCAAAATGCGCTGGTCGCTCGACTCTGGAGGAACTCGTGCACGGGCCAAATAGCGACGCCAGTAGTCGGTAGGTTCAGTCAGCGCGAACCCTTGAGGGTATGCTTCCCGGGAGTGCCGGAATAGGCCGTCTACGATAGCGACTGCTGCCTCAGCCGTTCGAGCGTTCGGGACAAGTGTTCTGATTTCAGCGACTACCGCATCCCATGGATCGGCCTTCTCGGTCGAGCGGCTGTCGCGTGTCGCGCGTATCCTATCTACGTTGCTCACAACGTATTCGAACACCGCCGGCAGGCCCGCACGCATCAATGAGGCAGCGAGAGCGTGATCTAAATCGATCTCGCCGCGAAGTTCGGCACAGATCTCGTCGCATGTCCGGAGCCCCTGCTTCAAGCTTCGCGGGCTCCCGCTGACAACCGTCAGAGCAGGCCCCCAGCGCTCATGCTCGGGCCTTCCAATCGATCGCAAAGCGGCCTCGATTGGGTCGAGCTTTTCATTCGCGAGACTTAGCTCCGCCCTAGCCGTCGCTGGAGCAGGATCGAACGTCTCGAGCTGCCCTTCGTGAGCGTCAAGCATGCGGCGAAATCCATGCAATACGCGGGTAACCATGCCACGCTCTGGAGCATGGAGCAGCTCGACGAAATGGGCGACCTTGTCCAGATCGAAGCCCGACCGAATTGACGTCGAAGCGACGACGACGGTCACATTCTTGAGTTGCTGCAGTTCGTAGAGGAGAGCGCGGACTGGCGCCAGTCGCTCGCGAGTGCCCTCGCTTTCTGGAAAGTCATCGGGCGCAAAGCGTTCGAGATCCTCCATCCACAGCACGATGCGCAGCTGTCTAGCGGCAGCGGCTCGATCAATGCGAGCGAGAAGCTCGGCAGGATCTTCGGGGGACGTAGCGAGCTGAACCAGCCAAGCCCAAGACCCCGCAGCGCCCTCGATGGCTGAAACGTACCTCGTAGGTACCATCGCAATCGCGGAGGCGGGAAGCTCATCTTGAATGCCCTTGACGATTGCACCGAGCAAACCTTCGACCACCGCGCTGGGCGTTTCAAACGGCCAAGCAGAAAATGGCACGATGCGAACGTGCTGATTGTGGCGGACAGCGTGCTCAACCATTCGGCGGATCGACGTCTTCCCGGCGCCAAGAGGCCCCACAACGGCGATGGTCGGTGCCGATGCCTCGAGCGGGATGCTGACCCGCTCGGCAACTCGGCGGGAAATAATTGCGTGTCCGAACAAGTCGTGCGTGTCCGAGGAGATGGCTTCGTCCGACGCAATCCAGTCGCGCAGTTCGCGTACTGAGGTCAACTGGGCTCGCGCTGGAGTCGGCGGGTCCACGACGGGGGCTAATTTGTTGTGCCGACGCAGCGCAACAATAGAAGCAACGCCTGTGAGGACAAGAAACGCGAGGCTGGCAGACGCGGCAAGGGTGGGAACCACCGCCATGTCCGGGTAGTCTGAAACAGCCCTCCAACGCGCGTGGTCCAATGCAAACAGGACAAAGGTAGACGACAGGCCAAGGGCGACGGCAACCCAGGTGGGCGGGCAGACCAGAATGTACCTGCTCGTCCTAAACCAGGCTTGCCTGAAAACGACCGCACCGCCACGGAACGCGAGTACGGCACCCAGGATGCCGACGGCAACCCACTCACGCAACGCCATCTCGATCACCCAGAGAGCGCTGGAGCGCGCCATCGGCACCACGACGTAAGCAACAGCCGCAGCCACTAGCGCCTCAACGAGAACTGCCTTCCATCGCGGAACATCAAACCGCATCCGAACGCCCCGTCGCCTCACAGCTGCGGTCTGCGCGTCGTTGACTTGGTCTGGCGCAAAGGCATCGTTTGGTAGCGCTGGCTGCACGGGTCGTCAATACTGTCGGAGACCGGGTTCGTTGAAAAGCGGCGCCAAGGAATTGCAAAACTACTAGGTTACCTGGGCAGCACTGTGGCGCCTTCACGCTTTCAACGCGTGGAGCCCTCACCGACGCTTTCGTTCGCACTAGTTGCCAAGCAATCGCCGCAGCGGGCGCCTGACTCGGCGGTGCTGAGCACAAATTCGCTGCATATCTGGAGGCGATGCTCGTGAGGACCTATCATTGCTTGGACGCGGGGAAATACTCGGCACAAGATCCCCGACTGGTGGCCTTGGCACCTATCGTATCACGCCAGCAAACACTACTTCGTGCCGTCGGCGTAGTCGCCGCCCTCGCTGTTCGTCGTGTCGCTCGCCGCGGTAGCATCCGGACTCATGATCGTCGATGGCGAAGCAAGAGGCGACTCGCCAGGTGCGAGCTGGACCAGCATGGTCTGCTGGTATTCCACGTCCATTGCCTGGAAGTTCAGATACGGCAACCCCTTTGCTCGCTGCAAATGCGGAAGTACGTTGTCGGTCCCGCGTACCTCCGGAGGGATCACATAGCCTTGCATGGCGTCCGCGCGTTCGGAAGGAAGTACGGGTCCGACTCCGGCATTACGTAGCGCTTGCAGGAGTTTGGAGCGCATGACCTTTTCAAACCTTGGGCTCGATTCATTCGGGCAGAGCGTAGTGCCCGATCCTTCCGGCCAAAAGACGACTGCGCCATCAACATCAGGAAAGCGCGCGAACGCCCCGGGCGTCGCGTAAAACACAAGAATGCTCTGATGTGGAGGCATGACGTTGAGTGCCTCTCGAACGCCGTAGAGCACTGAGATGGTGCGCTCGACTTGATTCATGCTGCCAAACGAGGCCTCCATGGCGCACCAGAGAAACCACAGTCTGTCGTGGGCCGGGTCCAAGGCCTTGAACTGCTGTCGAGACTCGGAGAGCCACTGGCCAACCTTGGCGTCATGGCGCATTGATTTGTTCAGCGGCTCGCTGAGACCTGGGGCGTTGAGGTTCAAGCGACCGTCGAGAAGCCGTGACTTAACCTCGACAAGGTATGCGGGATCGTCGCCTTCAACGCGAAAGTCGGCCGACTTCTCCGACGTCGTGGCGACCTTGCTTGCGCTTAGTCCAAGGCCATTCAGCACGCCTTGTGCGTCACGCTCGGGGCCGTGCACATCGTTCACCTTGGCGCCTTCCTGTTGCTCATCCGGCTTGGATCGACGCTGGTCGTGAGAGTTCGCCGGGCTGAACGGCGTCGACCCGCGCGAAGCCGCTGGACTTCTTGAAACCCATGCGGTGCACGAAGTTCGCCATCGAGTCGGAAGGGTCCAGGGCGTTGATGTTCAGCCGATCGACTCCTGACCGAGAGAACGCGACCGACAGCACAGTTGTTGGCTCCTGGTGGCCGGTGCTTTTGTTGAGCATCACAATTGAAACGTGAACCAGCACGAACTGAACCGGCAGGAGCGCGAGCATTTCGCGGGCGGCTCGAAGGGCACACCCGCAAACGTAGTCCTGGTAGATCTCGCGCTGTTTGCCCGCGGGCATTTTCTTACTCGAGAGCTTGCCGCTAGCGAGCAGCGACTTCTCCTCAGTGGGCACGATACTGTCGTCCTTGGCCAGAATACTGGCTGCTACGTACCAGGGATCGGTGGTTCCGAGCTGGATCTGACACCCCTGCTCTTCGAGCTCTTCCAGGGGTTCGAAGTAGCTGATCGCAGTTTCGTAGGCCTGCAGATCCCCAGCGAGAACCGCTGATGCCAGCTGCTGATGCCACGCCCACGCGCCATGTCCCGTCTGGTGCTGTTCTTCGAGGGCACGGAATAGTTGTTGATCCAGCGCACGTCCCGCTTCGATTGCTGAGGCAAGCCTGGCTCGCTGCTTCGTTTCGAGCGACAGCAAGCGAGCGAAGAAGCCCGGCTTGTACGACGCCGACGCACCAGCAGCGGCGGATTCGTTTGCGTTTGAGTAGACGGGAGCGGCGGGCGCGGGAGCCCGAGCGGCAGAAAGCCAATCAACGGGTGCGCTGCACTCTTTGTGCACCGACAGCAACACCTCCACGGAGTTAACGAAATACTCGTACTCGGCTGCCGCACGCTGCTGCGCTTCCATACGCTCCCAGTCCTTTCGGACGCGCGCCAGTTCGCGCTGACGCCGATGGGCTTCACGCTCCGAACGTCGCCGGGAAGCATCTGCCTCGCGTTGAGCTCGTCGACCCGCTGCGATTACTTGTCGCGTGAACCCACGCCAGCCCATGTTCGCTCCTAGCCGCCGCTCAGCAATGCGCCTCAACGACTAACCCGCAACGCTCCGTCCGCAGCAGGCCTACGTCAACAGCCAACTAGGGCCGGAGATTGGTGCCTTCGTTCGTTTGGGCCCCTCGCTGCGAAAAGTACTATGTCGCCCACGCGCGAGCGCTTGCATCGTCCTCGGCAAACTGGAGCGCGGGTGCACATCGAGGAGCTGGTTCCGGCTTCGGAGGAGGCAACCGCTATCAGTCGGCACAGGCGCGCTGGATGCGTTGGATCGCAGCCGCCTCCTCCGAGCTGACTACCAGAGCCCATCGTCGCTTAACCGTCGTCCAAGCCGCAACGTAGGCGCATCGGAACCGCGGCTGTCGGGGTAGCCATGCCTCCGGACCTTTCGAACCCTTCTGCCTATTGGCAGAGGCGAGCACTGCCACGAGCGCCTCCGAGTGCTCCAAGTCGTTGGCAAACGCCTGCTTCTTTGCCCGTGACCACCGCCACCCGCCGGAGGCGGATGCGTTCTCGAGCGGCACCAAGTGGTCGATGTCGAGCTCAGCGGGGTCCGTGACGATTTTCCCGGTGTACGGGCAAGTCCAGCGGCCGCGCTTCACCCTGCAGTGGTGGTCGTCCGCAAACTCAACCGGTATTTCAGACTCAGCGACGAGCACTTCTTGACGCGTATCTTGGCAGTCGTGATCAGCATCGATCCAATGACGCCAATCACGTCGGTGATACTCAGGGGACGCTGTCTCTTCAGCCGGCGTTTCGGTGCGGGGTGCCACCGGACGAAGCGGTGTGTCTACGCCGGAGCAACCGACGACGACTACGAAAGCCAGCGGCAGGCCGATTTTGTCGAAGGAGATGTACGGGGGCACTTAGGTTAGGCGCCAAAAATCGTTCGGGCCATTTCGTACGCGACCACCAGTACCCAGCTCAACAACATGGCGCCCACCATCAGTACGCTGACTAGCAGCGGGTTGACCAGCCCGATCTGCCGAAGTTGTTGAAGCAGTGCCCGTTGCGAATCTGACATCTGCTCGTATTTTTTAGCCTCGGCATGAACGTCGACCGCGGCGCCGGCGATTCCTCCGATGAGGTAGCCGGTTGAACCGCCGAGCAACCGACCGACGGTTCCGCCTACGCGCGTTCCGACTACCTTGGCTTCCTCGGGAAGCGGTCCGTAGAGCTTGGCGTACTCGGCGGCGAGGCGCCGGTGTCGCGCGCGAGACGTAAGCCATGCGGCGCATTGCACGCAGAAGCATCCGCCGACTGCGGCGCCGATGACCGTTGCGACTGTTTCAGCTGTAGCTCCGGAGCCAAACCAGAACAGGGCAACGGTACCAGCCAACCAAACAACGAGGCTGAGGATGCAGCCCATCACGTGTTCTCCTTCATCGTGCCAACCAGGCTGCGGCGCCCGCCACGCTCAGCGCGAGCGCGATCCCGACCGTCCAGCGCACGCGGTAGGGCCAAGGTTTCAAGTCGCGTTCGACTTGTGGCAGCACCGTGCTGTCGAAGTCGGCTGCGGCACTCGTGAACCAGCGATCCACTTCACTCAGATAACCCTGCAAGTCGGCGCTGAACGATTGGTCTTCACGACGCAGAGCTAGGAAAGTACCGATGATGCCACCCGCGAAGCCACCGAGCGCGGTGCCGATCTTGGCTTCCGGCGACGCGAAGCCAGTCTTGAAGCCGCGAACGAGGTCGCTTTCCGAGCCATGCGACAAGGTGCTCCAGGGCTCGGAAAGCTGGTCGACGAGGCGGACGTGCTGATGGAGCCACTCCGCAATCGCTGCGCTCGTTTTTGGCGAAAGGCGCGGACCGAATTGATCCAGGGCGAGCGCTACACCATCACGAACGATCGCTGCCAGTCGTGGCGGCGCAAGTGCTGCCACGACTGACGAGCGATCCTTCAACTCTGCAAGCTCGGCCAAGTGTGCGTTGTAGGGGCGCGCAATCAAATCGCAGACCGCTTGCCCGTCGGACGCGCGTGCCGCCTGCGGAGGCGGCGCAGCAGCGATGCCATCTACCGTCACGGCACCTCCAGGCACACGACGGTGGCGACAACGCTCTCGCCAGGGTTGGCCAGTCCCCAACGCGTGCATTGCCAGGCCGATTTCGTAGCTGCTTCCGAAGTTGCTAGCGGTCCGCTAAAGGCCATCGGCGCCGAACCGTTGCAACCTCCCGTCAGCAGCACGTCGTTGTTGTCGTCGCAGTAAGCATACGAAGTACCGCTCGAGGCGGCTCCTGCTCGCGCGTAGACGTTCTGCTTGGTGATGGCAGTTCCGTCCTTCCCGTCTTTCCCGGGCGCGCCCTGACCACCGGCCGGTCCCTGCACGCCGACATCGCCCTTGGCGCCAGGCTCGCCCTTGTCTCCCTTGAGCGCTGCCGGGGCGTTGAGCGTTGCCGAAGAACCGTCGCTGCAACTCACGTGAACGGCATCGCCGCCTCCGCTAGCCGAGCACGAGGAGCCGTCGTTTCCCTTCGGCCCCGCGATACCAGCCGGGCCGGCAGGACCCGCGACACCAGCGGGGCATTGGCCCATCCCGGGAGCGCAGACGGAGTCTTTGCCGGCGGGACCTTGCGGCCCCTGCGGTCCCACCTGGCCCGGTGGGCCGGGTTGGACCGTGCAGGAGCAGGCCCCGTCATTGCTCGCCCCGGCCTCTGCAGCGTGGGCAACCGGCGACGGATCGGAGCCAGCTGCGCCGCAGGCCACGATCATGCCCACGACCAATCCCACTGTCGTTCCCTTGTAGAGGTTCATCCTGTCCTTCCTTGTTTGCCCGATGGCACGGCAAGGTTCATCCGGGATGAACTAGTTTCATCCACGATGAACATACGGTCAACCCGCGATGCCCCGCCGCGAGGTCCCCGACTCCGTAGCCGCCAAGGTTGGCGCACGAGTTCGGAGCCTCCGCGAAGCGATAGGTATTACTCAAGAGAAGTTGGCCTACGAAGCTGGCTTGTCGAAAGGCCACGTAAGTGGCATCGAGAAGGGCCTCGTCCGCCCCACATTGGCGACGCTTTCGCTCCTAGCTGAACGCTTGGAGGTCGAGTTGCTCGACTTGTTCACCTTTCCGAGCGAGTCGCCACGGCAGAAGGTCGTCGACCTGACGCGGGGGCTTTCAGCTGCAGCTGTTCGCAGGCTGCTGCAGCAGCTAAACCCCTGACTGCCTGCGCCGTCACCGGCAGACCTCCGCGTACTCACACTGTTTGCACATCCAGCTCCTGATCGGATGGAAACAATCCGAAAGAGTTGCCCGGTAGATGCTCGAGGCGGTTTCCAAGAGGTCGCGTTCGTCCGCGCGCGTACGAACGAGATCCTCGACCTGTACGTCGGGCACCTGAGCCTTGGTCGTGACAATGAGCTTCAGACCGGCTTCAGCAGCTCTTCGTCCGGCGCCACCACGCACGGCCATACGGTAGGCGGTGGGCTGAAAGTCGAACAGGACGGCATCGTCGGACCACCTTCGCTTGCTGGACTTCAGTTCCCATAGTTGCAAGGCGCGATCGACCTCGAACACTGCATCGATGGCACCGACTAGCGGCAGCGGTAAAACCTCACCTGTCTCGGGATCGACGAGCTGTAGGGTGAATGGCAGTTCGACGTGTAGCAGACGCTCGGGGAGCGGCACCGTCGTCATGAAGGCCTCCAGCATCTTCATCGCGGTGTTCACGAGCGCCGGCACATCCTCGCCATCATCAAACAGGACGGGTGGGCCGCGAGCATTGATCTCCGTAACTAGCGCGGACTGGAAGTGCGCACGCAGAGCGTTCATGTCGAGCGCGCGTCTGCGCTGATGAAGCCAAAGCACCTTGCCAATGAGCTCGTGCCAGGCATGCCCGAAGACGAGCGCGATGCCGCGGTGTGAAGCCCGCGCTTTGTCCACGTAGTGTAGGCGGTACTTGCGGGGACAGCCGAGCCAAGTCTTGAGCGCCGACACGCTCAGGTGCGGCCGCTTGCGTAGTTCATCGAGCGACTGAGTCATCGGCGTCTCCTCGAGGAGCCCGCGCGTCCGGCAACGCGCAGGCTCCCTTTCTGATGTTGGCTCGAGCTAGCGCGCGTAGCCGGTCATCGCGCTGAGCTTATCGAGCACGGTGCTCGCATCTCGCCGGCTCAGTTGAGCTGGCTCTTCCTGTCCGACAGTTTGGGTCAACAGCTCGACCAACCCGTCTCGCGATAGACCCGCGCGCCGTGCCGCAGCGCGAATGGCACCGAGCTGCTTGCCGCTCAGGCGTTCCTCGACCGGAAGCGGCGAGGTCGGCCGACTCGCGACCGGTCTTGAACGGGTTCGCCGATCTCCATGCGCAACGCCGGCGAGGGCATTCGAGGCGCGAACCAGAGCTTCGCCGGCCGCGAGCAGGGCTGCTGCCGCCGCCGCGAGTGTGGGTTCGTATCCGCCCTGGTCAGGAGCCAAAGGCACCCGAGCGTTCACAACGCCTCCAGTACGCCGCGGTCCGCAAGCGAGACGTAGCCGCCACCTCGCGCGCCGATCACGATATGGTCGAGGAGCGGGACGCCCACGACGAGCCCCGCGTTGCGCAGGGCTTTCGTCATCTGGATGTCTTCGCTGCTCGGGTTCGGATCACCCGAGGGGTGGTTGTGCACGAGGATGAAGGCCGCCCCCGCAGCACGAATCACGGGACGAAGCACATCCGCCGCCGTGACCGCGGCGCCGTGCCGACCGCCTCGCGCCACCTCGAACTCGCCGCGCACACGATTCCTCGCGTCAACCGCCACCGCCAAGATCACCTCGTGCTCCAACTCGCCGAGCCGCGCTCCATAGAAGGCTCCCACCGACGCCGCGTCGCAGAGCTTGCCGACGGGCAGCTCGACGAACGGGCGCTGAGTAAGAGCTTGCAGCGCCAAGACGACGCCCTTGGCGCGCGGACGGAGGCGAAGCTGGTCGAGCTCCACCTCGCTCAGGGTCCGCCATCCACCCGGCGCGCCGCAGACCTTCCGAGCCACCACATCGCCCACAAGCAGCGTGAGGAGCTCGACATCGGGAAAGATCACGAGCGCCCTCCAGTCCGGTCCAGGAGCACTCCTCCGGCGATGGATTCGAGCTCGATGCGCCTCGCTGGTTCCGCCTCGTGCGCCACCTGCGTGATGGCATTGACGAAGTCGTAGACCGAGGTGCTCTCGGGCAGCTCGGCCGGCTTGTTGGCGCCCAGCTCGACGCGGACGCGGTGCTGCTCGCCCTGGTCCAGCTCCCGAAGCCCGTCGATGAACTCGGCGAGCCCCGTGATGTACGTGGCGACCGCCGTCTTCCAGCGGCCCATCATGCCTCGGGCGTGCACCAGAGCGGTGGCGACACCTTCGGCAAGACCGTCCCGAAGACGCTGCGTCTCTCCCACGTGGCGGAGCGATACGTCTCCGAGCGAACTCGGCGTTCGCAAGCCGTTCGCACAGGAAAGTCTCCAAAGCACTCCACGCACATGGACGGCCGAGCGCCCGAAGCTGCTCGATGAAACGTCCAGCCCAACCGACGATGGATCGCCGACCTTTACCGGTGTCGTCTCGCTGGGAAGGACTATCCGAAGAACGTCAGTGACGCCGCTCGCCAAGCCTCGAACGCGCACCGCGTCCAAGAGCCCGTGGCGGACGAGCGCAGCCCGCAGCGTATCGACCAGCGCTGCGGCGTCCAACGGCGCGTAGCGCGAGCTGACGATGGCCGTGACCTCGTTTGAGCGGAGACGCAGCGTTGCCGACGCGGGCTGTTCGCCACGGGACAGCAGCCAGTTCATCGTCGCGAGTTGTAGCGGCTCCGGCAACCCCCGGATGAAGTCTGCCGGCGCCCCAAGCCGCGTGCACAACGCTGAGTAGGCGTTGGAACGCAGACGGAGCGGAGCCTCATGGCCCGCCAGCGGCCGCAAACTGAACCACTCACCCTCGGGCGCCACGCCCCAGGTACGAAGATCCAGAATTGGCAGGTCTCGCGCCGTACCATCGGCCTTGTGCCGCGCCACGAAGCGCTCCGCAGCCACATCGAAAGGGAGGTCGACGTCTTCCCAGATGGGCGACATGTCGGGGGCCGGTCGAAGGGGCGCACGAAGTACCAGCCCCGTTGAAACGCGATCGTTCATGAAGACTTTCCGCGCCGAAGCGCTGTTTTGAAGGCCGTCGCTCGGGAAACGGAAACGGCTAGAAGAGGTTTGCGTCGTTGAAGCCGTCCGCCAGCCAACGGGGTTCAGAGGACACCGCCGCTGGTTGAAACCGCTCGATGGCTTTCGGACGCGGCCGCAGGAGCGCGACGGTCAACACCGTCTCTGCTTCACGCGACCCTACGTTTTGGTCGATCAGTCGCAGCCCGCCGCCACCCCCGCGCCAGCCAAAGCGAAGACCTGTTGGTTCTAGCCAGCAGTTCAATTCCGAAAACTTGAGAGCCTTGCCCGCCTCCATGAGCTTGGCGCGACGGACCGTGACGGCACCGAGAGACTCAGCATCGAACCGGATGAACGTCCTTGCCCGATCGCCGAGTAGCCCACTACCGAGCACAATCCGCGGGTCAAGTTCCACCATGCCATCTGACCACACGGCCAACTTCGACAGCATGGCAGCGGCGGCCAGCGAAGCGTTGTGAAGAACACCTGCTTGAGCTTGTTGCCGACGGTCGCGCGACAAGCGGATCAGTGTTCGGACGTGAACCCGCCGCTCCTGCGTATCGAGATGCAGCAGGGCCGACAGCGCAGACGGTGCACACCGCAGCGAGTCCGCCAAGTCGGCCTCGTACACGACCAGGAGCCGCTGCAACTCCTGGTCGTCTTCCGCCTCCGACTCGACGCATCCTAGCAGCGTCTCGGCGAGCTCACGCTGCGACGGTCGGCGGGGCATCGTGCTCACTCGGGCTCGGCACCGCCTTCGCCTTGCTGCCACTTGTCAAAACCTGCCGCAAGAACATCAGCTCGGCGCCTTGCCCTTGTGCAGCCCGAGACAACTTCCGCGCCACGAGGAACGGGCTGATCCCACGGGGCACGTAGAAAGGATAAGAACCCAAGCTGAGCATCAAGCGACGCTGAGCCATCGTAGAAGGGTACAAACGTCGCCCACGAATACGAACTCCAGACATGACAAGTCCTTTGGTCGCGCACGGCGACCCGTTATGTCGCTGACGAAGTCAGCGGCGGTAGAGAGGATTGCGCTCGTCCAGCTCGAGCTCGTCCTGTTCGAACAAGCTCCGGTGACGATCGCGCGATGACCAATGTTGCGCGCCAGGCCTTTCATGACCCGGCCCGCGATGACGAAGCGCCACCAGGAACACCGCCTGATTGCGCTCGACAATGAGCACGCCCGAGAACACCGACCCGTCCGGCACGAGCAACTCCGTGCCGGGCGGCGGCTCCGCAATCTCGCGAAACCAAAACCAGGCCTGTCTGATCCGCTCGACCGACTCTCGTCGGCGTCGGTCGACGGCATCGACGAAAAACTCGCCGATCAGCTCCGCAATCAGCCGGCTCGCGAAGCCGGCCATGCTTCGATGATCAAGCTCATGATGACACCGGCACCCGCCGCCGCGAGGCCGCGTTTCGTAGAGTCGTTGCGCGCGACGCGCAGGAAGTACTGTCCGGCTCGGGTGACGAACGTGATGGGAGGTTGCATGGGATTTCCTTTCGAGGCCGTTTGGCCTCTTGGCTCTTATTCCCGCGTCGGCCGGATTCTTGCCCGTACGCATCTCGCAGCCAACGGGTGCTGCACCAACGACAACAAGCTACCCGGTTCGGGCGATGCTAATTGTTCCCAGCGCAGTCCTCAGGAGGCCATGCTAAGAATTGGAACGACCCATCGCCGTGAAGTGCCGCGCGGGCGGGAAGCAACGGCGCCCACTAAGCAGAAAGCAAGGCCACAACAATGGCGACGCCACCTCTGACTATCATCGAAACAATTCCAACCGGTTCGGTCGGGTCGCTCCCCACGCACCAGGTCTCCGCCGTTTCACCAACTTCGCTCAGTGGTCCGCTGGCCACCCTCGGACAGTATTCGTTCGAGTTGCGCCGGATCGATACTGCGACCGATGCCGCATACGAACAGCTTCACCGGGAAGCGGCCTCATCTGTGATCGACTGGCTCGCGTTCGGACGCGCCACAGCTGACCTGGTCTCGACGCGTCCGACCGACGATGTGATGGACAGCTTCTTTCGAAACGCCACAGGTATTTGGCAAGTGCTCGTTGCGGCCCGACGCTTCAAAGATGCCGACAGCTTTTTGGACAGCATATTGGGCGCGGTAGAGTCAGCCGAGTCGAGTTCTGGCATCACCGTTCACAAGGGCGCCGGGTACTACTACTGGGCCAGCAACGCTTTGATCGTTGGCGATCTAGAGGACGGAATGCTCCGCCTCCAAAAGGCAGTCGCAGAAGACCGCCGCCGCCTACCAACCGGTACTGTCTGGCCCACGACGCCAGCAGCGAAATTGGCAACACTCGAAGCCTCGACGATTTCGTCTCACCCCCTCAGTTGGTGGGCAGGGATTCACGTCGTGTACCTTGACGACCAGTTCGCAAACGCGGGAATAGCCCTTCGAACGACCGACCTGCGGACGAGGTTCCTGCTGAAGACCGATATCGCAATCACCGTCATGTTTGTTCATGCGATCGCCGGCCTTCGACGA
Organism: Myxococcota bacterium; assembly: GCA_048498935.1. Lineage (GTDB taxonomy): Bacteria > Myxococcota_A > Polyangia > Polyangiales > Polyangiaceae > PMG-095. Next base: position 13,815 of record JBEHXA010000135.1, read on the forward strand.
CTATCGAGTCACGCCCAGTCAAGGTTGGACACGGTCTTCGGTGCCCAAGTACTCGCTTCGTACATGTTTAGGCTGACGCTAGTACTTGAGCGCGCCATTGCGGCAAAGAGTGGCGTTGGCGGGCTCATGTCGGTTCATGTGACAGCAATCTCCAAAAAGCTTGGCGAGAAACTTGGAGTCCACCTCGGTGAAGTGAA
>JBEHXA010000136.1:0-13924 GCA_048498935.1 Myxococcota bacterium
AAAGGACATGGTCATGCTCCGGAGTCGCAGGTGTTGGTGAAGAACGGCGGTTCGCCCTTCGGCCAGCCGCCGAGTTCGTAGCGGCGGCCGCCGTCGAGATAACAGACCGCCCCCGACTTGGCGGCCGAGTCGCTGAACGGACCACGAGCACGGGTGGACCACCACCACTCGGCGCCGTCCTTGGTCATCGAGTAGCCGTTGGGCTTGAAGCCGACGAAGCCCGCCATGGTCTGCGTGATCGGGTTCGGAAACACGGTGTTGCGGAGCCCTTCGCGGAACGTGTCGGGCGTCGTTTGACGGCTAGCTAGCCCTCAAGGAACCCGCATTTCGTTTTCCGAGGGCTAGCTAGCCCTGCATATACGCGTTGCGCGCTGCAGCGACGCTAGCTAGCCCTCGCTCCGAAAAAATCGACCCATTTCAATCCGAGCTCTCGCAACCGCCTCCACGCGCTGTCCGAGTCGTTGAGCGTCGGTCGGATCTACCCGACCGCCGCATCAATCAACGAAATAGGAAGTGTCATGGAAAATTCGAATCAGGGGAACGTGGGGAATGAGCTTCTGGTGAATGCCGTTTTCGAGCGGGTTAGGCCGGAGATGATGGCTTTGAAGCCGGAGGAGCTGCTCTCAATCAGCTTGGATATTTCGCCGGCGGTGGCGACCGTGTTGGGCGTGCTGCCGGAGGTGCGGGCGCTGCGTGAGCAGATCGTGAAGGAGTTGCCGACGTTCGACATCGGGCGTTTCGACGCGGTGGAGGACTACGCGCTGGCTCTCAGCTTCGCGCATGCGAAGTTCTTGTCGGCGACGCAGGCGCCGGATGACCTGGAGGCGCTATCAGCCGAGTCGCTGAAGGTGCGGGAGCGTCTGTTGGCCGAGGTGAATGCGCTGGTGCAGCACGGTATCGTGGGTGAAGCGCAAATCAGTCAGCTGAAGGGCGCCAACGGGTACAAGAACGTGGCGACTGACCTGATGGTGTTGACGAATGTGATCCAGTCGGTGTGGCCGCAAGTTCAGGGGAAGCTGCTGACGACGTCGCAGGATTTGGAAGGCGCGTTGCGCGTAGCGACGCGGCTCTTGCGCGTGGTGGGCTTGCGGGAGCAGGGGCCGGCGCAGGTAGCGCAGGCGACCGATGAGCGGCTGCGGGCGTACACGCTGTTGATGGTGGCGTACGACGACGTGCGGCGCGCGGTCGGTTACTTGCGCTCGCAGCAGGGCGACGCGGACGATATCGCGCCCGGACTGCACCCGGGGCGTCCGCGCTCGAAGAGGAGCGGCGCGGAGCCGCAAGCGCCTGTCGCTGCGCCTGCAGCGCCGGTCGTGACGGGCGCGCCCGGTGCCCCGACGCCGGCAGCGCCGGCTCATCCGGCGAACACAGCGCCGGTCGCGCCGGAACCGAGCAAATCGGCGCCCACGAATGGGCCGTTCATGTGAGCGGTCGTAGCGCCCGGAGGTAGTCATGAAGCCGGCTTTGAACTTGGGAGCGTGGCGGCCGTTAGACGGGGCGGAGGGAGGCCGCGCACTCTGGTTGCCGGCTGAGCATCTGGTCACGCATGGTGTCGTGGTCGGGATGACCGGGAGTGGGAAGACGGGGCTCGTTACGGTGGTGATCGAGGAGGCGGCGCGCGCGAAGGTGCCGGTCGTGGTCATCGACGTGAAGGGTGACTTGCCGAATCTGCTGCTGGCGTTTCCCGACTTCGAGCCGTCGCGGCTCGAGCCGTGGGTGGAGCGGGATGGCGACGCGAGCAGCGAAGCGGTGGTGGCGAGTGCGGCGGAGCTGGCGCAAAAGCGGCGCGACGCGCTCGGGGGGTGGGGGATTGGTGCGGCGGAGCTCGGCGCCTATGCGGCGGGCACGAGCGTCCGGGTGCTGACGCCGGGCGGCTCGGCGGGGGAGCCGCTGCACATGCTGTCGTCGCTCGAGCGGCGCTCGGCGCGTTGGGATTCCGATCCGGAGACGGCGCGCGACGCGCTGTCGGCGGCGGTGTCGCTCGTGCTGCGGCTGCTCGGACGCGAGCCCGATCCGGCCAAGAGTCGCGAGCACGTGCTCTTGAGTGTACTGGCCGAGCGACGGCTCGCGGCGGGGCAAACGGCGGAGCTCGGTGCGCTGATGCAAGACGTGCTGGAGCCGCCGATCGAGCGGATTGGGGCGCTGAGCGTGAACACGTTCATGAAGAAGACGGAGCGCCGCAGTCTCGCGGCGGCGCTCAACTCGTTGCTTGCATCACCGACCTTCGCCACGTGGCGCCAAGGCGCGACGCTCGACGTGGCCGAATGGGTTGCGCCGCGGGACGGTAAGGTACCCATCGTGGTGCTCAGCGTCGCCCACCTGGACGACGAAGAGCGCGCGCTCGTGTTGGGCGTCTTGCTCGAAGAAGTACTGTCGTGGGTCCGCACCCTGCCCGGCTCGCAACGCCTGCGCGCGCTCGTCCTGTTCGACGAGGTGTACGGCTTCTTGCCGCCCCATCCCGCGAATCCGCCCACGAAACGTCCCTTGGTCGCGCTCATGAAACAAGCGCGGGGGTTTGGAGTCGGGGTCGTCGTGGCGACGCAGAATCCCATGGACCTCGACTACCGCGCCCTCAGCAACGCCGGGCTGTGGTTTCTGGGACGGCTACAAACGGATGCCGACCGAGCGCGCGTCGTAGAGGGGCTCGCCGCCGCGCGAGGGGTCGAGGGAGAGACCGGAGATGCGCTACGCGGAACTCTACAGCGGCTCGCGCCGCGTTGGTTCGTCGTGCGTAATGCGCACGTTCCCGTGGCGCCGATATTGCTGCAGCCGCGTCACACGATGTCGTATTTGCGCGGACCGATGACGCGCATGGAGATTCAGAGGGCGAGGGGAGGTGAAAGCTTCGGCATCGAGGAAACAGGTGGAGGGCTATCCTGATCGATTCATCCTGATTGGTCTGTCGTGCCAGCTTCGGTGCTCTTCGTGGAAGTGGCCTTGCGGCCTTCCCTCGACGGTGCGCGCGGGGAGAGATAAGATCCCCTGCATGTGGGATCCGTTCGTTGGGTGCTTGGGAGTGTTGTGCGTGGCATGCGGCTCGTCGAGCGCGTCGCCGCCCGATACTCCCGTCACGAGTCGGAGTGGGCGGCCATCGCGTCGGTAGCGGAGAAGATTGGTTGCACGCCGGAGACGCTGCGCAACGGCTCAAGCTCAAGAGATCGTGATCACGGACTTGCCCCGCGAATGACCGGCCGCGAGCGCGCGGATCGCGGTGGGCACCTCGCTCAGCGGATAGCGCCGATCGACGACGGGCGTGAGCTGCGCCGTCTCCAGCATCTCTTTGAGGACGCGCAGGTCTTTTTGGTTCACGAGAGCGATGGGCGACCGGAACTTCTGTCGAGCGCCGATCCCGATGATTTGGGACCAAACCTGCCGACCCATTCCGAGCCATGCGCCACCGCCCTCGCCACCGAGGAGCACCAGGGTCCCGGCCGGGGCAAGCGCGCGTCTCATGCCGGCCACGCTACGGCTGCCCGCGAGATCGATGATGGCGTCGTACTTGCGGTCGCCCCTGGTGATGTCCTCTCGCGTGTAGTCGATGACGGACGTCGCGCCCAGCGAACGCACGAAGTCCAGCTTCGAGGTGCTGCAAACGCCGGTGACCTCGGCACCCATCGCGCGGGCGAGCTGCACCGCATAGGAACCGACTCCGCCGCCCGCGCCGGTGATCAGCACCGTCTGCCCCGCCTCGACCTTCGCTGCGCGCAAGCCCAGGAGGGCGGTGGTCGCGGACACGGGCACGACGGCGGCCTCCGCGAAGCCGAGCTTCGACGGTTTGTGGGCGAGCTTGGACTGGGAGGCCCGCGCATACTCGGCGAACGAGCCCTCGCCGATGCCGAAGACCTCGTCGCCCGGCGCGAACGCGGTCACCTTCGCCCCCACTTCCTCGACTATCCCGGCAAGCTCGAGGCCGCGCACCGGGTTGCGCGGACGCCGGAGCCCGGAGACCAGGCGCACGGCGTACGGCAGACCCGCCATGAGGTGCCACACTCCGAAGTCGACGCCCGCCGCGTGGACCCGAACGATCACCTCATCCGCGCGTGGCCGAGGGCGCTCGATCTCGCGAAGCTGCAGCACGTCGGCCGAGCCGTAACGGTCTTGAACGATGGCAGCCATCTGCGAGTCAGTCGAATGAGCGGTCATGTGAGTCGCCTTGGTGTTCATCGTGGGTTCAACCTAGCGACGCCGACGGATGCACGATTGAATGAAAGGGCTACCAAGTGCAGGCGCCCTTGTGGGCGAGCTCCCAGGAAGCCTCCCAGGCTTCCAGCCGGATGTGGCTTTCGAGCGGCTGCCGAGCGAGCGCGGCCTGCGAATCGAGCTGAAATGATGCGTTGTTCATGCACTCGACCCTACGTGAATCACACACGATGCCACTTGAACGAAACGGCTATAAGCTGCCTTATCGATGCCACCCAGGGCGTATGGCCGTATCGTTTCTTGGCAAGGGGCCAGCCTATGGGTCTTCGGTACGCGGCCCGGTGAGGGGCCGTATCCCAAGACGGATCCGCACGCCCACCATGCGGTGCAAGTGACCATAGCACTGCGAGGAAGCTTCACGCTCGAGACGCAGGAAGGGCGGGAGAGCGGGGGCGTGGCGGCGGTAGCACCGGACACCGAGCATACCTTCCAGGCCACCGAGGGTGCCGTCGCTCATCTGTTCGTCGATCCCGATGGTAGGGACGGTCGCGCTTTGCAGCGCAAGCTGTTTTCGAATGCCAGCGTGGTTGCGATCCCGGCTTCGGAAGTGGGCGAGCTGCCGCTGCGCTTGCTAGCCGATTTCGAGGCTTTCGATGCGGCTTCCCCGGCGCTGACTACGCTCGGTCGTGACCTGGTCGCTCAGCTGGTGCCTGACAGTGAGCGGGACGAGCGCCCCGAAGCGCGAGTGCGCAAGATGTCGGCTTGGGCGGCCGAGCGACTCGACAAGCCATTCAGCCTCGAGGAAGCAGCGGCCCACGTCGGTCTTTCGGGCGGTCGCGCGCGCCACCTTTTCGTCGAAAGCACTGGGCTTCCGTTTCGGACGTATTTGCTCTGGCTGCGCCTCACGAAGGCCGTCGAGCTGTTCTCGGCGGGCACCTCGCTTACCGATGCAGCGCATGCCGCTGGCTTCTCCGATTCATCGCACCTCAGTCGGACCTTCAGGCGCATGTTTGGCATCACGGCGGACTCGCTACGGATGAACTAGCCCCTTCGTTCAAGTGTAAGGCGCGCTGACACCGTATTCGTAGGGCTCCTCGAACGAAGGAGCTCTCGCACGCCATGGTGTACAGTCCGGTCCATCTCATGGAATCTCGAGGTGTTTTCATGCATGACGTCATCGTCGTCGGCGGCAGCTACGCGGGGCTCGCGGCCGCGCTCCAGCTCGGCCGTGCGCGGCGCAGCGTGCTCGTGCTCGACGGGGGCCAGCGCCGAAACCGGTTCGTCTCGGCTTCGCACGGCTTCCTCGGTCAAGATGGGACTTCACCGGACGAGATTGCGGCCAAGGGCAAGGTCGAGGTGCTCGCCTATCCGACAGTACAATGGCGTGACGCTCTGGTGACCGGGCTACACGCAAGCTCGCGAGGTTTCGTGGTTCAAAGCGCCGCCGGTCAGCATGAGGCGAAGCGCCTGATTCTTGCAACCGGGGTCATCGACGAGCTGCCGTCGATCCCCGGGATCGCCGAGCGATGGGGCAAGTCCGTCTTCCCCTGCCCGTACTGCGACGGCTACGAGCTCGCGCGCGGGCGGCTGGGAGTTCTGGCTACGAGCCCGCTCTCCATTCGGTACGCGCAGGTCGTCGCCGACTGGGCTCCGCCCGGGCAAACGACGCTCTTCTTGAACGATGGAGTGGAGCCTAGCCCGGAGCAGCTTGCCGAGCTGGGCGCAGCCGGCATTGTCGTCGAGCCGGAGAAGGTCGTCGCTGCTGAGGGCCCTGCACCAAGCATCGCGCTGCGTCTCCAAGACGGCCGCACCAGCGCATTGGCAGGCCTTTTCGTCATGCCTCAGACGCGCTTGCCCGGGGGGTTCGCGGAGCAGCTTGGCTGCGAGCTCGAGCAGGGGCCAGAAGGCTCATTCTTCAAGACTGACGCATCGAAGGAAACGAGCGTGCCTGGCGTCTTTGCGTGTGGTGACGCCGCCCTTGCCAAACGCTCCGTGTCGTTCACCGTCGCCGACGGCGTGCGCGCCGGAATCGGCGCCCATCAATCGCTCGTCTTTCGACCGGACGGGGCGCGCCGAGGAGGGGATGCATGAGCCAGACGCTCTACCGCCGACCCCTGCCTACCGAAGCGATCGCGTTCTCATCGCTCGAGGGGCGCCAGGTGTTTGCCGAAGCACTCGCGACCGGCGGGCTGGAAGGATACTTCCGACTCGCGGAGCAGTTCCACACGCAGTCCGATCCCGCATTCTGCGGCCTCGGGTCACTGGTCGTGGCTCTCAACGCTCTCGGCATCGATCCCGGACGCCTGTGGAAAGGCCCGTGGCGCTGGTTCAGCGAAGAGCTGCTCGACTGCTGCGTACCGCTCGCCGAGGTGCAGAAACGCGGGCTCGACGTCGAGGAGCTGGCTTGCCTCGCGCGCTGCAACGGTGCGGAAGTCGAGCTCTTCCGTGGCGATCCCAGTAATTTGGCGGCCTTTCGTGATGCGCTCGCCACCGCGGCGAAGGGGGACGGGGTTCTCGTCGTTTCCCACGATCGCTCGGCGCTAGGGCAAAGTGGCAGCGGCCACTTCTCACCGGTTGGTGGGTATCACGAAGCGCGCGACCTTGCCCTCATCCTGGATGTTGCCCGGTTCAAGTACCCACCACATTGGGTCTCTGTGGAGCGGCTGTGGGAAGCCACACACGCGATCGACCCCGCGACGGGGCGGGCGCGGGGATGGTTGGTCTTGAGGCCCCGGGCGCAAGGGCTCGCGCTCGGCTTCAGTGTTCGCTGCGACGGAGAAAGCTGGCAGGGGTTGGCCGAGCGACTCAGCGCCGTCGTAGCCCAGTTGAGCTCCGCGACCGACGTTCGGTCGCTGGCCCAGGCCATCGTCCCACTGGTCTCACACCTTGAGCTGAGGATGCCGAACGCGCCGGCGCATCGTGAAGCGGTAGCCAGCGCACAGACCGCGCTACGCGACCTTCCCCTATATCGACGGGTAGTCGAAGCCACCGGTGTGGAACGCGCTGAGGCGGTGACGCTGCTGATGCTGGCGATCGATGACATCCTCACGCCAGGGCAACGAGCCGGCCTCAACCAGCTCACCCGCACCGAGACGGATCACGCGGCGTTGGCTGGCGAGCTGAGCAACGTTCGTGCGCAGCTCACGGCGCTTTGGCGACACGCAAAGGTCGCCTAGGCTGGAAGAGCCAACCCAGACGAATGCTCAAGAGCGCGGGCTTCATGGTCGTGCATGATCTGGGGCCGATGAGCCGCTGGTGAGCGTAAGTGGCCCTCAACGAACACCCGGCGGCATCGTCCAGCGCATCCAGATCAAAAGAATGAGGCTCAGCAACGTGGCAAGCGAGAATCCGCACTGGGTCAACGTCACTGAGCTCGCTAGGTCCGGCGCAGGCGCTCGCGCTACGAGAAAGTCGATCGCGACGCGCGCGGGGGCGTAAGTCAGACCAGCGAGGCAAATGTACGTTCCAGCTCTGAAGCGCCCTTTCCAGAGCACCGCAACCACCGCGAGCAACGCGGTCGTAGTCACGAGGTCGAAGATGCCGACGGCGGAGCGATCGAGCGCGAGGGCAGACCCTACACGGTGCAAGGCCCAGCCCAGTGGGAAGACAGAAAGCACCACGTCGGCGAGGGCGAGCAGCGGGACTCGTTCTTTACGCCTAACGAACCAATAGCCTTCGAGCTCCAAGACTCCGGGCAAGCGAGCAACCACGGTCGATTCGAAGCGATAGCGTTGCCAGAGCAGAGCGGCTGCTAGTGCGCCAAAAAGACCTCCGACGGAACGGAACCCATGCCACAGTCGAAGCAACTCAAAAGGTTGCCGCCAGATCACGTGCCATTGGACCACTTCCGCCACTTGGTCGAAGCGGTAGTAGAGCGCGTCGATGAGGTGACCACCGAGAAGCCCCCCGATCACGATCCATCTCATTAACGAGTGCAGCTTCGGAAGCTCGAGACCGAGCCGCGCGGCGCGATACCTAGCGACGACGGCCGCGGCCACGAGCCCTAGGGCCGTCAGCACAAAGGGCGCGTCGAACGGCATCGCACACCCGGGCTAGCACGAATGCGCTTTGGTGCGATATGCCAAACGGAGTCAATAGCGCCATGAGTGGTCTCGCGACCGATAGACCTCGCGAAGCAGTGCGTTGGTGCTCACGTAGCCGGAATACCCTGAGCAACTGCGGAAGTGCGGCGTGTCACCCGCGAGTAGAGCAAGAGCCCGCCGACGAATAGTGCGATGCAGGCCCACTGGGCTGGAGTCAGCAAAGCGTAGCGGAGGTCCCCGCCCGCCGAGTCGTCGAGGCGCAAGAAGCGGCCCACAGGTAGAGTAGTGACCAGGGAGCTTTGATGACCTGCGCGGGGTGATAGAAAATCTCGTCCAGGATGTGCCCGCCAATGAAGCCGGCGACGAGCATCCAACCGATGAATGACGAAAGCTCCTCGCTCGGTAGGCGGAGTCTCCGACCGCGGCGCTTGGCTAGCTCCACGCCAACGAGCACACCGAACGCGACGAGCAATCCGAACGGATGGATCGGTAGCGGACCGACGAGTACGTCATCAAAGTGAATGTAGGGGATCATTCGACGATTTCTAAGGCCTAGCCAACGCGGGCCGCTTCAGTGGCGCGAGCGAACCCATGAGGGGCACGACGGCGCCGTCTAGCTCGATTATGATGTGCGTCTTGCGTCCTTCAAAAGTACATCAGGAATTGCTGGCCCCGGTTGTCGACGCATTGCCCCATCCCGTCACCCGTGATGTCGCGGCTGAGGTTGCATCTCAATAGATGGCCGTTTTTGCAGTTCAGGACGCTCATCCCATCCTGCGTGTCCTCGGCCTTGATCGTGAATGGCTCTTCGTCTTCCCACGTAACGCGAGGGCCGGGGACGGTAGCATAGCGGCCGTCGCAACGTTCGCCGTCAGTCAGCGTGACACTCATCGTTCCATGGTTCCGCAGACTGTCCGGAAAGACGACTTGCCCTCGTGTTGCGGTCGAAGGCGAGTAAATGCTCCCGTAGCGCGTGCTCGTGCAAGCGCTGGCCACTAAGGCGACAATGGTCAGAAGGGTCAGTGCGGGTCTCAAGGCTTCAACCTCGTTCGAACACCAAGGCGTACTCCGAGCCTGTTTGGTCCATGCAGGCGCCGTAGCTGAAGCCAGCGGAGTCGATGGGCTGGCTCTAGACATGTCGGCTCCGAACGGCTGACGAGCGAGCCTTCAGAAGTACATCGTGACCCACTCATTGTGGTTGTCGAGGCAGCGCCCCATGCCGTCGCCACTGATGTCACGCGTGAACGTGCAGCGCAGGAGATGGCCCGGTGCGCACTGTAGGAGCGCCATGCCGTCTTGAGTATCTTCGGCGTAGATCGTGTTGACCTTTTCGTCGTCCCAAGACACATGAGGGCCCGGTACCGTGGAGTATCGACCCGTGCAGCGTTCACCTGAGGTCAGCGTTGCTTGCATGGGGCCCGCATCTTCTTTGCTGTTCGGAAAAGTGACGCTGCCCCTCCCGCCAGCCGTGGGAGAGTAGATGTACCCGCTTCTGGGGACGGCGCACCCGCCTAGGACGAGGCCGACGACAGTGCAGAACGATGAAATACGCATGGATTCGCAGTGCTCCCAGCGGTCAAAACAGCATGGCGTACTCGACGCCCTTTTGGTCCTTGCAAGCGCCGTAGCTGAATCCGCTGCCCGGTCGGCGCGCCATCGTGCAGCGAAGAATTTCGCCTGACACACACTGCATGATGGCGACGCTAGCGTCGGAATTGTCGCTGAAGGGGACCTCGTAATTGGTCATTTGGCGCGCGTTTTCCGAGCTCACCAAGCTGAACGCGCCCTCGCAACTCACGCCGCCTGGCAATTGGCCATGCAGCTTTCCTGAGCTGGCGTACGGCTTGTCCACCGAAACGCTGGTCACACGGCCCGTTTTCATTTCATAGAGCTGTCCGGTCTGATGAAGAGCACAGCCGGAAGCAGCAGCTGAGCCTATTATTAAGGCGCTTAGTATCGAGAGTTTCATGATTTCTCCGATTCAGGTGACGATTGGCAGTAGCGCAATCACGCTGGCGAGAGCGCGGCGGTGTGATCCTCCGCGGCGACGTCGGACACCGTACGACGCGCCAAGATGGTGAACATGACCGGCACCAAAAACAATGAGAGCACTGTGGACGATGCCAATCCTCCAACTACCGCTAGTGCGAGCGGCTGGTTAGCCGCAGCGGCTTTCTCGAGTCCGAGTGCTGTCGGCAGCAAGCCGATGATCGTGGCCAAGCTGGTCATGGCGATGGGGATCACTCGGCGACGCCCTGCATCGAGTACCGCAGCGGTCGCGTCGAGCCCATCCTCGAGTCGCCTGCTGGCGTGGTCCACGAGCAGAATGCCATTCGATACGGCGATGCCGATAACCATCAAGACGCCCATCAACGCCGTTACGGAGAATCCTTGTCCCGCCGCCATCAGCGCGATGACGATACCAACGAGCGAGACCGGAATTGCGAAGAGCATGACCAGCGGAAGGCGCAAGGACTTGAACTGGCTCGCCATGATCATGAAAACGATCATGATCGCGAGCCCGACAGCGACGCCAAGCCCCGAAAACGTGGTACGCATCAGGTCCACTTGCCCCACGAAGCTGAGCGTGAGGTCGCGCGTGCGGGGATCCGAGCGCAACTTTGCCTCCAGCTCGTTCGCGGCACTTCCAACGTCTCGCCGTTCGGTCTGCAGGTACACCGTTGCGACCCGGCTCAGCTGGTTGCGCTCGATGGCAATCGGTCCCGTTGAGCGCTCAAGCTGCGCATAGGTCCCCAACGTGACTGCCCGGCCGGAGCGCCCGACGTGAACAGGAAGCGAAGCTAAGATGTTCTTGTCCGTGACGATCGCGCCGTCATAATAGGTGACGACATAGTAGGACTGGCCGTTGTCGCCATCGATCCAAACTGCTGGCGTGTTGATGTTGCCGAGTGTGGCTTCGAGCGTTGTTTGGGCCGCGTCGCGTGCCGACACTCCGACCAATCCCGCCGACTGTCGTGAAGTGTTCACCCGAAGCTCGGGGTATTCAGTCTCGAGGTTCGTGTAGATGTCCCGAACGCCGCCTACTTCGCGCGCGACTTCAGCGACTTGCTTCGAGGCAGTCATCAATTCGTCCAGGTTTTCCCCGCGAATCTCCACGACGATGGGGGCTAGGTACCCGTTTGCGAATACGCTCGCGACAAGACCGCCCGGAGCCTGGAGGAAGTCGACGCCGGGATAGCGGGCCGACAACAGCGCGCGCATCTTGTCCGCGAGCTGTCGCTGGTTCTCGACACGCTTTTCCGGATCAGAAAGGGCAAGGCGAATGAATCCCATGTGCGGCCCGGCATTCGGGCTGTTCATGGCGCTGCGAGCTTTGCCGGGTGCACCGACGTTCGTGAGCACCAAGTCCACCGTCCCGGGCGGTAGGTGGTCCTTGAGGTATTGGCCCATTTCCGTCAGGCGACGGTTGGCGGACTCCAGCGGCGTCCCGGCAGCAAACCGCACGTAGACGCGCTCCATTCCCTCGTCCACATCGGGAAAGAACGTGCTGGGGAGGTGAGCTGCAAACCACGCCGCTCCGGCAACGAGGATGCCGGCGCACGCGATCACCCAGGTGCGGAATGGCAAGACTCGCTCGAGCATACGGCGATATCCTTCTGCAAAGGCGTCGATACGATGCTCGAGCGCGGTAGCGACGCGGCCGGGCTTCCCGTGCTTGAGGAAGTAGCGGCAAGCAACGGGGGTGACGGTCATGCTCACCAGGTACCCGGCAACCATGCCGGTGGCGACTGTGAGGGCGAGAGGTGAGAACAAGCGCTTCGCCAAGCCGGCAAGCAGCACGACCGGTAGGAGAACCGCGATGGTCGAGAGCGTGGCCGCCAAGGCTGGGATGGCCACAGCGCGTGTTCCGTCGAGGGCAGCCTGATACGCTGACTTGCCCGCGACACGTTCACGATGCACCGACTCGAGCACTACGACTGAAATGTCGACGAGCGGCCCCATCGCGAGAGTTAGTCCACCCAACGTGAAGGCGTTCAGCGTCTGACCGGTCGCGTACAGGACGATCAGGATGACTGCGAATGAAATCGGTACAGAGATCCCCGCAACGAGCACCGAACGGGGGCTCTGTAGGAATAGCAGGATCACTGCGGCGACCAGGCAGAATGCCTGTAATATCTCGCGCTTCAGGCCGTCGAACGTACTGCGGACGAACGTAGACTGGTCGAACACCGGCGTTACTTGCATGCCACGCGGCAGGTCCTTGAGATCGGTTAGCGCCGCCTTGATTGCCTCCACAATCTGGATGACGTTGCCGCCTGGCACGCGCAGCACGTTCAGGTAGACCGCATTCTGACCATTGATGGCTACCCCCTGGGTGTCGGGGGAACCGCCGTCTTCGACGCGTGCAACATCCCGGATCAGGACTGGACGTCCATCCACTAGCTTGACGACTGCCTCACCGATCTCCGATACCCGGCTAGGAACCGCGTTCGTGTAGACGTTCGCGTCGAAGGTCTTCGCGATGAACCTCCCCGAAGGAAGAAGCGCGTTGGCACGAGACACCGCTGTTCCGACGTCGGCGGACGTCACGCCACGCGCGACAGCCTTGGCGGGGTCGACCACGACGTTGATTTGGCGCTCTCTGCCGCCGTTTGGAGAGGCGCTAGCGACCCCCGTAATACCTTCGATAACCGGCTCGATTACGTTCGCCGCGTAGTCGTACAACTGTGGGCCTGTGAGACCACCACCATAGACCGCTATCTGAACCACCGGCGCATTGGTCGGATCGTACTGCAAGACGAACGGCGGCACGACACCTAGACTCTTCGGGATGGACGACATCGCGAACGCCACTTGCTGCTGTACCAGTGTCTGAGCCGAATTAAGATCGGTACCCCACTTGAGCCACACGTAGATGACGCTGAGGCCGCTGCGGGAGACGCTCTGGACGTGATCGACGCCGGGCGTAGCGCTCACATACTTTTCCAGACGCCAAGTGATGGTCTTCTCTACATCCTTGGGTCCCATGCCGGGCACCTGCGTCCCTACGACGAGCACGGGTGGTGTCAGCTCTGGAAACGTGTCCACGCTGAGACGCGGGGCAACGACCACAGCGAATACGATGATGGCGAGGCTCATCATCACGACCGCGATGGGATTGAGAAGCGCAGCTCGGATCATGGGGTCTTGGGCCCGCTCTCGACCTCGTCTTTGACGAGCACCTTGTCGCCGTTCGCCAAGTGCGCCCGCCCGTCCGTGACCACCAGCGCTTCAGGGGCAAGGTCAGTCGTGACGAATAGCTGGCCCTCTCGCTCGCCGAGTAGTTGCACCTCCGCCTTCCTCGCGACGCCTCCTTCAACGACGAAGATCGAAGCCCTGTTGCCGCGCACCTTGGCTGCGACCGAAGGAATGGAGCTGGAAGGAACAGCCTGGCCGGCATCGAGGGAGACTTCGGCTGTCGTCCCGACCGGCAAGTCGTTCTCTTTGGGATCGATGTCCACCTCGAAGCGCACGGTGCGCGTCGATTCGTCCGCCGCGGGCGCGCGCCGGCTGATGGCTCCCTCGATGCGTAGCCCATTCGCCAACAAGGTGACCCGAACCTTCGTTCCCACATTCACGGCGTCGAAATCCGTTTCCGGCGCATCGACGACCAATCTCACGGTGCGCCGATCCACCACGGTGACAATCGCGGTTCCCGGTCGCACGAACGCTCCCGGATCAACGGCACGTGCCGAAATACGGCGCTGGACGGGCGCAGCGCGCGCAGCCGCACGCTGGCC
>JBEHXA010000137.1:0-13907 GCA_048498935.1 Myxococcota bacterium
TCTTCGTCGACACGGCCGATGTGGCCGAAATCCGTGACCTGGCCGCGCGTCTTGCCGAGCTCGGTTACGGCGTCGAAGCGCGGCAGCTCGCGCCGCTCGGCGCGCCCTGGTTCCAGCAGTGCCGCACGCCAATCCGGGGGCAGCAGCCGACCAAGGCGGCTGAGCAGCTGCACGTCGCCCTGCGACAGTCGCCGCTCATTGGGCAGTAGCCAATCCAGCAGGCTCACGGCCTTGGACTAGCACAAGGCCGACTTGGCCAGGAAATCCGCACAGAATGGCGCTTCTGGCGTATCGTGGCCGACCGATGCCTCGAGCGAGCGGCGACCGAGACGGCCGCGCTTCCTCACCCGGCGACTCGCGCAGCCTGCGCACGGCGCCGGTGGGATTGCGTGCGCGCAGGCGCATCTTTTGGCTCGCGCCGCTGGCATTGCTGCTTGTGGCCGCGCTCGGCTACGTGGCCTACAGCTCGGTCGAGCGCAGTCAAAAGCAGCAGCGGAAGGAAGAGCTGAGCGCGCTGCTCCGCGCGAGCAGCGAAGGCGTGACGAGCTGGCTCGCCGCCAAAGAAGCGCAAGCCGCCGCCGTCGCGTCGCACTCGGCCGTGGTTTCCGCTGCGGCAGCGCTGCACGAGACCGACGGCGGCGCCGGTCGACCGAACGCGCTCAGTGAGCACGAAGCGCAGCAGCGCCTGCGCGACCAGATGTCGCTATTGCTGAGCGGCACTACCTTTCAGCGCTTTCGGCTGGTCGAGCCGGATGGCGTCGTGCTCGCCAGCAGCGACCCCGCCGAAATCGGTCAGCCCACCGCGAAAGCATCAGGTCCAGCTCCCGGCTGGGCGACGACGCAAGGCGTGCGCCTTTGGATGCCCTACGGCTCGCGCAGCGGGGCCGTGCGCATGGCGGTGTCGGCGTCGATCGCCCTCGAGGGCCGACCGCTCGCGGCGCTGTTGCTCGTCTTCGACCCCACGCACGAGTTTTACGCGATCCTTTCGGCAGCGCGCTCCGGCTCCACCGGTGAAACGTACGCCTTCGATCGAACCGGCCGCCTGATCTCGCCGAGTCGTTTCGATGAGGCTCTGCGCGCGGGCGGGCAGCTAGGCCCCGAGGCGCCAGCAGCTGAGCTACAGCTCGAGCGGCGCGATCCGGACGCGGCACCCGAGGCGCCGCGCAGCTCGCGGCCGTTCACTTTGGCGGTCGAGCGGGCACTCGCCGAGCGCGGCGACGGCGTGGATGTCGACGGTTACCGGGATTACCGCGGCGTGGAGGTGATTGGCGCGTGGACTTGGCTCTCCAAGTACGAGGTGGGCCTGATCACCGAAAAGGACGCCAGCGAAGCTTTTGCGCTACGCGACACGGTGCGGCGCGCGTTGGGCCTGCTCGTGCTCGCGCTGGCGCTCGTGATGGGCGGTTTGGTCGCGCTCACTCACGTCACCGCGCTTCTGCAGCGGCGGAGCCGCAACGCCGAGCGCCAGCTGGAGCAGCTCGGGCAATACCAACTGAAAGAAAAGCTCGGCGAGGGTGGGATGGGCGCAGTGTATCGCGGTCAACACCTGATGTTGCGCCGGCCCACTGCCATCAAGCTGCTGAAGCTCGACGGCGACGACGGCAAGGCCGCGCTCATGCGCTTCGAGCGCGAGGTGCGCATCACGAGCCAGCTCACGCACCCGAATACAGTCGCCATCTACGACTACGGGGTGACTCCCGACGGCACCTTTTACTACGCAATGGAGCTCCTCGACGGACTCGACCTCGAAGTGCTCGTGCGCCGGGGTGGACCGATGCCGGCGGCGCGAGTGATCCACCTCTTGCTGCAGGCTTGTGGCTCCTTGGCCGAAGCGCACGCTGCGGGCTTGATTCATCGCGATGTGAAACCGGCGAACATGATCGTGGGTTCGCGCGGCGGCGTTTGGGATACGCTAAAAGTGCTGGATTTTGGCCTGGTGAAGGAGATGCGGCGGGCGAGCGACAGCGGCGACGGCGCCACGCTGATCGGTACACCGGCCTTCATGGCTCCGGAGGTGCTGAAGGACTCGGAGCGAGCCAGCCCGGCCACGGACGTGTACTCGCTGGGGGCGAGCGCGTACTGCTTGCTGACCGGTCGTCACATGTTCGACGAGGAAGACCCCATGCGCTTCATGGTGGCTCACCTGACTGAAGAGCCGAGGCCCCCGTCTGCGCTGGTTCGGGGGGTGCCGCCGGATCTGGAGGCCGTGATCATGCGTTGCCTCGAGAAGGAGCCCGAACGGCGCTATCCGGACATGGCCGCCTTGGCGCAAGCGCTCGCGGCGTGCATCGATCACGGGCGCTGGACTCAAGAGGATGCGCGCGCTTTCTGGGAAGAGCACGGCGCTCGGCTGCGCGAAGCGTCACCGCCGCGTGCCGCGAGCCCGTTGTCGGTGACGATCGATCCGCACGAGTTGAAGCGCCGCGCCGCGCTCCAAGAGCGCTGAGCTCACTCGCACTCGAGCGGCGCCACGCAGGCACCGCTCTCGCCGCATTTCTTGCTGTAGCAGGCCGCGTCACTCGAGCACGCTTGGCCCAGGCGCTTGCCCGCCTCACACTTCATGCTCTGGGTATCGCAATAGGTGCCGGCTGGACACGGGCCGGGCAACGCGCCCTCGCTGGGGGCGAAGAGGCACGTTTCGCCGACCTGCGGATTGCGGGTGCACGTACCCTCGCCAGCACCGAGCCCCACCTTGCAGAATTGTCCGCGCGGACACTGGTCGGGCAAAGCCAGCTGGCAGGCGCCGGACCCCACGCGGTCGGCGCAGTGCCCTTTCGCGGTGCTCGTCGGATCGTCGAGCACGCAGACCAGCTCGGGGCGACAGAGCCCGGCGTCACCGCCGACCTCGCAGGCATCGCCCACCATGCCGGAGTAAAGGTCGTCGCGCGGCGCGCAGATACCCGTGCTCTCCGGATTGGAGCGATCGAGCCCCTGACAGAACTGGAGCGGGCCACACAGCGCATTGCCGCTGCACGTGCCGCCGATCGCGGTCGGCACCTGACACACGCCCCCCTCGGCGCTGACCGCGCAGAGTAGGCCCGGCTTGCAGCGATTGGGCGCCGCGCACGGCTCGCCGACGTCCGGGAAACCGCCACATTTGCCTGGGCAAGCGTCGGTCACCACGCACTGGAGGTCGGGAGCGCACTCGGCGTCGAGCGTGCAGTCGTCCCCTTCACCGAGCTTGCCGGTGAAAGCTTCGCTGCAGCCTGGCGCGTCGACGAGAAGGCCGTTCTCGCAGCTGGTCGAGGCGGTGCCGTTCACACATTGGGCCGCCGCGTCAGGCCGGTACTGCACGCGCCCATCTTCGATTGCGACTGAAAGGTTGGCGAAGCTGCCCTCGCGGAACTGACGCTCGAGCGTGGCTTCGCAGCTTTCTTGCGCCTGCAGCCCGAAGTTTTTCCAACAGCGTTTGATGACCTGGCACATCGCCGCTGCGTAAGCGCTCGCGTAGGTGTCGACCTCGGAGAGCCCGCTGCCGGTGCCGCCCGTCGGGCTTTGGCCGCCCGTCGGCAAAGGACCACTACCGCCGGTGCCGCTCGTAACCCCACCGGCACCGGGCTCGCCGCCCGAGTCGACCGAGCCATCCGGCGCGCCCGAAGCTCCCGCGGTCATCTCGTCGTGCTTCGAAGGCTTCTTGCCCTTGCCACACGCTGTGAGCGCCGCGATCGCGACAACCAAAAACACCCAAGGCCACTTGCTCAGCCGCACCGGTCCTCCAAAATCCCTACGCGGCTCGAGCATAACAGCCGCTGGGCTACGTGGCCACCGCGCACTGCTTCAAGTACGGAAAGAGCGCGTGACGAACGGCGTCGATGATTTTGTAGCGCTGGACGTCGGCGGGCGCGCTCTCGAGCACGCGAAGGAGGCGGCGTGCGCGCTCCGGATCGCGCGCTTCTTCCGCGATCGGACTCAGGTACGTGTGGATGCCGAAAAAGGTGTGCGGTGAGCTTTGCAGTCTTGCGAAGGTTTGGCGCTCGATGCGCACGAAAATCGCCTGGCTCGCGCTGACTGGGGTCAGGGAGGAGGCCCCTGCTAGCCCGGTGCGATTCAAGTGGGCGTGCTTGGTCGACAGATCGAGCTCGGCGGTGAGTTTCAAGTTCCAGCCGATGCGACAGAAGATGCGGCCGGGAAGAAGCGAAGCGAGCAGGCGCCCACCGGCGTGAACCCCGGGCAAGGTCGAGCTGGGCGTGGTCGTGTGCATGCCCAGGAAGGAGTGCCCGAGGCGTTCGGGGATGTCCCAGCCATTGGGAAAGCAGAGCTGGCCGCCCACGAACGTGCCCACGTCGTCCGCAGCGACGAGCAGCAGATCTTCTTGCACTTGTCGTCCGACCCAATCGAGAGGCATGAGCGGCAAGCTCGAGTTTTCCCCCCACGTGAACGTGTGGGTTTCGCCCAGCAAGCGGTTATGCCAGCGCCAAATAGCGCCGCTCTTGTCGAGCTCGAAATGAGAGGGCCAGCGCGTCGCCAGGTCTTGGAGCACCAGCTGCACGACCTCCCACTGCGCCGCCAACGTTTCGCTGCCGGCGTGAAAGTACTCGCTCGGAAATTGCTCGAGCTGCGCGCGCTTCTTCAGCACCTGCGTCACGTAGTCGGCCTCATCGACCTCGAGTAGGCCCTCTTCGTTCGGCAGCACGCGCCCGCCCATGCCAGGGTCGAAGCTCTCGCCGAACGGAAAGTATTTCAGCATGCACGTCTCACGCGACGTTCATGCGAAGTATGACACGCCGCGTCTCGCGCCGATGGCGCGGGCATTTCGGGCGCGTGCCCGGCTCGAAATCAGCGGGTGGCTGTGGCGGAGGGCGCTCTCGGAACCGCCTCGCAGGCGTAGAGTCCGCCGTCCACGCAGCGAGCGCTCGCGCACTCGACCATGTTGGCGCGCCCGACGTCGTTCAAGCCGGCGAGCGTTTGCCGGCAATCAGCCATGGTCGGAGCCAGCGAGCGCTCGCCGCAGGCGCGTAGAATCGAAGCGCACGCGGTGCCGACCGGGGAGGTGTCGGGCGTTGCGTCGGCCGTCAAGATCACGCTCGCGGTTTCGCCCTTCGCCATCTCGTTCGAAGAGGCGGCAGTCAATTGGCCTTTGCGCGCGCGCGGCGGCTCGGGACATGCCGTCATCAGCGCGGCGTGCCCACATTGATTGATGCGCGCCGGGTCGCACCGATCATTGCCCTTCAAGGCATTCAAGCAAGCGAGCGCTTGCGCGGCGACGCGCGGCTTCATCGCCGCTTTGAACTCGGTGCAGCGCTTGTAGATCACGTTGGCGCAAACACCCTCGTCGGAAGGACCGACGCTAGGGCACTCTCCGGCGCTGCCCTGGGTGTCGTCGCACGCTGCAGCGCCGGCTGCGGGCGGCTCGACGACATCAACCAGCAGCGGTCCCGACTTGAGCGCCTGGTTCAGCGCCGCGCTCGGCGTTGGTGCGACCGACGGCGCCGCGGGAGGCATGCGCATCGCGCTGGGATCGCGCTCGCAACCGAGCGCTCCGCCAGCGGCCATGGTGGAAGCCAACACCAGAAAACGAGCTCGATCGACAGCCATTTAGAGCCTCCTCGTGATCGCGCGGCCGACGCCGGCGCTCTTTGCAACCACTCGTGAGTACTGCAAGGCCCGTGCTCACCGTCATCGCACGCCGGTTTTCGCGGCGTTGCGTCAGCGCTAAGGAGCCTTTTTGACACTACGGCGCACGATCGCCACGTCGGAGAACGGGACGCGCTGCCCGCCCGCTTCTTGGGTGCGCTCGTGCCCCTTGCCGGTGATCAGCACTAGATCGTCGCTCGCCGTACCATCCAGAGCGCGCTCGATGGCGCGTTCGCGATCGACTTCGCGCAGCACTTGGCAGCGGGCAGGCGTGCCTGAGGCGATTTCGTCCATGATCGCCTCCGGTGGTTCGCTGCGCGGGTTGTCCGACGTCAGCACGATGCGGTCCGCCGCGGCTGCTGCTGCACCGAGCAAGGGTCGTTTGAGCCGGTCGCGGTCGCCGCCAGCGCCGAACACCAACGTGAGCGTGCCGCGGCAGAGCGCGCGTGCGGTCACCAGGGTGCGCTCGAGCGCGTCGGGCGTGTGGGCGTAGTCCACGATCACGTCCGGATCGCGATGCACGACTTCGAAGCGACCGGGCGGTGGCGCCAACGCGGCGAGCGCAGCACATGCCTCGCGCGCCGGTGCGCCGAGCGAGAGCGCTGCGCCGAGCGCGGCGAGCGCGTTTTCGACGAAAATGGCGCCGACCGCGCGGAGCTCGAGCTGCGATGGCAGCTCCGGAAAGCGTGCCGAGGGCTCGAGCTTTGCGCGCGTTCCCTGGAGACTCAACTGGATGTTCGTGGCGCTCAAATCGAGTGGCGCCCAGGCAGGCCCGCGCGACGCGACACCGTAATGAATCCGCTCGGCGCCCTTCGGGACCACTTCACTGAGCAGCTGCGCGTTTCCATCGCAAGCGTTGAGCACCGCACAGCCGTCGTTGGGCAACGCGAGAAACAGCTGCGCTTTGGAGGCCAGGTAGTGCTCGGGTGATCCGTGCGCGTCCGAATGATCCAAGGTGAGGTTGGTGAAAACTCCGACTCGACAGGGCCAAGCCTTGGCGAAACCGAGCGCCAGCGCTTCGCTGGTGAGCTCGAGCGCCGCGTAGCGCCCGCCTGCTTCACGGCAGCGCTGCACGGTCTCCAAAAATCCCTCGTAATGAGGCGGCACCTCGAGCTTCTCCTGCTCCAGAAAGCAGCCGAGCGTGGTCACGCGCGCGACGGGCCGCGCCAGCAGGCCGAGCAGCGCTGCGACCATACCGGTGGTCGAGGTCTTGCCATTGGTGCCGGTGATCCCGACGCTGAGGAGCGAGGACGCCCAAGCCGGAGGCGCAGGCGGTGGACGCATGCCATCAGGCTAGCTCTGAAGCGGACGTTCCGTCCACGCGCGCAGCTGCTCCGCGGGCCAGGTATTGGCCACCAGCTCGCGGGGCAAACGCGCTCGCTCTGCGTGCCGAGCCGCAAAATCGGTGAGCGCGAGCTCTTGCGTGTGGTGCGCGTCGCTGGTGAGTAGGAATGTCACACCCAGGCTTGCGCCCTGCTTCAGCGCGTCGAGCGCCGGATCGAGGCGCGGCAAGGCCCCGTTGATCTCGAGCGCGGTTTGCGTGTCACGCGCCGCCTCCAGCACCGCCGGCAGGTCGAGCTCGATCGGCGGGCGTCCACCGATCATGCGCGCCGTGAGGTGACCGATCATGCGCACGCTCGGGTCTTTGATGGCGCGGAGCACGCGTTGGGTCTGCGCGTCGCGGCCCAGCTCGAAGTGCGAGTGCACGGACGCGACGCACCAATCGAAGCTTTTGCGAAATTCGGCGTCGTAGTCGAGCTCGCCCTCAGGCCCGATGTTGAGCTCCACGCCGTGCAGCAAGCGCATGGAATCACCGAGCTCGCGCTGCAGAGCGCGCACCTGCTCGCGCTGCTCGAGCAGCGCCTCACGGCCCACGCCAGAAAGCGTCCCCTCAGCGTGGTCGGTCAGCGCCAGGACGCCATAGCCGCGCGCGCGCGCCTCGCTCACCATTTCTTCCAGGCTCGAACGGCCGTCGCCGGAGAGGCTCGTGTGCACGTGAAAATCGCCGCTCAGGGCGCCCATCGGCTGGGGCAGTGTGCCGTGCTCGGCCGCTTCGAGCTCGCCCCAATCTTCGCGCAGCTCCGGGGGAATGAAGTCGAGACCGAGCGCCCGGTAAATGTCGTGCTCGGTCTCGCTGGCGATTACCTTACCGCCGTCGAGCTCCGAGAGTGCGTACTCGTTGAGCGTCCAACCGCGCGTGAGCGCGCGCTGCCGGAGCTTGACGTTGTGCGACTTGGAGCCGGTAAAATAGAGCAAAGCCGCACCGAGCTGGTGAGCCTGCACGACTCGCACGTCCACCTGCACGCCACGCTGGGTCACGATGCTGGTCTTGGTCTCACCGCGCCCCAGCACCTGATCGACCATCGGGAGCGCCACCACCGCATCCATCACGGCGCCCGGGTTCGTCGACACCACCACGATGTCGATATCCCCGACGGTCTCCGAAAAGCGTCGCAGCGAGCCGCAGTAGCTGGCGTGTGTCACGCCCGGCAGCGCTGCGAGCTCTCCCACGATGCGCTGAGCATGCGGCAATGCCACTGAAATAGGCGTCCGCGTGAGCGCACCTTGTTGCTCCAGCCGCTCGATGGCTTGGCGCAGCTTGCCTTCGGACTTTTCGCCGAAGCCCTTGAGCGCGCGCAGCTTTTGCTCCGTGATGGCGCGCCGCAGGTCGTCGAGCGACAGCACGCCGAGCTCGGCCTGCAGTCGGCGCACTGCTTTGGGGCCGACGCCTTGCAAGCGCAACAGCGCTACCAGGCTGCGCGGATACTTTTGACGCAAGGCCTCGAGCTTGGTCACCTTGCCGGTCTCGAGCAGCTCGCGCACCTTCTCGGCCGTGCTCTTGCCGACGCCGTGAATCTTTTGCAGATCTTTCAGTGACAGGCGCCCCAGGTCGCTCGCTTGCGAGGCGATCGCTTGCGTGGCGTTTTCGTAGGCGCGCACGCGAAACGACTGCGGATCGGCCTCTTCCAGCAGGGTCAGCTCCGTCAAGTCGCGAAGCATGTCCAAGACGTCCTGCTTGGTATCCGGCATCGCCGCCGGTGTAGGCTGAAATCGCGGCCGCTGCCAGTGTAGGCTCGGTCAGGTGAGCGACGACTCGGACGTGGAAGTGCTTTCGGTCGCGGGCCGCGAGGTGCGCGTCACGCACCCGGGTAAGCCTTACTTTTGGAAGCAGCTCTCGCTCAGCAAGCTCGACGTGGTGCGCTATTACTTGGCGGTCGCAGACGGAGCGCTCACCGGCATTCGCGATCGCCCGATCGTGCTCAAGCGCTTCGTCAACGGCGCAGAGGCTCCGCCGTTCTACCAAAAGCGTGCTCCCGAAAAACTGCCAGAGTGGCTGCGCACCACCACGCTCAGCTTCCCGTCGGGCCGTACCGCCAAAGAGGTCGTGGTCGACGACGTGGCCGGGCTAGCCTGGGTGGTGAACCTCGGTTGCGTCGAGCTGCACCCGCACCCTGTGCGAGCGGGCGATCTCGATCACCCTGACGAGCTGCGTGTCGATCTCGATCCAGGGCCCGGGGTGCAGTGGCAAGACGTGCGCAGCGTGGCGCTCGAGGTAAAGGCGTTGCTCGAGGAGCATGGTCTGCGCGGCTTCGTGAAAACCAGCGGCTCGCGCGGTATTCACGTCAACGCGCGCATTCAGCAGCGCTGGAGCTTCAGCGAGGTGCGGCGCGCTGCGCTCGCGCTTTCTCGAGAAATCGAGCGGCGCGTGCCCAACCTCGCGACCTCGAAGTGGTGGAAGGAGGAGCGGCACGGCGTCTTCCTCGACTACAACCAGAACGCCAAAGATCGCACCACTTGCTCGGCCTACTCGGTGCGCCCACTGCCCGACGCGCGCGTCTCGGCTCCGCTGTTTTGGCACGAGGTCGCCGAGTGCGACCCCGCCGACTTCACGGTGCTGACACTGCCCGCGCGCTTCGCTCAGCTGGGCGACCCACACGCCGACATGGACAGCGAGGCCGCATCGCTCGAGAGCCTGCTCGAGCTCGCCGCCCGCGACGAAGCCAGCGGTCTCGGCGACGCTCCCTGGCCACCGCACTTCAAAAAAATGGACGGTGAAGCCCCGCGCGTCGCCCCCTCACGCGCGAAAAAGCCCGCCGCCGCAAAGCCTCGCGCCAAGCGCGCCAAACTGCCCCTGCTCGTCATCGCCAACTCACCGAACAAAGAGGCAGCGCTCGCCGGCCTCGAACGCTGGAAGGCCAAATACCCCAGCGTCACCGCGCTTCTGGCTCCCGAAGACGTCCTGATCGACGCGATGCGCGGCCGCTCGTCGACCTGGACCCGCATCCGCGTCAACTTGCAGCACGTCCCCGAAGCCGAGCACCCGCCACAGGAAACGCCCGACCCCGACGACGATCCCACACGCGCGTGGAGGGAAGCGATGCGGGAGCACCGCGCGAAGGCGAAGAAGGGCGAGAGTTAGCATCAGGTTCCGCTACCGAACAGGCGCGCGAGCTCTTCGGGCGGGACGACTTCCAGTTGGGCGTAGGTGCACTCGGTGGGGGGCTTGTCGGTGCGCCAGCGGCGGAACTGCGCGGTGTGGCGGAAGCGGTCGCGTTGCATGTGGTCGTAGGCGACTTCGACGACCAGCTCGGTGCGTAGCGGTTCCCACGAGAGATCCTTGCCTTGGCTCCAGCGGCTCTGGCCGCCCGGCATGCGCTGTTCGCCGGTTTCGCCGGTTACGCCTTCGGCCCAGGCGCGCCACGGGTGCTGCTCGAGCGCATTTTCGCGATAGGGCGCCAAGAATTCCACCAGCTCTTGGCGTTTCTTGTCCGTGAAGCTGGCGCACACGCCAACGTGATGCAGGCTGCCGGAGCTGTCGTAAAGGCCGAGGAGCAGTGAACCGACGGCTTCGCGGTTGCCCTTCTTGTGCCAGCGAAAGCCGGCGACGACGCAGTCGCATTCGCGCTCGTGCTTGATCTTCAGCATCGAACGCTTGTTCGGCTCATAGGCGCCCTGCGGTGATTTGGCCATCACACCGTCGAGCCCAGCACCTTCGAAGCGGGCGAACCAGTCGGCTGCGACAGCTCGGTCTTTGGTTGCCGGTGTCACGAAGATCGGCGGCTCGGCACCAGCCAGCACCTTCTCGAGCCGCGCACGGCGCTCCGCGAACGGTAGCTCGACGAGCGAGATGTCGCCCTCCGAGATCAAGTCGAAGAACACGATCGCTGCTGGTAGCTCTTCGGAAAGCATGCGCACGCGCGAAGCGGCGGGATGAATCCGCATTTGCAGCGCATCGAAGTCGAGCACGCCTCCGCGCGCGATTACGAGCTCGCCGTCGAGCACGCAGCGCTCCGGCAGCTGATCGGTGATGGGGGTGATGAGCTCCGGAAAGTAGCGATTGAGCGACTTGGAGTCGCGACTCTGGATCATCACCTCGCCGCCGTCGCGAAACACCAGCGCACGGAAGCCGTCCCACTTGGGCTCGAAAATCCAATCGCCGTCGTCGGGTAGCGCGCCCACGCGTTTGGCCAACATCGGCAGCACGGGTGGCTGAACGGGGAGCTTCATGTGTCAAATAGTACCAAGTTGGGGAGCCGCGCGGCTTGCGCTATGCTGCTTACGCGACGCCGCAGCCGCGCGCCGCCAAAAAGGAGTGCACGCATGCAACCGGGATACGGTCATCAAGCCATCGGCCAGGCGTACGACCCAGTCGAAGCACGCGGTCGCTTCATCGCGCGGACCTACAATCACCTGTTCGGCGCCATCGTGGCCTTTGCCGCGATCGAGATTGTGCTGTTTCAAACCGGCATCGCACACGCCATCGCCCGTTCGATGCTCGGCGTCAGCTGGCTCTTGGTGCTCGGTGGCTTCATGGTGGCGGGTTGGGCGGCGAGCCACGTGGCGCAAACGGCACGCTCGCTCCCGGCCCAATACGCGGCGCTCGCTGGCTACGTGGTGATCGAGGCGCTGATCTTCGTGCCGCTGCTCGTTATCGCGAACGCCATGGCGCCCGGAGTGATTTCGAGCGCCGCGATCGTCACGCTGCTCGGTTTTGCGTGCCTGACCGGCATCGCGCTCGTAACGCGGAAGGACTTCTCGTTCTTGCGCTCCGTGATGATCTGGGGCGGCGTGGCTGCGATGCTGCTCATCGTGGGCGGCGTGCTGTTCGGCTTCCAGCTCGGCATGTTCTTCTCCGTGGCCATGGTCGCGTTCGCGGGCGCCGCGATTCTCTACGACACCTCGAACGTCGTTCACCACTTCCCCGAAGATCGCTACGTCGGCGCCTCGCTCCAGCTTTTCAGCTCCGTCACGCTGATGTTCTGGTACGTGCTCCGCATCTTCATGTCTTCGCGCGACTAATCTCTCTGCGTTGCCCGATCTCGGTCGCTACGCGCTTTCAGTCATCGCGCGTTCACAGCCCCGAGCCCGCGCCGCGACCTCGCGCCGCACAGATAGGGATCCGACTCGCGGATCCATGTCGCATTTGCGACACAAAAAAACCAATCATTTCGCGGCCACCAAGCGCAACTGACGCCAAGTCGCAATCGCGACATCCGCCACACGCCCGCCCGCCCAACTACCGACGCCCCGCTTCCGCAAGAGGGCGCATTTACCCAACGAGTCCGGCCGCGCGGGTCCACCAAGGGGAATGCGCGCATTGTGCGTTTCGAGGGCGGAAGGGGCGCCCCAGCCCCGACACTTAGACCAGCTGTTCGCGACCTGACGCCTTGTCGCAGCTGCTACATGGCGTCAGGTCGCCGATCGCAGCGCGGATTCATTCAGGTTTTTGTTGTCGCAAATGCGACATGAATTTCAGCGGGATGTCGACGCCCGAATTGTGCCAGCAACCTCAACGTCTGCGAGCGGAGCGTGCGGGTGTGGCTCGTTTAGCGCAGCCAGACTTCGACGCGGCGGTTCTTTTCGCGGCCGTTTTCGCTGGAGTTCGAGGCGACCGGGAGCTCGTGGCCCATTGCTTCGAGGGTGATGGAGCGCACGCCGCGTGCCTGGAGCTCGTCGGCGACTTTTTTGGCGCGCTCTTGGGAGAGTTTCAGGTTTTGAGCGGGTGACCCGAGGCTGTCGGAGAAGCCGACCAGGGTGATGCGCGATTGGTTGGCGTCGCGCATGAAGGCGACGATGCGGTCGAGATCGCGGAGCGCGCGGTTGTCGAGCTCGGCGCTGCCGGTGCGAAAGCGAAAGTCGAGCGACAGGCGTTTGGCGCTGCGCGCCAGCGCGGCATAGCGCAGCGGGCAGCGCGAGCAATCTCCGAGCTCACTCGCGTGAAGCGTGAGGTCGATGAAGCCGCACGCTTTGACGACCTCTTGCCCCTCGCCCGAAAGGGCAAAATCGACGAACTCGAGCGCCAGCGGCGTCACCTTCTGCACCGGCAAGTAGAGGTAGAGTCGACGCGATAGAGCGTAACCTTCGGTGCCGACCGTGAACGCCGACGGGAAGAGCGTCGCGGCCCCCTGCTCGCCGACGGCCAGGGCGCGCGCGCTGCGCACGTAAGGAATGCCGATGAAGCCGATGCCGTTCGGATCGCGCGCGACGGCGCCGGACAGCTCGCTGCTGTCGGCGTAGCGCGTAGCTGATGCAGCCACCGGGGCGTCTCCCATCACCAAGTGCTTGAACGTGTCGAAGGTGCCCGAGCGCTCGTCGCGCACATAGAGGTGGATCGGGCCGGTGCCGCCGACCTTGTCGAACTCGCTCAGCTCGCCCGTGAACACGCGCTTCAACGTCGGCAAATCCAGGCGCTGGAGCGGGCTGTTCGGATGCACGATCACCGCGATGCCGTCCATGCCCAGCACGTGCTCGCCGGCTGCCGACTCCAGATCCCCCAAGCCCAGCTGGCGAAGCGTGTCGGCTTCGTTCGGCTTGATGCGTCGCGAGCTGAGGCCGACGTCGCAAGTCCCGGCCGCAAGATCCGAGAACGCGGTCGCCGAACCGAGCGCTAGTACCTCGATGTCGCGTTGCTTGCCGTCTTGAGGGTCGCGCCCCAATACCTGGCTGCGCTCAGCCGTGACCTTGCGCTCCACGCTTGCGAAGCCGCGCTTGCGCAAGAAGGCTTCGGCGAGCCGTGGTGCGAGCTCTTGTCCGATCGTATTGCTCCCGTGCAGACGCAGTAGCGTCTCCGCTCGTGTCGGGGGCAAAACGGGCGCTGGCGCGCTGCTCACGGCCTCGCTGAGCGGCGGCGTGGTGGAGTCGGGCGTCGGCTTGCGGAGCAACAGCCAAGCCAGACCGGCTGCCGCGACGATCAGCACGGCGCTGAGCCGGCGTCCGCGTTTGCCGTTCCTGGACTCCGGGGCTTCTTCCTCGAACGAGATCGAACGAGATCGAGTGGCGCCGCTGAGCTCCGTGGCAGCCGGGGGCCGGCTGGTTTGGATCATGCCCTCGGG
>JBEHXA010000138.1:0-13836 GCA_048498935.1 Myxococcota bacterium
GGCAGCCCGTTGCTGAGCGCCTTTGCCCCGTCCGGCGTGAGACCAGCAAACGGAAACAGCACACCGTTGTCGACAGTGGCGCGCGGCGTCGGCAAGCCATCGCTCGAAAGGTCGTAGGAGATGCTCTCTTTCGGCTGGTACTCACGACCGGCAGGCGCGAGCTTGTCTGCCGGCGGATTGTCTTGCGGCGGCAAGAGGTAGCCGTAGCCGGCAGCGAGCACGCTACCGTTCGAGCTCACGGCGTGGCACACGCGACAGCCGCGCGTCACCACCTCGGCCGTGCCGCCCGCCTTGATGCGCAGGATGCCGCCCTTGTCCGCGTCGCTCGTGCCCATGGTGAGCGGTGAGCTGTAGGTGTTGTAATAGATGATGCCCTTCATGCTCGCCTGAGCAATCCGGTACGTTTGCTTGACGGGGCCGCTCACCTGACCGCCGCTGGTCTTGGTCACGGCGAGCTCGACGTCATCCTCCGCGCCTGCCGTGAGGGTCATGCCCTTCCACACCGGCTCGGGGATCGTGATGCGCGTGGGGGTCGAGCCGGCGCTGTACTGTTTGTAGCTGAAGTACGGCAGCGTGATGGTCGTGTACGTCGCGGTGGCGGCGGTGCCGGCGAATTGCAACTGCGGCGAGGCGAGACCGCGCGGGAATACCGTCTTGTCCTGCGGATAAAGGAACTTGAACTTCGCGTCGGTGCTGCCGCCCGCTTCGAGCGCGCCGCGATCGGCCTCCGACACGCCGGTCGCGGCGTTCGTGATATCGACGTTGACCACGAGCGCCACGCTGAGCGAGCCCATGCCGACCGTGGCCGAGATGTTGACGATGCCGCCCACGTAACCGTTGGCGTGGAAGGTTCCGTCGCCGCTGATCGAGCCGATCTTGGTGTCGTCGACCGACCAGGTCACGCCCTCCGTGATCGGAGTTTCGTCGAAACCGCGGAGCTCGAGGTGAACGTCCTTCACCTCACCGCTAACCGTGATTTCTGCGCCCGAGTCGGAAAAGATGTTACCGGATAATGTTTCGCTGCCAGTGTCCATGCCGCCCACCGGCAGGACCAGCGAACCACCGTGACTGGTGCTGCTACCGCTGCCGCCGCTACCGCTGGTGGCACCGCTCGACGTCGTCGCGCCGCCGCCGTCTGCCTTGCTGCCGCCGCTTCCGCCTGCCTGGCACGCAACAGCCAAAAACAGCACCGAAGCGGGCAAACCAGAGCGAACCGATCGGTCGAACATCGAGCGCATGAGCAAGCCTCCGCGAGTTGCACGGGAAGCGCGCACTCGCGCGGCGCACGATGCAACTACGACTCACGCATTGGTATCATCGATCAACTGGCCAGCAAGCGGAAACGTGGTCAAAAGTCGATATTTACCGAAGCCTGTTGATGCCAAAACCCCGGTAAATCACGGCGTTTGACCACGATTTGGTTTGACCGACTCTGCACCTGGCCGCATAACGAACGGACGCCTTCTGCGCAATCCTGCGCAAAACAAGCGAGTTTGCCGCTCGCACACGGCTCGCTCGACGCGCACGTGATGGACACTCGTCGCACTTCAACCCTCGATTACGCCGTAAAAAGCGCACGAGCTATCGCGCGGAGCGGTGGCATGCGCCGCGGCGACACGCGAGCGACGAGACTACAAGAGCTCTTCGCGAAAGCGCGCGCCCACGCGTCGCACCGGCTCGGTCTCGCCGGCGCGCTGAGCACGCATGCAGTCGGCGGCCACGCTCAAGATCTCGCGCAGGTCGAAGCCGATGTGCTCGATGCCCGCGTCGGCGCCGTACGGCCGCGGCCAGTTGCAATGCGCGAGCACGTACACGTCGCGACCGGGTGTCACTCCCGCGAGCTTCAAACCTTCGAGCACCGGCTCGACCAAGTTGTCGTCGGTGATGAACAGCGCGTCGGGGCGATCGGCGCGATCGAACAGCAGCTGCGTAACGTGCTCGCAGCCGACGGGCCCGACGTGCAGCGGCAGCAAGTCTTGTCGCGAGAGGCCGCGCGCGAGCAGGCGCTGCTGCGCCTCCGCCAAGTTCGGCGCGTGCGGCGACAGCACCGCCACTCGCTCGCCGTGCTCGATCAGCCGCTCCGCAGCGCGGTCGATCAGGCCCGCGAAATCGAGCTGCAGCAGGCCGGAGTGCGGCAGGGCCGCCCAGATCGCGGCGCGCGGCAAGCCCGGCTTCTGCAGCACCGGCAGCAGGAACATGGTGCTCGAGCTCATCAGGAACAGGCCGGCCACGGAGCCCTGCTCGATCACCTCACACAGCTTTTGGTAAGCGGGGTTGTTCTCGCGCCCGTCCACGCCGACCAGCGCGGTCACGTCGCCGGCCAGGCCGGTCTCGCGGCGCTCGATCAGCTCGAGGAAGGTCGCGAGGAAGTTCGTCCACTCGAGCGAGCCGGGCTGCTCGCTGGTGACCCACAAGTAGCGATTGTGATGCGGCAACTGATCGGACACGAACAAGCTGCGCTCACCGTGCGAGGTGACCAGCCCTTCGTCGCGCAGCGCAGCGACCACACGCGCCACAGTGGGGCGCGTGACGCCGAACTGTTCCATCAGCGCGTCGTAGGTCGGCAGTCGCGACCCGGGTCCACGCGCGCCGGAGACGATCTCGTCGCGCAACACCTTAATGATCTGCTCGGCCTTTCGGGACGGCATGGCGTAGTTCAACAACATAGCGCGAAACGGCGAGCACATGGCTAACTCGGCAACCATTCTCGGCGCCGGCACTGCGCACGCCCGGCCTTTCCAGCTCAAACCCGACTGGAACGGCAACATCGTCCGACGTGAGACGGTGGATGTGAATGTGGGTCACACCCCGGAGACGTTCGTACGCGCCGCCCACGCGCAGATCACCGGACAGCCAGCGCCAAACGAGCTGGTGAAACGCTGGGCCCGCGAGCTTCGCCAGAACCCGCGCCTGCGCCGCGTCGACCTCGTCCGTCTGCTCTTGCGCGAGCACGGCCGCGAGTGCTCGCTCGCCTTCGGCGACCCCTGGCAGGCACATCCCGAGCTACTCGGCGCGCCCGAGCGCGGCACGTCGCGCCAAGTCGGCGCGGTGTTCATGTTCTTCTTCGACTGCCCGGGCGGCACCAATTGCGCACCTGATTGGGCCAGCAGCCACGCGCTCGGCATGCACGAGCCGCACGAGCTCTACGGCTTCGAGCGCGGTGCGCGCGGGCACTACGTGCCGAGCGAGGCCGGCTTTTGGCGGCGTGAGCTGTGCGACGCCAAGTGGGCGGGCTTGGATTTTTTCCTGCTCAACGTGTACGGCCCAGATATTCAGCACGAAAAGCTGGCTCCGCTGGCGCGCGCGCTCAATAGCCTCGAAGACCCGCTCAAGCTCGCGCTGTTCGACGACACCTGGACCTGGGGTCAACCGTGGTTCGGCCCGTTTTGGCAAAAGCGCCCGGACCTGTCCGATCCGGAGGCGGCAGCGCGCACCATCTACGAGGCCAAGTGGCAGCCGTTCTTCCGGCAGATCGATAAGCGCCACTGGTACCGCTTCAAGGGCAAGCCGCTGATCTACTTCTACAACGCGGGCACGCTGCAGCCGCGTTACAAGTCGTCGGAGCTACTCGCTCACCTCAAGCGCTTGTTCGAAGCCGAGTTCGGTGAGCCGCCATTCTTGTGCGTGGACGGCGCCTACTTCGACGACCCGCGCCTCGACGCGCTGGCTGACTCGCGCTTCAGCTGGTTTACCTTCGACTTGCCGGAGAAGCGCAGCCGTTCGCGCATGAACGGCCACGTCATCGACCACGCCATGGTGCGCTGGGATTCGGTCGGGCGCGACCGCCCCGGTGAGCTCGCCTCGGCCAGCGATTTGCTGGTGAAAGGCTCCGAGCTGCTCGAGCAGGTGCTGCACGAGTCCAGCGACGCCGAGCTCTTGGTGCTCGCGACCTGGAACGACCTGGGCGAAGGCACCGGCATCAACCGCAACTACGACTACTGGGTAGGCGGCTCCTGGCTCTCGCCAGAGCATTTCATGAGGAAGATCCGCGTCTCACAGAGCACGGTTCCTTCCAAGCACGCGCGACGGAGTATGAATGTCATTGGCTGAAACTGAGCTGCGATACTACGCGCCCCTCGGCAACGCTTCGGCGCTGTCGCGTACCGAGCGCGGTATCGTACTAAATGTCGGCGAGGAGCGTTTCCGCGCCGAGTTCGTGCGAGCTGACGTGCTCAAGCTCGCGATCTCGCAAGCCGGGCGCTTCGACGAAGCCCCGACGTTCGCGGTGTCGGCCACGCTGGGCGAGCCGCCGCGCTTCGAGGTCGAAGACGGCGCGGATACCATCACGCTGAAGAGCAGCGCGCTCAAGCTGGTGATCACCAAGCGCGCCTTCGGCCTCGCTGCTTACCGCAGCGACGGCAGCGTGATCTTCGAGGACGAGCTCGACGAGCAGGGCAAGAGCCGCGGCTATTTGCAGCTCAACGACTCGTTCATGATCAGCCGCGTGCTCGGCCTGCACGACCCCATTTACGGCTTGGGTCAAAAGACCGGCCCCAGCAACCGGCGCGGCCGCAAGCTGGTGCTGTGGAACACCGACATTCTCGCACCCGACGTGCTCAAGCAGCAGCGCGTGTTCGAGGCCGACGTCGACTTGCCCGGGAAAAGCCCGCGCTTCGACCCATATTACACGTCGATTCCGTTCTTTTATCACGCGCGCCTGGCCGCCGACGGCGACGCCAAGCTGGCCGGCTTCTTCATCGACAACGGCTACAAGGCGAGCTTCGACTTCAGCGAGCGCGAGCGCTACCGGTACCTGTTCCACGGCGGCCAGTACACCGAGTACGTGTTCGCCGGACCGGAGCTACCGAGCATCCTCGAGCAGTACACGGCCCTCACGGGGCGCATGCAGCCGCCGCCGCTGTGGTCGCTCGGTCACCACCAGTGCCGCTGGAAGGACTACTCGCAAGAAGAGTTCTCGGAGATTGGCCGCGAGTACCGCCGTCGTAACCTGCCCTGCGACTCCCTGTGGCTCGACATCGGCTACATGGACGGCTACCGCGTCTACACCTGGCACAAGGAGCGCTTCCCCGACGTGCCGAAGATGATGAAGGCCGCCGAAGCCGACGGCTTCAAGGTCATCACCATCGTCGACCCAGGCGTGAAGCTCGACCCCGGCTACTCGGTGTTCGAAGAAGGGCGCGCCAAGGGCGTGTTCTGCAAGACCGAGACCGGCAAGTTGTACGTCGGGCAGGTGTGGCCCGGCCGCACCGTTTTCCCTGATTTTACGCAGGAAAAGGCGCGTACTTTCTGGGCAGAGCTGACCGCCAAGCACCTCGGCCAAGGCCTGGCCGGCATTTGGAACGACATGAACGAGCCCGCCACGGGCGAGGTCGAGCCGTTCAGCATGCGCTTCGATCGCGACGGGCAAAACCACTCGCACGAGCGCTTTCACAATCAGTACGGCCTCTTGATGGCCATGTCGACGGTCGAAGGCTTCAACCGCCACGACCCGAATGCGCGCCCGTTCATCCTCAGCCGCGCGGGCTTCGCCGGCATCCAGCGCTACGCGGCGCAGTGGTTGGGCGACAACTATTCGGACTGGGAGCACCTGGCGATGGGCATCCCGATGGCGCTCGGCTTGGGCCTATCGGGTCAGCCCTTCATCGGCGCCGACATCCCGGGCTTTGCCGGCACACCCAACCCCGAGATGGCCGTGCGCTGGTTCCAGTACGGTACGCTCACGCCGTTCAGCCGCTGCCACGCCATCATGGGCGAGCCCGATCAGTACCCCTGGTCGTTCGGCGCCTCGGTGGAGAAGATCGTGCGCGAGTCGCTCGAGCTTCGCTACAAGCTGCTGCCTTACCTGTACTCCAAGTTCTGGGAGTCACACGAAACCGGTGCGCCCATCCAGCGCCCGCTTTTGTTCGATTTTCAGCACGATCCGACGGCTCGCGACACCGACGACGCCTTCCTGCTCGGCGACGCACTTCTCGTCGCTCCCGTCACCGAACCGGGCAAGGTCGCGCGCACCGTGTACCTGCCGCGCGGCACTTGGTACGACTGGCACTCGGGTCAAGCGCACGCGGGCGAGCACTACATCACCGCGGCGGCACCGCTCGAACGCATTCCGCTGTTCGCGCGCGGCGGATCGATCATCGCCTGCCATGCGCGCGCGCTGCGCTCGACGGGTGAGCACCACGCGACCGACCTCGAGCTGCACCTATTCGTGCCCGCCGAAGACGGAGAATTCCGGTCCACGCTGCACGAAGACGACGGCCGCACCAAAGCGCACGCCAAGGGCGCGTACCTGCGCACCACGTTCACCACCACCCGCAAGGGCAACGAGCTGCGCGTGCGCGCGAGCGTGACTGGTCAGGGCTACCCCGAACATCAGCGCAAGTCGCTCACCGTCGTCGTGCACGGATCATCGCCGAACGAGATCGAGCGCGACGGACACAAACACGCAGTCTCGCAGCGCCGAATCACATTCGACAATCGCGGAGAAGGTTTCGAGCTCGTCCTGAAGCTCTGACACGGAGAACAGCCATGCAACTTCGCACCCGCTATTCATTCGCCGCCACGCTGCTCCTGATGGCCGTCGCCTGCGCCCGGCAGGAGGACCCCGAAGACATCGTGATGAAGGACGACGACGGCGGAAAAGCCGGCAAATTGAACCTCGGCGGGAGCGTGAGCAGCGGCACCGGCGGCACCGCACAGCCGGCTCAGGGCGGCACCGCCGCGTCCAAGGGCGGCACCTCGAGCAAAGGTGGCGGCACGGCGCTTCCGCCGGCGGGCAGCGTCGGTGGCAAGGGCGGCAAGGGCAGCGGCGGCAGCGCCGGCACCGATAACGAAGGCGGCGCCGACACCGGTGGCACCGGCACCGGCGGTAGCGGCGGCACCGGCACCGTGAACATGCCTGTCGACGGCCTCACCATGGCCTTCAAGCCGGACAGCATGACCAGCGAAGTCGATTGGCTCGGCGGCGAGCTCTTGTTCAGCAACGGCAGCGCTGAAGACTTCGCGCTCGGCGACTTGAAGATTCGCTATTACTTCACGAACGAGATCGCGGCACCGATGACCGAGGTGCGCTGGTCGCAGTTCGGCCCAGTCAGCAACATGGGCAACAAGTCGTGCACCGCCGAGTTAGTGGACATGCCCACGCCGAAGACGGGCGCCGACTCGTACATCGAAATCACCTGTGAAGCGGGCGACATGTCCGGAGAGTCAGCCCTCAAAACCTCGTGGCGCGCCGGCGCCAACGGCGGCGGCCTCTTCAAGCTCCAACAAGCCGACGACTACTCCTTCAACAACCCCGACCACATCGTCGTCCTCAACGGCAACACCGTAATCTGGGGCGTCGAACCCTAGTCCCAGGGGCCAACGAACCCGTTCTCGCCCCGGCACGAACACTGCCCGGCCATCATTCGCTCAGCGCCACCGCGAAGATTCAGTGACGTGCGGAGTCGTTTTCGAGGTCTTGTAGCGATGTGGGAGGCATATAGGTGCCGGCGGGTTCGCGGTGCCAGAAGGCGGGGTCGCTGAGCGGCGCCATGCGGTAGCGGTAGAAGGTGGCGCGGATGAGCTTCGGCGGGTGATCCGGGAACGGATTTTCGGAGAAGAGCGCGAGGGTGCGCGGATCGCCGAGAAGGAGCTTGGCGGTGAGCAACGTGAACCAGCGCGCTTGCTGGTTCGGCGAGAGGGGGACGAACCAGAGCTGCCAGTCGAGCCGGTAGTGATAGGGCGTGATCCAGCAAGGGCGCCGATCGACCCGGCCGGGCTTACACGGCAGCTCGTACTCGCGCCACTTCGCGCCTTCGGCGGTCGGCGAATCGGTGCCTTCGATGATTAGCTCGTAGCGCTCACGGCTCACGCTACCGAAGGCGCCATACGTGTTGACCAGCCCGAACGGCTCGAACGACGCATTCATGGCCTGGCGCGGCGACAGCAGATTCCAAACCGGATTGATGCTGAGCACACCGACCAAGATTGCGAGCGCGACGGAGCCGTAGCGCCGCGGCCGCGACAGCGCCGCGTCGCCCAGCCCTTCGAGCCGGCGAGACACCCGTGCGCGCAAGCGCTGGGGCAAGACACGCAGCAGCTGCCCGTCATCGAAGCACGACAGCGCCAAGATCAGCGTGAGCCAGTTCAAGAACGACAGATTGCCGCTCGAGATCAGGATGACTTGAAAGGCGACAATCAGCGCTCCACTCACCGCGCGCACGCGGCGCGGCCCGAACACCCCGAACGGAGCGAGCACCTCCACCAAGTGATTGAACAGCGTGCCGGTTTTGTGAAACCACAGCGGCGCGGCGTGAAAGAGCGGGCTCAGCGGACCCGGGTTGGGCTGAGTCTCGTAGTGGTAGGCGAGGCAAGTGAGATCGGTCCAACACGGGTCGCCGCGCAGCTTGATCAGCCCTGCTCCGAACATGACGCGAAACACGAGCCACCGAAACAGCACGATCACGACGAGCGGCGGTGGCGACGACGGATCGAGCTCGCGAGGCCGCCAGCCCGGCGCCAAGAACACCGCCAAAAATCCCGCCTCGCACAGCAGCATGTCCCAGCCGTAGCCATAAAAGATTTGGCCAATGTGCGTGAACGACACGTACAGCGCCCACAGCACCACCAAGAGCGGCGCGTTGACGAAGCCGGCCAACGTCGCGAGCGCGCCCAAGAGCCCCAGCCATGCGCCCGCCTGCAGCCAGGCGTCGCTCGCGGAGATCCAGAACACGCTCGGGAGCTCCCAGAACGCGGCGCCACGCGAGCCCAAGCTCCGTATCACCCACGCCGTAAAACGCGCTGCCGGCAGGATGCCCCGTTCGCCGATCAAAGCCGGCCCCTGTCGGACCAAGATCAGAAACGCGACCGCATAGATCAGCCCCAAGCCGCGCAGCAGCGCGATCCGCACCAGCCAGAAGCTCGGAGCAAAGCGAAACGGGAGCACCAGCCGAAACCTGTGCGATGTTAGGCATAGCCACGCATGCAGGCCCCTGAAATCTTCGAGCTGGGCGACCTGACGCTCGAATCAGGCCAAGTGCTGGAGCAGGCGCGCCTCGCCTACGTCACGCGCGGCGAGCTGTCGCCCACTCGCGACAACGTCGTGCTTTTTCCGACCTATTACACCGGCACCCACCGCGACAACCTGCCGCTCGTCGCACCAGGCCGCGCCCTCGACCCCGAGCGCTGGTTCGTGGTGATCCCCAATCTGTTCGGCAACGGCGAATCGTCGTCGCCCAGCAACCACCTCACCCAAGGTGGCGCGCGCTTCCCGCGCGTGAGCCTGCTCGACAACGTGCAAGCGCATTGGCGCCTCCTGCACGAACGCTTCGGCGTAGAGCGACTCTCACTCGCCTTCGGCTGGTCGATGGGCGCCCAGCAAGCCTACCACCACGCCGCCCTCTTCCCCGACCGCGTACAGCGCCTGCTAGCCGTCTGCGGCTCCGCCAAAACGTCACCTCACAACTGGGTCTTTCTAGAAGGCGTCAAAGCGGCGCTATTGGCCGATCCAGATTTCGCAGACGGCAACTACCAGTCTCCCCCGCTGCGCGGCCTCGCCGCCTTCGGCCGCGTCTACGCCGGCTGGGCCTACAGTCAAGCCTTCTTCCGCGAAGCTCTGTATCGACAACGCGGCTACGACTCGCCCGAAGACCTGCTCCGCGCCTGGGAGCGCGACCACCAAACCTACGACGCCAACAACCTGCTCTGCGTGCTCGACACCTGGCAGCGCGCCAACATCTCGAACAACGCGCACTACCAAGGCGACCTGCCCCGTGCCCTCGCCGCCATCGAAGCGAGAGCCATCATCATGCCGAGCAACACCGATCTGTACTTTCCAACCGAAGACAGCCGACTCGAAGTTGCACGCTTGCGGCGTGGCGAGCTGCGCATCCTCGACTCCAAGTTCGGTCACATCGCCGGCGGCCCCAACCGCATTCCCAGAGACAGCGCCAACATCGACGCGGCCCTGCGCGACCTACTTGCATCGGAGTAGCACTCCGACCCCAGCTAACCTTGCTCCTGCTGGGCGGCGACAAGGCCTCACAGAAAAAGGACATCAAACAAGCGCAGAGCTGGTCGCGCCTGCACCACAGCTGCAAGCTTTCTTGGGCAAGCCTGTTAGCCGACGTCGTGGAACCAGTTTTGAATCTTCAGCCCGTGCACCTGCCTGAAGTGCTTCATGTTGTTGGTCACCAATGTCAAATTGAGGGACATTGCGTGCGCTGCGATGAGGGTATCGAACGTCCCGATCGGTGAGCCTTTGGTTTGAAGAGCCGCGCAGACGCGACCGAACATGGTAGCCGCCGCAGGGTCGAACGACACGACCTCAATGGATGCAATGAAGGTGTCGATGAGCTTGTGAAGGCGCTTGGAACGTCGCTTGTTTGCACCGAAGCGCAATTCCGACAAGGACATGGCGCTAAGACAGACCTCGAAAGGCGCGTGTTCGGTGAGGCGTTCACCGACACCGCCCTCTCCACGAAGGACAAAGCTCACGGAATCGGTGTCGAGCATGAACCTTCGGTCGGTCATGCGAACGGATCTTTGACTTTTGCAACGGAATCACTCTTCGGGCGAGGGATGCCGTCGCGCCAAGCGCCAATGCAAGCAAGAAACTTCTCGGGCCAAGCGTCGACCGGCTCGAGAACCACGCGCCGACCAACTCTCCGAACGACCACCTCGCGTTGATCGTCCGGGAAACGGCAGCCCTTGGGCAAACGAACTGCCTGACTTCCGCCATTCTTGAACAGCTTTGCGCGCGCGACCATGACCATAAGTATATACGCGAGTATCTACACCGCAACCGGCGAAATGAGCGACGAAGCAACGGGCGGGCAGCGCAGCTGGCACGAAGCGCAGCCGAACAGCGTTCGTGCCGGTGCGAGAACGGTTTCGTTGGCCCTGCTGGCGCTCAGATGAAGGTGAGGAATTTGCGGCGTTGTTCGGCGGAGACGACGTAGAAGGATTGTTCCCACTCGCGGAGTTTGTGGGCAAGGTAGATGTCTCGGTAGAACGGGCCGAAGGCTTGGGTGGCGACGGCGTCTTCTTCGAAGGCTTCGAGCGCGTGGAGCAGGGTGCGGGGGAGGAGGCCGATGCCGGCGGCTTTGAGCTCTTTGCGGCCGCGGCGGTAGAGGTCGTCGTTGAGTGGCTCGCCGGGGTCGAGCTCGCGTTCGATGCCGTCCAGGCCGGCGGCGAGCGAGATGGCGGCGGCGAGGTAGGGGTTGTTCGACATGTCGACGGCGCGGTTTTCGACGCAGTAGCGGTTGCCGGGCAGGCGCAACATGGCGCTGCGGTTGTTGCGGCCCCACGCGATCAGCACCGGTGCCCACGAGAAGTCGGCGAGCTCGCCTTGCGCGATCAAGCCTTGGTACGAGTTGTAGGTCGGACAGGTGACGGCCGTGAGGGCGCGCGCGTGCAGCTTGAGCCCGGCGATGAAGTGCAGCGCCAGGTCGGAACAGTTGGCGCCATAGCGCGCCGCGAGCTTGCCGGGACGGAGCGAGCTCGGGGCGAACAGGTTTTCGCCACTTTTGGTGTCGGCGAGCGACATGTTGAAGTGCGCGCCGCTGCGGAAATCATCCGCGAACGGTTTGGGCATGAACGAAGCGACGGCGCCCACCTGGTCCGCCACCTTCTTGACCATGTGGCGCAGGAAGACGAAGCGATCCGACATCGTGAGTGCGTCGCTGTAAGCGAAATCGAACTCGTACTGACCCTTGCCGCACTCCTGATCGTACGAATAGAGGCCCCAACCGAGCTCTTTCATGTAGCCGGCGAGCGGCTCCAAAAACGGCGCACTCTCGGTGGCTTGCGTTACGTCGTAGCAAGCGTTGGGGCCGGAGAACTCGGTCTTGGTGATGGGTGACAAGCGGCCCTGCTCGTCTTTGCGCAGCACGTAGAACTCCGGCTCGACGCCGAGATTGAAGCGAAAGCCGAGCTTTTCGGCGCGCTCGAGCACGCGCCGCAAGATGCCGCGCGGATCGCCCGCGTACGGTTCACCGTGATAGTAGAGGTCGCTCGCGAACCAGGCGCGCGTCTTGTCCCACGGCAGCACGACGCCGCTCGACAGATCCGGCACCGTCGCGCATTCGTCCTCCTGCGGGCCCGCTAGACCCAAGCCTTCGCAGGCGCCCACCGTGTACAGCTCGCTGCCGTCACACATGTGCTCGAAGGCGTCGATCGGTGTCTGCTTCGATTTGGGAATGCCGTAAACGTCGACGAATGTCGCGAAACAGCTCTTCACGCCCGCGTCCATCAAACGCGCCTTGACGGCCGCTACTTGAGCGCGATCGGCCTTGAAACCACGAGGCACACCGAAGGTGGGAGCATGCGCGTCAGCCATGCCCCTAGCTTAGGGCTTGGGCATTTCACGACGGTTTCGTGCGGCCCTCAGGGGGCGTGGGGACGCGACAGCTCGTCGAGCAAAGCCTGCGCTTCACTCTGGCGATACCCGAACACTCCGAGCGCGAACGGCTGCAGGGCGCGCTTGGCCTCTTCTTCACGACCCAGGCGCAATAGGCAGAGCGCGCGATTGAAGCGAGCCTCCGTCGCCATGCGGCCCGAGGGCGCCGCGTGCAGGTAAGCTTCCCAACCTGCCAGAGCTCGCGAGTAGTCGTGGCTCGTGAAGTGCGCCTCGTGCGCCAGGCGGTAAAGGTCACCGTCGCGATCCGCAAACGCCGCACTGGAGGCGGGCTTGGCCGAGACCGAGGGCGCGCTCGCCGGCTCGACCGCGCGTGCGGACGGAGCCGCCACGGCTTGCGGTGCGGGAGCCGGCGCGGCGGAGGGCGGCTCGCTTTCCGGGGTCGGCTCGGCGGGCGCTACCTTGGGCGGAGCGACCTCCGTATTCTTGGCGGGGCCAGCGGGCTTCGCGTCGCCTCGCGCACTCTTGGCCGGCGGCTCCTTCGTGTAGCTCACCATCTGCCCGATGGCGTGAAAGACCGCCGGCAGTCGGCCGGTCGCGGCACCCCACGCCGTACCGGCCGCCAAGCATGCAGCCATCGGGAGCACGAACGCCAGGCGCGTGCGCCGCTTGACCTTGCCTTGGTGCAAGCTCGCCATCACCCGCGCACGCGTGAACGAGGCATCCACGGTTTCGTCCGTGGATTCACGCAAGGCGCGCGCGGCTGACTCCAGGAGATCGTCTTTCATTCGACGCCTCGCTGGGACAGCTCTTCACGCAGTTTTCGCTTGGCGTGGTGCAGGCGGGTGCGCACCGTGCCCTCCGGCACGCCGGTGATCTCGGCGACCTCGCGCGAGGTGCGGTCCTCTACCTCGCACAGCACGAAGGTCACGCGCTGCTCGAGAGGGAGCTTATCGAGGGCCCGCGTGAGCAGAGTGGCCAGCTCCTTGCGGCGCTGCAGCTGCTCGGGATCGGCGACGTTGCCTTCGGGCTCCAGCGCCAAGCGCCCCATGGCGGCGCGGCGGCGCGTGGCGGCGCGCACGTGGTGGCGCGCGTGGTTGACGGCGATCGAAATCAAGAAGGTGCGGAGCGATGACTCGAAGCGGTAACCGCGCGCTGCGCGTGGGAGCGACACGAACACCTCGTGCACCAGGTCTTCCGCCGCAGCGGCGTCACCGACCAGGCGCGTCGCGAAGGCCCGCACTGCGCGGTGGTGCTCGTCGTACACGGCGCCCACTGCGGCCGGATCGGCGGCCACCAGACGCGCGACTAGCGTCTGCTCGGCGTCGGCGGCACCTTCCAGCGGGGCGGTCGGGGAGAACACGAATTCGCCGACACTCATATCGCGCCTCGGCGCCAGACTCGCAATCCCCGAGCTTGGAAGCTCAGGTTTTGTGCTCGAGGACGGCTCGACGTGCCCATCTATTCATGAGTACCCGGTACCGGCCCGGCTGTTCAACGAAACGTCATCAACGCCGACGGCGCAATAGATCATTGAGATC
>JBEHXA010000139.1:0-13702 GCA_048498935.1 Myxococcota bacterium
GCACGGGTCCGTCCACTGGCGGTCAGCCTACTGGCGGCACCACCGGCACGAGCGGCTCCACCGGCACCGGTGGCAGCACGGGCGGAAGCACCGGCACCGCGGGCACCGGCACGGGTGGCTCCACTGCTGGCACCGGCGGCACGACGGGCGGTACCGGAACTGGCGGCACGACCGGCGGCACCGGCGGAACCGGCACGGCTGGAACGGGCGGTACCGGCGGCGGTACGGCGCTCGGTTTCCCGGCAGGTTGCCCGGCTCCGACCGGCACGCACTCGGCCACGGCGCTGACGCGCAGCTGCTGGAACACCAACGCCTCGGATTGCGCGGCGACCAACGACAACATGAACCCTGCCAAGCAGGCCATCGACGACAGCACGACCACGCGCTTCTCGACCGGCGTGAAGCAGGACGTGGCAGGTACGCACTTCACGTGGGAAGTCGATCTCGGCGCCGCCACGATGATCGACGGCGTCGTGGCGACCTCGAACGCCACCGACTTCGCGCCCGGCTTGATGGTTTCGGTGTCGACCGACGGCACCACCTTCACGAACGTCGCGTGCGCCACGGGCGTCATGGCGACCGACGTCTCGTTCGCGGCAGTTTCGGCGAAGGTCGTGCGGCTCACGCAGTACGGCAACAGCGACAAGTGGTGGTCGCTGTACGACCTCAACGTGTACGGCACGGGCACGACCTGCGCTGGCGGCGCCGGCACTCCGACCGACGCCTGCACGAACAAGCACAACCAGTAGGCCCAGTTCGGGTGACTGCGAGCCCTCGCTCGCAGCCGACAAACGCGCCGAGCGACCGAAAGGCTGCTCGGCGCGTCGTCATTTGGGGTAGGAAATCGGGGCGTGACTAGGCGCGCGTTTCGGGGCCAGCTGGCGGCATCCGTAGCTGCATTGGCGGCTGCGGTGCTGGCCGAGGGCGTGGTCAGCGCGTTTCGGTCGCTCGCGAGCCCGTTGCTCGCGGCACTGCGCGATCTGATGTTGGTGGTGGGACTGTGGGCCTGGCCAGCGGCGCTCGCGGCGTTCGGGCTGGCGGCGCTGCTGAGCGCGCTTTGCGACGAGGAGCCGCTGGGGGTCGCGCTTCGAGAGCTCTGGCGCGACTCGGTGCGGCGTACGCGCGCACTGTCGGTGGTGCTGCTAGCGCCGCTGTTGCTGCTTTGGGTCTTCGAGTGGTCGCGCGCATCGGCGCGCTTTCACAACGTAGAGCTCGCAGCGCTGCTGGTCGCGTGTGCGGCGCTCGGCGGAGCCGCTGCGTTGGCGCTGGGTTCGTGGCTCATGCGCAGTCGCACGTTGGGTTTCAAGCTCGGTGGGGCGCTTGGTTTGGTGAGCGCGGGGGCGCTCGGTTGGGTGCTGTGGCAGGCGCGCGGCGGCTTTGCTCAGCTCGACGCGCGGCTCCTGGCGGCCCCCGTGAGCGCGCTGCTGGTGCTCTTGCTCTGCTCAGCCAGCGAACGGGTTCGAAACGCCGGACGAGGCTATTTTTTCGGGGTGGGCGCGGTCTTGTTCGCCGCGTGGGTCGTGCTCGTGAGGAGCGCCGCGCCAGGACCGCGCCTGGCCATGCAGGGCGCTTGGTCGAGGCTGCTGGTCGGTGGGCTGCAGCGGGTGACCGATTTCGATCGCGACGGCTACTCTCAGTTTCTCGGCGGCGGTGACTGCGCTCCTTTCGACGGGAGCATCAACCCCGGCGCGCGAGAGATCGCCGGAGACGGGATCGACAACAACTGCATCGCTGGCGACGGCGGCAAGCTCTGGCAGCCGCAACGACCGCGCTGGGGCGCATCGGCGCACGGCGCGCCGACGAACCTCAATGTCGTCATCGTCACAATCGAGGCGCTCCGGCGCGACCACGTGTCGTTTGCCAGCGCGCCGGCGCGCGACACGACGCCGAACTTGGCCGCTCTAGCGCGGCAGTCGTTGGTCTTCGAGCGGATGTACAGTGCGGCGCCCTACACGCGGTTGTCGCTCGCGTCGCTGTTCAGCTCTTACGCGCCGTCGGAGATCGATTGGATCGGTCAGCCGCCGGAGAAGCGCATGCGCCGCATCGGGCCGCAGACCCCGTGGCTCCCCGAGCTGCTCAGTGCGCGTGGCTACGACACCGCGGCAGTGCTCACGGACTTTTCGGCCTTCACGGAGCGTGAAAATGGCGGATTCGAGCGAGGTTTTCGCCGCTTCGACACCTCCACCCGGCTCGAATACCGGGGTGGCACGATGTGGGGTTTTCCGGCGAGCGAGCAGGTCGACAAGGCCATCGCCTATGTCGAGCGAGCGCCGCGTCCCTTCTTGCTCTGGCTGCACCTGTTCGAACCGCACTTTCGCTACGAGCAGCCGCCGGGTGCTCCTCGCTTCGGCACCGACGATGCCGCTCGCTACGA
Organism: Myxococcota bacterium; assembly: GCA_048498935.1. Classification (GTDB taxonomy): domain Bacteria; phylum Myxococcota_A; class Polyangia; order Polyangiales; family Polyangiaceae; genus PMG-095. The sequence continues at coordinate 2,375 of JBEHXA010000139.1, forward strand.
CGCCGAGATCTGGCACGTGGATCAGCAGCTCGAGCGCCTGTTCGCCGCGCTCCGCCGACTCGAGCTGTGGGAAACCACCGTGATCTTGGTCAGCGGCGACCACGGTGAGGCGTTCGGGGAGCACGAGGATCGCTGGCACGGCTCGAATCTATTCGACCCCCAGGTGCGGCCCGCTGCGCTGCTGCACGTGCCGGGCGTTCCGGGCAAGCGTATCCAGCAAGCAGTGACGTTCACGGATCTCGCGCCGACGCTGGCGCGGATCCTCGGTGACCGGCAAAGCTTCGACTTGCTGCGCGGCCGTAGCCTGACGCCGCTGCTCCACCACGCGCAGCTGCCGTCCGAAGATCCCGACTCTTTCGTGATCGAAAGCTTCGCGGTCGAGGACGGACATCTCTACCAGGCGGCGTTGCTGAGGTTTCCGCTCAAGCTGGTGTACGTCGAGGAGGGACGGCAATTTTCGCTGTTCGATTTGAGCCGCGACCCGGCCGAGCTCGAGCCGCTCGATCCGAGCCTGGACGCGCGCGGGCCGGCGCTCTTGACCGAGCTCGGGGCCTACCTCGAGCGCGCCCGAGGCCGCTGACGTGAACGCTTCAAGACAGCAAGCTACCGCTGCTCACGATGCGGCGCGCCACCTCGTCGAAGCGCGCGCCGATCACGTCCGGCACGATCGGTGAGCCGCTGCGGAGCGGGCAGAGCTCACAGCGATTGTGCGCGAAGATCAGCGCCGAGCGCACGTGCGCGCGCTGAGCGGCCTCGACGTCGGTGGGGCTGTCGCCGACCATCCAGGTCTGCGCCGGGTCGAACTCGCCATTCGCGATCGCGCGCAGCAAGAGGCCTGGCTTGGGCTTGCGGCAATCGCAGTCGACCCGCAGCTCAGGAACGCCGTCCGGGCTGCCGAACGGGTGGTGCCAGCATACCTCCACGCTGCTCACCGAGATGCCGGCTTCAGCCAGCGCGGCGATCAGCGCGTGGTGCGTGCGGTGCACGGCCTCGCGACTGAACTGCCCCTTGGCCGGACCGGGTTGATTGGTCGCGATCGCGAAGCCGAACCCCGCCGCCTTCAAGAGCGAAAGCCCCTCCAAGACGCCCGGCAAGAAGCGCAGCTGCGCGGGCGACCAGGCGACCGAGAGCACGCCCGTTTCTTCGTCGCGCACGACGTCGATCAGCGTGCCGTCTCGGTCGAGGATGATGCCCGGTCGCGTCGCGCTCATGTAAGGTACTGGCCTTGCTGGTGCGGCTACATCGCATGCTAGCACCGCGCGGGCCGCGGAATTGGCAAGCTTGGCTCGAAGCCGGGCTTTCGGCGCTGGGCTTTGGCTGCGTCCTCCTGTGCGCGGCGATCGTGCTGTCGCCGACGCTGGCGGATCTGTCCGCCTACGGCGGGCACGACTGGGACGAGATGAGCGCGCATCGGCTGCTGACCGTGAAGGCGCTCCTTCAGTACGGGCAGCTACCGCTGTGGATGCCCTATGCCTGCGGCGGCTTCTCCGAGTGGGGCAACGTGCAAGGCGCGACGAACCTGGTCTCGCCTTTCTTGCCGGCATACTTGCTGCTCGAGCTGCGCCACGCGCTGCGCGTCGAGCTTTACGGGACGGTGCTGCTGAGCGCGCTCGGCAGCTGGCTGTGGTTCGGGCGCTTCACGCGCAGCACGGCCGCGAAGACGCTGGCGTGCCTCTTGTTCGTGAGCAATGGCCGCTTTGCGCTTCAGGCGGCCACCGGGCACCTGTGGCACCTGCAGTACTGCTACCTGCCCTGGGCACTTTGGGCGTTCGAAGGGCTGCTGGCAGATAGGAAGCCGCTGCGCCTGCGCTGGCTGGTAGTGGGGGGCGCTGCGCTCGCCTCGATGGCCTACAGCGGCGGCATTTATCCGCTGCCGCACGCCGCGCTCTTGCTCGGTGTGTACGCGTGCGCGCGCTGCGTGGTGGACCGGAGCCTCGCGCCGGCGTTGCGCCTCGCTTTGATGGGCCTGTGTGGGCTCGGTCTTGCGGCGCCCAAGCTATTCGCAGTCGCGGTCGATTTCAGCGAACGGCCGCGGCTCGTTCCCTCGACCGAGGCCATCGGGCTCGACGTGCTTTGGCAAGCGCTCACGGCGCGCGCGCAGACTCCGGGGTCGCGTCCGATCGCGATCCCGCAGTGGGGTTGGCACGAGTACGGCATGTATATCGGGGTCGTGCCGGCCGTACTGCTCGCTGCGAGCCTCGTGTGGCCGGCACCGCGCCTCGGGCTCGCGCTGCGCTTCACTGGGCTGTGCGCGCTGGTGCTCGGGTTTGGTGCCTTCCACGATCTCGCGCCGTGGACGCTCTTGCATCACGTGCCGCCGTTCGACTCGCAACACGTGCCGACCCGCTGGCTCTACCCGGCGCTACTCTTGCTCGGCGTCGCGTTGGCGACTGCCGTCGAGCGAGAGCTGGGCTCGTTGGTGCGCTGGCGCGGTTGGCAGCGCTCGACCCAGACTCGGCTCGAGCTGGTCTTGCTCGGCGGCTGCTTGTTCTTGGCGGTCGACATCGGTCGCGAGGCGAGCCTGACGATGGGGCACGCATTCTGGATGCAGCGTCGCGCGGTCAGCGAGGCGCCCGCCTTCGTGCAGCACGAGCGCGTCCCCCGAGCGCTCCAGTATGCGCGCCGCGACTACGCGCCGGAAGCAGTGCCGGCGGTGCTCGCGGGCGTCGGTGTCTTGCCATGCACGCTGCATGCGAGCCTCACGATTTGGGCACCGAAGGGCGAGGACGGACGGCCTCTGGGCATGGGCGCCAAGGGTCGCGAGTCGCCCGATTATCGCGGCGAGGCCTACACCGAATCGGGGGAGGGGACCGCTCGCATCGTCGCGTTCTCGCCGACCCGGGTGGAAGTCGAGGTGCGAGGCGCAAGACAGGGAGAGCGCCTGGTTCTGAATCAGAACTTCGACCCTGGCTGGCGCGCCAATGGCCGCGCTACCGAGCCGTTTCACGACGCGATTTCGGTGCGCCTGGCTGCGCCCGACGAGCGCCTCGTTTTCGACTTCCACGTGCGAGGCTGGCTCGCCGGGTGGTTGGTGTTTGGGTTGACCGTGTCGCTGCTGGTCGGCTTCAGGTACCGCTTCGGCGCGCGCGCTTGACGGCCCCTCGCCGCACCAGGCCGAGGCCGAGTAGCGCCAGCGCAGCCCAGGTCGCGCCCTTACCCGGTAGAGCCGCGCTGCTACTCACGCTGCAGCCACCGCCGTCGTCGTCGTTCGAATCGTCGCGCGCTTCGCTGGCGCTCTTGGGGATGCAAGCGCCCAAGTCGCTGGCGCAGGTGTAGTCGCTGGGGCAAGCGGCTTGGCCCGCTCCGCAAGGCGGCACGCAGATGCCGGGCGGTTGCGCCGTGCTCGACCAGCACAAATAGGAGCTCGGGCAGGGGCCGGTGCAAGATAGCCCCAACGGATCGATCATGGCTGCCGCTTCGCCAGCCCAGGCCGGCGGAGCGTATTGGCCGATGCTTGCCGCTTCGACCACCGAGTCGCGGATGAAATCGCGCCAGGCGTAGACGCTGCTGTAAATGGCACGGGTGCAATCGGGATCGCCGCGCGATGTCACGCCCGCCACGCGCCCACTCTGGTCGAGCGCCGGACCCCCCGAATCACCCGAGCAAATCGGGCTCTGGGCTTCCCATTCGCGGTCCATCACCGTCGGCGTGCGGCACGCGGCGCCGGTGCAGTACACCTGCGCGTCGTTGACGCTCATGCGGTGCCCGAGCGTCCGGCCTTCCTCGTCGTTGGGATCCTGCAAGCCGTAACCGATGGCGGCGAAGATGTCCTTGGGCACGACCTCGTTCGATAGCGCTGGCTCGATCGGTGTCGCGTCGGTGGCGGAGATGCCCTCGCCCGAGAGCAGGAAGAGCGCGATGTCGTTGCCGCACACTCCGGCGCTGACATTGGGCGGCAGCCAGATCTTGTCGACGGTGTATGGGTTCTTGCCGTCTTGGCCGACGTTGGCCTCGACCGAGACGAGCAGGTCCGACGGCGAATCCGGCGGGCCGAACTCGGTCACGCCACATTCGACGGTGGCGCCGTCTTTCGAGTTGAGACCGGCGACGCAGTGGTGCGCGGTCAGCACCAGGTTTTGGGTGAGCAGCGTGCCCGAGCAAGACGGGAAGAAACCGTGATTGTCGACCTCTTTGAGGATCGACACGACCGCTCGGTGCGTGGTGTCGAGCCGTCCGCCGATGATGGCGTTGTCGACGCGAGCCAGGTCCTCGTCAGAGCCCGCCGCGCTGCACCCAGCGCTGGCGATCACGCCCATGGTCGCCAGGACGGCGGCGCCGACGAAACCTCCGCGCGCACCGAGCAACATCGCACCAAGCGTACGGGGCTTTGCTGCGTCGAGCAACAGACCCACATCGACCTGCCAGCACTGAAGGTTTCTTTCGTGCGCGAGCCCGCACGAGCTCGGCTGGTGAAGGAAAAATTCTGCGCACCTTGAAGGACGAGCCCCGAGCTATGGTCCGAAGCGATGCAAATCGTGGTGCTGGCGGGCGGGATGTCGACGCGCCTACGGCCGGAAGCCGAGCAGGTGCCCAAATCGCTCACCCTGGTACGGGGGCGACCGCTCGTGGACTGGCAGCTCGACCGTTTCGTGGCTTCTGGCGCGCGCAGCGTGATCCTGTGTGTCGGTTACATGGGTGACGAAATCGAGACGCACGTGCGGCGCGCGCTCGATCGCGGGCTCATGGTCGGCTACTCGTACGACGGCGAGCAGCTCGGCGGCACCGGCACCGCGCTGCGGCGCGCCTTCGCGCGGCTGGAAGACGAGTTCGTGCTCACCTACGGGGACTGCTACTTGCCCTTCGATTACGCGGCGCCGCTCGCCGACTTGCGCGCTCACCCCGAAGCGCTCGCCACCATGAGCGTGTCCCGCAACCGAGGCGCGCGCGCCCCCAGTAACGTCGTCGTCGACGGCAATTGGGTGAGCGCCTACGTTGCCGGCACGGCACCCTCCGGTCGAGACGGCGCTCTCGATCACATCGATTACGGAGCGATCGCGCTTCGCCGCTCGGTGCTCGCCGACATCGCGGACGGCGCGGTTTGGGGGCTCGAGGCGCTCTGGAGCAAGCTGGCTCGCAAGCACCAGCTGCGCGCACTCACGGCGCCCGAACCCTCTTACGAGGTGAGCTCGCCGGTAGGGCGAGAAGAGCTCGAGCGATATTTGGCCGCGAACGAGGCGCTCTCGTGAGCGTTTTGCGCGACCTGTTTCCGCTCCGCGCTCGCTAGGATCGCGAAAGCATGGGTCGCTCGTCGCTGGTACTCGCGGTGTTGCCGCTGCTCGGACTGGCAGAGCTCGCGGCGCATGCGTACTTCGCGACTCGGGCACCCGGCTTCGACGACTATGCTGCGCTCGCGCCGCGCCTGCTCGCGCTCAAGCGCCCGGACATGCCGGTAGTAGCGTCGCCCGGCTGGGCCGAGCCGCTGCTGCGCCAAGCAGCGCCGGAAGCGTTTCCGCTGACCGAGGTGGCGCGTCCCGACGACGCCGGCTTTGCATCGTTTCTGGAGGTGTCGCTCCCTTCCGTGCCCCAGCAAGCCGGGGCCGAGCTTGCTCACTTTTCGCAGCAGAGCGAGGAGCGGGTCGGGCCTTTTCGGTTGCGTATCCTGAGAAATCCCGGGTTCGAGCCCAGGCGCTTCGATTTCGTGACCGCGCTCGAAGCCGGTTCGGCGCGAGTCTCCAACTCAGTGGACGGTGAGCTTCTGCCCTGTCCTCTGACCGAGGCACCCCGTTCGCGCACCGGCGGCTTGCACGGTGCGGTTGCGCGGCCACGCCGCTATCACGCTTGTCGCGAGGATCGCGCGGTGGCCGTCACCGTGATCGAAGATCGAGCTTACCGCCCACGCCGCTGCGTGCTGATCGAGGCGCCCAGCCGGGGCAGCGTCGTCCTCGAATTTCAGGGCGTTCCCGCGAGCGCCAAGCTCGTCGGTTTTGCGGGGTTTCCGTACTTCTTGGATCGCGATGCGGAGGGGGTTCAGGTCGAGCTCACGCTCGGCGAGGGCGCTCACGAGCTGGGCCGACATCGCGTCGAAGCAGCGCGCGGTTGGGTTCGCTTCGACCTACCGCGACCCAATTCCCGCGGGGACGTCACAGTCGAGGCGGCGTGGCGCGTCGAACAGCCGCGCGAGCTGTGTCTGGCCTTGGAGGCGCGGTGATGCGACTGAAGCACTGGTTGCTCGCGCACGCCGACGAGGTCATCGCGCTCGCGCTCTTCTTCGGTTACCTGGCGCTGCTGCTCGCGACCACCGGCTCGCTCGGTTTCACGCGCGATGAGGGCTTCTACTTCACGGCGGCGCGCGCCTACGGCGACTGGTTCGAGCTGCTTTGGTCGAAGCCGGCCGAGGCACTGTCCGGGCCGGTGCGTGACCGGTTTTGGGCCGTCAACCACGAGCACCCGTCGCTCATCAAGGCGCTGTTCGCGCTCTCGAATCGCTGGTGTGGCGGCCTATTCAGCGAGCCGAGCAGCAGCTTTCGCTTTCCAGCCATGGCGCTGTCGAGCTTGGCAGTCGCGGTGCTGTTTCGCTGGGGCGCGCGCCATTGCGGGCGTTTGGCGGGGCTGGTCGCGGCGCTGTCGTTCGCGTTCATGCCGCAGGTCTTCTTTCACGCGCACTTGGCTTGTTTCGACGCCCCCGTTGCGTCGTTGTGGCTCGTCACGAGCTACTTGTACTCGCGCTCGCTCGAGCGCCGCTCCTGGCCGGCGAGCGCGCTGGTGGGCGTGGTGTTTGGGCTTTTGTTGGATACCAAGCACAACGCATGGCTCTTTCCGCTCATGGTACTGGTGCATTTCGTACTCACTCGGGGCAGGGTCACACTGACCGAGCTGACCACTGGGCAATCTTGGTGGCGAAGGCTCCCGACAGCGTGGCTCGCCATGCTGCTGCTCAGCCCACTAGTACTCATCGCGCTGTGGCCATGGCTCTGGCACGACACGCTCGAGCGGTGGCTCGGCTACGTGCGCTTTCACACGCAGCACGAGTACTACAACATGGAGTTTTTGGGCCGCACCTACTGGCGCCCGCCCTTTCCGCGCACGTACGCCTGGCTCATGACGCTCGCTACCGTGCCGCTCGTCACCCTCGTGTTGAGCGGGGCGGGCGTGGCGAACTTCGTGCGGCGCTTCGGTGACCACCCTGCGCGCTCGGACTGCGTGCTGTGGGGCGCGTCGATCCTGATGAGCTACGCCCCTTGGCTGCTCACCAGCACGCCCATCTTCGGCGGCACCAAGCATTGGCTCACCGCGTACCCATTTTTGTGCCTATTTGCGGGTCTCGGCTTCGCGCGGGTGTGCGAGGCGCTTCGCCAGGTCTTCGCGCGTCCGATCGCAGCACCGGTCGTTGCGGTCTGCGTGCTCGCAGGTCCGGTGGTGATGACGCTACACGCCCATCCCTTTGGGCTGAGCGCGTACACACCCCTCGTCGGCGGCGCAGCGGGCGCGGCGTCGCTGGGACTCAATCGCACCTTTTGGGGTTACACGACCCAAAGCTTGGCCCCGTTCGTGGATCAGAGCTCCCCGCGTGGCGGCCGCGTGTATGTCCACGATACTGCTTTCCCGAGCTTCGCCATGTTTCAGGAGGACGCACGCTTGCGCCGCGACTTGCGCCCCACCCTCGACATCGCCACCTCAGACGTCGCGCTCTACCACCACGAGCAGCACATGAGCCGTGTCGAGCATCAGATCTGGGTCGACTATGGCACGCTAGCACCCTCGGCGATCGCAACCTTCGACGGCGTACCCATCGCCTGGGCCTACGCTCGCCCGCGATTGAAGACGAGCGACTGAGCTGCGCCGCTTTGCGCTCGACTTGACCAGGTGCCGCGGGTCGTCGATAACTCTGCCAAGCAGGTGGAGCGGGCATCCGATATTTCTGGGCGGTGGCTGGTCGTCGCGTTGGCGGGGATGGCGCTCGCGATCGGCGCGCTGCATTTTGCCGCGCTCGCGCATTGCCCCAAGCCCGAGCTCGACCGCCTCAATCTCTCCGATTTTTACCCGATGAGCGTGTTTCGGCTGCGCTGGCCGAAGCCGTATCAGCTCGCGCTCGCGGCCGGCTACATCGGCGCGTTCAGCTGGCTGTGGTCGCGGCTAGCGAGCGCGCCGCTCGGACGTGTGTTCGTGTCCGGGTTGCTGTTCGCAGTGCTCAGCAACGGGCTGCACGGCGTGCGCTACGGCCTCGACTTTCCGACCGCGACTTCGGGTACCGGCGGCATCGAGTACTACCACGACGCGCTCGCCATCCGCGGGCCCGTGTGGCTGCTTCAGCACTTCAACGCAGTGCAGTTCGAGCTGCTCGAGCATTCGCGCACGCACCCACCAGGCCCAGTGCTGCTCTACTGGGTGCTCGCTCAGGTGCTGCGCGCGCCGGTGCTGATCAGCATCGCGATCACGGCCATCTCGCTCGGCTTGGCGTTGCCCGCGCTCAAGCGCCTTTGGGTGCTGGTGTTCGGTGAGGTGCCGCCGGGCGCGCTCGCGCTCTTCACGATTCTGCCTGCCTGGCTCGTCTACGGCTTGGCCGTGGTCGACGCTCCGATAGCCGGGCTCTTTCTGGGCTGCGTCGTGTGCTTCGTCGATCGAGCGCGGTCGTGGAGCTGGCTGGGGGCGAGCCTGCTGCTGTTTCTCTCGCTATTCTTCACGTTCGGGGCGCTATTCCTACTCCCCGTGCTGTTTGGGTTCGAGCTGGTGCGCGAGCGTAGCATCAAGCGATCGCTGAAGGTGATGGGCGTAGCGGGGCTGCTGCTCGCAATGCTGAAGCTGCTGTTCGGTTTCGACTGGCTTGCGGCGTTCTCACTCGCAGCGCGCATGGAGAACCCGGGCGGCTTTCTGCTCTTCATCGAGCCCAAGCGCTACTTGTGGTACCGGCTCGGTGCGGTCGGAGAGGTGGCGCTATTCTTCACGCCTTTTCTGTGCTGGCTCTGGGCGCGCGGTTTCCCGCGGCTGCGGCGCCTCAGCGGCGACGGGTTTGCACTGGCCTGGCTCGGCCCCTGCTCGCTGGCGGCCATGTTGCTGTCTGGGGCTTTCAAGATCGGGGAGGTGGCGCGCATCGCGCTGTTCATCCTGCCGTTTCTACTGCTGCCGGTCGTCGCTGCTTTTCGCGAGCTGAGTGATTCAGGGCGGGTGCGCGTCGCGCACGCGGTCGTGCTCTACGGCGTGGTCTTGCAGCTTTTCGGGTTCTATCAATGGTAGCGCCGCAGTTGTTCCGCGCCGTCGCTCAGCTCAGACGCAGCTTTGCTCCGTTGGCGACCGCATTGCTACTCGGGGGCTGTGGTGACTCAGCGCGCCATCCGGAGCCGGAAACACTGGTGCTTCGTGGCTTCAACGTCGTCGATCCGCAGGCGCGCAGCGTGAGCCCAGCCGATGTGCTGATCGAGCGGGGAGTGGTGGTCCGGCAAGCTACCGCCAGCCGCCGGCGCGTCATCGAAGGCCACGGCCGCTACTTGATGCCCGCGCTGTGGGATCTCAAGTCGTCCTTGTGGGGCAATGGTTGCTTGCTCGACTGGGACCAGCTGAGCCAAGAAATCAGCTTCACCCATTCGCTGGGGGTGCAGCTGTACTACGGCGTCGCGCACGTCGGGGTGTTCGCGATGCAGCGCGAATGGGTGGGCCGCTACCTGCGCCGCGCCGAGGCGCTCGAGATGACCACAGCCGAGTCGCTCTATCCCGACGCAGCATTGTGCGGCGCTGCCAGCTTCGCCTGCACCGCGGTGACTCGCGACGAAGAGGTGCGCCACGTGCTCGATGCGCGCAAGCGCGATCACGCGCAGTTCGTCTTCGTCTCGTTCCTCGACTCCAAAGAGAAAGATGAGCCTACGCGCGGCGTGACTGGGGAGGTGTTGGCCACGGTGCTCCGTGAAGCCCACCTGCGCGGCTTACCCAGCATCGTGCTGGTCGACGACTGGCGGCGCGTGCGCGAGGCCGCCGAGCTCGGAGCGAGCGTGATTTACGGCTTTCCAGCGAACCCGGTCACCGACGACGTGGTGACGGCGCTCCTCGAGCATGGCGCCGCCTTCGCACCCGCCCTGACGTTGTTTTTGGAGGCGGACCGGCTGCTCGGCAGCGCAGAGGCTCGTCGCGATCCGTTCCTGGTCCCGACCGTCTCGGCACCTTTGCTGGCGTCATTCGAGAGCGATCGCGGCACTGACGCCTCGGGGCGCTTGCTGCTGGCGCAGGGGCGCGCGCGAAAGCAGGCAATGCTGGACTCGGTGCGCACCCTTTCCGGGCGCGGGGTGCCGATCGTGGTCACGAGTGATGCGGGCTGGGCGCCGGGCTCCTTTCAAGGCGCTGGCAGCCACGCGGCTCAGGCGTGGCTCGAGCGTGCTCACGTGGACGGTTGGGCGCGCCTCGCTGCTGCAACCGTCGCACCGGCGAAGGTGTTCGGCAGGCGCGTTGGCTTCGAGCCCGGCGACGGCGCCGACTTCTTGGCGCTCGACGCGAACCCGCTGGAAAGCGCGGCCAACCTGCGGCGTATCGAGCTGGTCATTCGCCAAGGCCGCGTCGTCGATCGCGATTCGCTCCTGCCCGACCTCGAACGTAGCGACTACCGGAAATGAAGCACGTTCACGGGCGCGCTAACCGCCCAAATACGACATCTCGGGCTTGCGGCGCGGCATGACCAACGCCTGGCGCTGCTCGGAGTAGCGATCGCTGCGTTCGCGCCACACCTGCTCGACGAGCTGCCGTAGCTCCGCGTCGCTCGCGCCGGAGCGGAGCAGCGTGCGCACGTCGGTGCCGTGGGTGGCGAACAAACACGTGAAGAGCTGTCCATCGGCCGAAAGGCGCAAGCGCGAGCAATCGCCGCAGAACGGACGACTCACGCTCGCGATGACACCCAGCTCGCCCCCACCGTCCTTGAAGCGGTAGCGCATTGCCACATCGCTCGCCTGCTCGCGACCTAGCGGCTCAAGCGGCAGCTCGCGATCGATGCGCTCCAAGATCTCTTGCGCGGTGACGACTTGCTCCGACGCCCAGCCGTTCGTCGAACCGACGTCCATGTATTCGATGAAGCGCAGCGTGTGGCCGGTGCCGTGAAAGCGGCGGGCCAGCGGCACCAGCTCGCTCTCGTTGATGCCTCGTCGAATGACGCAGTTGATTTTGACCGGCAGGCCAGCGCGCGCGGCGCTCTCGATACCGGCGATCACATCGGCCGGCGCGCAGTCCGCATCCGTCATGCGCGCGAACACCACGGGGTCTATGGCGTCCAGGCTCACCGTCACGCGCGTCAGGCCGGCGGCCGCCAGCGCTGGCGCCTGGGCCGGCAAGAGCACGCCGTTGGTGGTGAGCGCTATTGTCACACCGGTCTCCCGGCGCAGCAGTTCGACCAGGGTTGAAAGGCCCTTGCGCAGC
>JBEHXA010000140.1:0-13689 GCA_048498935.1 Myxococcota bacterium
GTAAGACGAGGCGCCGAAGCCTAGTTAGCGCGCTCTTGGTACTGGCGGCTGCGATCCTGATCGTGGGCCTCACCCTGTCCAAGTCGACCCGCGGGCGCGCCGATTTTTGCCTGATCAATGGCAACGAGCCCAAAACGCTCGATCCTCAGCTGATGACGGGCGAGCCTGAGGGTCGCGTCGCCGAAGCGATCTTCGAAGGCCTCACGCGGCTCTCGGCGCGCACGCTCGCACCAGAGCCGGGTGTGGCAGAAGCGTGGGAGATTTCAGCCGACGGTAAGACGTACACGTTCCACCTGCGCTCGAACGCGCGCTGGAGCGACGGGCGCCCAGTCACGGCTCGAGACTTTACCTATGCGTGGCGGAGACTGCAGGACCCCGCCACTGCCTCCGAGTACGCGTACATCATGCACGTCGTGCGCTACGCGGCGGCGCTCAACACGCACGAAGGCCAAGCCGATCTGCTCGAGGGCGCGATCCCGAAAGCGGTCGATGAGCTGCTCGCGCAGCATCCGTCGACCGTACCGGCTGCTGCATTGAAGGAGCTCGCCCAGAAGCAGAGCCTCGACGCTGTACTGAAGGGCACCCCCAACCCTGTCTTGCGCGCTTTTCTGCTGCGCAAAGCCGGCGATGCCCCTTCAGCGGAGCTGCGCGCACTACGGGCGGAGCTCGTGGCGGAAGGCGCCCGACGACGCAGCCTGTTTCGCGAAGCGGACAAGCACTACGGCGTGGACGGCGGTGTTTTCGCCAAGGACGATCACACGCTCGTCGTCGAGCTGCTCGCACCAACGCCATACTTCCTGGAGCTGACGGCCTTCTACCCGTCGTACCCGGTGCCGCGCTGGGCGATCGAAGCCAAGGGCGCGAACCATGACTGGTTCGTGCCCGGAAAGCTCGTGAACAACGGCGCCTTCAACATGGCGGTGTGGCGCGTCGGCGATCGCATCCGGCTCGAACGCAGCAACACCTACTGGGGCCGCGACAAGGTCGCGCTCGCGACCGTCGACCTGCTGCCGATCGAGAACCTGACCACCTCACTCAACCTCTACCTCACGGGCGAGGTCGATTGGCTCCCCAGCAACTACTACCCGCAAGATCTGGGTCCGGATTTGCGCAAGCGCTCCGACTTTTACAGCGGGCCTGCGCTCATCACGTACTACTACCGCATCAACTGCACCCGAAAACCGTTCGACGACGTGCGGGTTCGCAAGGCGATCAACCTGGCCATCGATCGCGCGCAGATCACGCGGGATGTCACCGGGATGGGCCAGCTGCCGGCCCCATATTTCGTGCCGCCCGGCATCCGCGGCTACGAACGGCCCGAAACCGGTATCCGCTTCGACGTCGCCGAGGCTCGGCGCTTGCTCGCCGAAGCAGGGTTTCCCGACGGGCGCGGGTTCCCCAAGTTTGGCGTGCTCTACAACACGATGGAGTCGCACAAGAAGATCGCCGAGGTGATCGCCGACCAGCTGCGCCGCAACCTGAACCTGGACGTCGCTGCGTACAATCAGGAGTGGCAGTCGTACCAGCAAGCCATGCGCTCGCTGGACTACGACCTGGCTCGCGCAGGTTGGGTGGGCGACTACGAGGACCCCAACACGTTTCTCGACATTTGGCTCACCAACGGCGGCAACAATCAGACCGGCTGGGGCAACCTCGTGTACGACCGCCTGATCGAGGCTGCGTCCAATGTCGAGACGTTCTTGACCAATTCGGACTTCTTGCTCGAGCACGCCAAGCAGCCTGCTCGGCTGAAAGCGCTGGCCGAGCAAGCTCGCACTGCGGGCGAGGCCGACCTGCGGCTTCAGGCGATGACGCAGCTTCGGCTCCAGCTCCTTGCGGAGGCCGAAAGCATCCTGGTGCACGACGAATTCCCACTGATTCCGATCTATTTCTACGTGATCAACGGGCTCGTGAAGCCGCACGTGAAGGGTTTTTACTCACAGCTCGAGAGCGACGATGGCCCGCCGCGCGCGAACCTGCGTGACCAGCACCCCTTCCGAGAAATCCACCTCGAGGGCAAGGCGCCATGATCGAGATCGCGTCGTTGGTGGTTGGGCTGGCGATCCTGGCGGCAACCGCCTGGTGCCCACCCAAGCTGGCGAGGGTGCTCGGCGCGCTGCTGTTCGGGCTGGTCGTGGGCATCGTGCTGCGCTTTCCATTGGGAACCACGCTCGGCGTGCTGCTCGGGCTCGCTGCCTCGTTCGGCGGGTACCGGCTCTTGCCCATGCTCGTGCTGCGGCGCGTGGTGTTCCTGGTGCCGGCGCTGGTCCTCCTCATCTTTGCGACCACGCTCTTGATGTACCGGGCTCCGGGGAACCCCTTCGCCAACGAGCGCGCTGCCAGCGCGCAGGTCGAATCCGCGCTCCGCGCGCGCTACGGCGTGCCCAAGAACGCCAACGAGTTCTTCGGCATTTACATGAAGCGCTTGCTGGTCGAGGGCACGTTGGGCCCGTCGATCAAGGTGCAGGGCCGCACCGTCGAAGAGCTCATTTTGCCGGCCTTTCCGGTCAGTATGGCGCTCGGCACGCTCGCGCTCACCCTGTCGGTCTTCATCGGGCTCGGGCTCGGTGTGCTGGCAGGGCTGAAACGCAATTCACTCGCTGACCACGTGAGCATGGTGCTCGCCCTGATAGGTGTCTCGCTACCGAGCTTCGTAGTCGGTGCTTCGGCCATGATCGTGTTCTCGCTCTGGCTGCGCTGGCTGCCGGTCGCGGGCTGGGGCTCGTACCGTCACCTGCTCATGCCAGCGCTGGCGCTTTCGCTCCCGAATGCAGCCGTCATCGCCCGCTTGGCGCGGAGCGGCATCATCGAGGTGATGCAGCAGGATTTCGTGCGCACCGCGCGCGCCAAGGGGCTGCCCGAGAGTTGGGTCATCGGGCGGCACGCACTCCGGGGCGCCATCATTCCGGTAGTCTCGTTCTTGGGCCCCGCGGCGGCGGCGATCATGACCGGCTCGTTCGTGATCGAGGTCTTGTTCGCGATCCCGGGCATGGGCCAGTGGTTCGTGAAGGGCGCCATCAACCGCGACTACTCGGTCGTGCTCGGCACCGCGATCGTCTACTTCGGTCTCGTGATCGCGTTCAACCTGCTGGTGGATCTGGCGTACAGCTGGCTCGACCCGCGCGTGCGCGAGGAGCACGGCTGAATGAATCAGAGCCCTTTTCAGCTGGCTTTGCGGCGGTGGCTCGCCAATCGCGTGGCGGTGGCCGGCGCCGTGTTCTTGCTGCTGATGGTCCTGGCCTGTGTGCTCGTGCCGCCGCTGTTCGGGATGGATCCCGATCGCACTGCGCCGCCGCTCCGCAACTTGCCTCCTTCGGCGCGGTTCCTGTTCGGAACCGACGCGCTGGGACGCGACGTGCTCGCGCGCGTGCTGATCGGCGGGCGCACCTCGCTCTTGGTCGGTCTCGCCAGCACCGCCGTTTCGATCCTGGTCGGTGTCGGCTATGGCGCGGTGGCTGGCTTCTATGGGGGCAAGGTCGACGAGTTCATGATGCGCTTCGTCGACTTCCTCTACGGCCTGCCGTACATGTTCCTGGTCATCCTGATCATGCTCATGTTCTCGGAGACTGCGCGCGGTGACATGCTGCCGGTGTTTCTGGCGCTCGGGCTCGTGCAGTGGTTGACCATGGCGCGCATCGTGCGCGGGCAGGTACTCACGCTGCGCCATCAGGAGTACGTGCTGGCGGCGGAGCTGCTGGGCGCGAGTGACGCGCGCATCTTGCTCCGCCACGTGCTGCCCAACGTGGTGGGCGTCATCGTGGTCTATGGCACCTTAATGGTGCCGTCCGTCATCATACTCGAGTCCTTTCTGTCGTTCTTGGGCCTCGGGGTGGCACTCTCGTGGGGCCAGCTCGTGTCCGACGGCGTGGCGGTGGTCAACCCGGTGCGCTCGTTTTGGTGGCTCTTGCTGTGGCCGAGTGCGTTCCTGGGGCTCACTTTGTTGAGCCTGAATTTCATCGGCGACGGCCTGCGCGACGCGCTCGACCCAAAGGCCCGTAGTTGATGGCTAGTCTGCTGAGCGTCTCCGATCTTTCAGTGAGCTTCGTCACGCGTGACCGCACCGTGCGGGCCGTGGAGCGCGTGAGCTTCGCGATCGAGCCGGGCGAGGTCGTGGGCTTGGTCGGCGAGTCGGGTTGCGGCAAGAGCGTGACCAGCCTCGCAATCCTCGGGCTGCACGAGCGACCGGCGGGGCGAGTCAGCGGCAGTATCCGCCTCGGTGAGCGTGAGCTGGTGGGGGCGACCAATGCGGAGCTGCGGACCATCCGCGGCAATCGCGTGAGCATGATCTTCCAAGATCCGCTGGCCAGCTTGAACCCCTACCTGCGCATCGAGCAGCAGCTGGGCGAGGTGCTCGAGCTTCACCTCGGGCTCAGTGGCGAGCCCGCACGCCAGCGCATGCTGGAGATCTTGAAACAGGTCGGCATTCCGGGCGAAGAGCGCCTGCGCGCCTTTCCGCACCAGCTCTCCGGCGGCATGCGGCAGCGCGTGTGTATCGCGATGGCGCTGCTCTGCAAACCGGAGCTGCTCATCGCCGACGAGCCCACCACGATGCTCGACGTCACGATCCAGGCTCAAATCCTGGAACTTTTGCGCGATTTGCGGCGCTCGCGCGACATGTCGATCCTGTTCATTACCCACGACTTGGGCGTCGTGGCAGAGCTATGCGACCGCGTGATCGTGATGTACGGCGGACGCATCGTCGAGCAGGCCAAGACCGCCGAGCTACTGTCGCGACCGCTGCACCCTTACACCGAGGCGCTGCTGCGCAGCACGCCGCGCGTCGATGTGAAGGGCGGCGGCGAGCTTTCACCCATCGCGGGCCTGCCGCCGCGGCTGACCGGCGAACCGCTGCGCGAGTGCGCATTCGCGGCCCGCTGCGCGCGCGTCCGCGAGGGTTGCCGAGACGGCGAGCCCGCGCTCGAGCCGACCGAGAACGGACGCCTTCGCCGCTGCATAGTACCCGTCGCAGAGATGCGAGGCCGATCATGACCGCTGCTACCCCGCTGCTCAGCGTGCACGACCTGCGCGTCCACTTCCGCGTGGGCGAGACCACCGTGCGGGCCGTCGACGGCGTCGACTTCGAGCTCGCCGCCGGTGAGACGCTGGCACTGGTGGGGGAGTCGGGTTGCGGCAAGTCCACATTGGCTCGCGCCCTGGTCGGTTTGAACCCAGTCACGTCTGGCGCGGCGTACCTGAACGGCCAGATCGTGACGGGGCTGTCACGCCAGGCCTTGCGCCGCTATCGCAGCGAGCTGCAGCTGGTATTTCAGGATCCGTACGCCAGCCTCAACCCGCGCTTTACCATCGCCGAAACATTGGGGGAGCCGCTGCTGCTACACGGCAAGGCGACGCGCAGCAACGTGGATGCGAGGGTGTGCGAGATGCTTGCCCAGGTCGGGCTCGACGTCGAGCTGCGCTTTCGGTACCCGCACGAGTTCTCCGGTGGGCAGCGCCAGCGCATCAGCATCGCGCGCGCGCTCGCGGTCGAGCCCAAGCTCCTGCTCTGCGATGAAGTCACTTCCGCGCTCGACGTCTCGATCCAGGCGCAGATTTTGGAGCTACTGGGCTCGGTCCAGCGCAAGCTCGGCTTGAGCTACCTGTTCATCACGCACGACCTGGGCGTCGTTCGACACATCGCGCATCGTGTCGCCGTGATGTATGTGGGCCAAATCGTAGAGCTGCGCGACACCGAAAGTTTGTTCGAGTCGCCCGCGCACCCCTACACCCAGGCGTTGCTCGCCTCGATCCCGCGCGTCGCCGGCTCCGGCGCCCCGCGAGAGGCGCTGCGGGGCGAGGTTCCGTCTCCTGCCCGGCCGCCGAGCGGTTGCCGCTTTCATCCGCGCTGCCCCAAAGCGTTCGAGCGCTGTCCGAGCGAGGTGCCCGCGCTCTATTCGGTCGCGCACGGCAAGAGCCGCTGTTTCCTCGACGAATAGCGACGATGCCGAGCTCAGAACCAACCGAACTGCAGCGAGCCGCCCAGCACCGGCCCGTCGAGGTCCGATTCGTCGAGCCCGAACCGATTAACCCCCGCCGTAAAGCGATAGCCAGCGTTCACTCCCACGCGAAACCAGCGAGTCACGTTGAGGTGGAGCGTCGCTTCGGGTTGCACGACCGCAAACGGGTCGAACTCTCCCTCGTCCCACTCCTCGTCGTCCCACAAGTCATCTTCACCGTCGGCGGTGATGTCGTTCTTGCGGTGCCAGTTGGTAGCGCCTCCGCCAATCAACATGCCGAGGCTCACGTAGACGGGCGAGCTCGTGAATATCGAGTAGCGAGCGACGAAGCCGGTGTACCCGGCCCCGATCTCGGTCGCGGCGCCGTCCCCAGCGCGACAGCCACACGGAGAGCGGGTGAACCCATAGCCCGCGAGGCCGAGGCTCAGTCGATGATCGATCAGCACCGCGCCCTCCAGGCTCATCAGCCCGCTCTCGCGGCCCATGAAAGGCGTGTACGCCCCGCCGATGCTGCCGTACCCGCCCACCTTCGTCTTCTTGCCGCGGCCCCCGATCAACCGCGGGGGCCCGTCGTCAGCGTCCTTGGCTGGAGCCTGAGCCCCCGGGTTCGCGGGGGCCGCCACGGCCGGCGCTACCCCCCAACCCAGCATCCCGACCGTCAGCCCCGCCACGCTGCCAAAGTAGGAAATCCGCCTCATGCCGCGCAGTGCCCGGGCCGAGGCGGATCGTTCAAAGCCCCACGTCGATTCTCGATGACTCGCTCGCTCGCCGGGCCCTTACCCTGGTTTTTGCCGTGAAACCCACCGTTTTGCTGTTCGACATCGATGGCACGCTCGTCACCATGGGGGGCGTCGGCCGGCGCGCCTTCGACCGAGCCTTCGAACGCCTTCACGGCCGCCCCGATGCCTGTGCCTTGCTGCGCTTCGACGGCTCGACCGATCGTGCAACCACGCGGCTGGCCCTGCAGGGTATCGGGGCCGAGGCTACCGAGCTTGCCATCGATCAGCTGCTGAGCGCCTACTTGCCCGAGCTCGAGGCAGAGCTGGCCAACGCGTCGCCAGAGGCCTTTCGCGTCTACCCGGGTGTGCTGGCCGTCCTCGAAGCAGCGCGCGCGAGCGGAGCCGCGGTCGGGCTCGGCACCGGAAACATCGAAGCCGGCGCCCGGCGCAAGCTGGAGTACTTCGATCTGTATCGCCATTTCGATTTTGGCGGTTTTGGCGACGATCACGAGCTCAGGCCCGAGCTGATCCGCCGCGGCGCCGAGCGCGGTGCGGCAAAACTAGGCCTCGCGCTCGCAGCGTGTCGCGTGGTGATCATCGGTGACACCCCCAAAGACATCGATGCAGCGCGCGCCATCGGCGCCGAATCGATCGGCGTCGGCACCGCGGGCTACACGGCCGAGCAACTGCTGGCGTATGGAGCCACCTTCGCCTTTCCCGATCTCACGGCGGCCGGCCTCCTGAGCGCGCTGCTCGGTAACTGACCCGCGGAGCCGTTACAACATCGCGCCGGCGAGCACGACGCTGGCGATGCTGAAATAGAGCACCAAGCCAGCCACATCGACGATCGTCGCGACGAAGGGCGCCGAAGAGCTCGCCGGATCGAGCCCCACGCGTTTGAGAAGAAACGGCAGCAGCCCGCCAGTCACGGTGCCCAAGACCACGACGCCCACCAGACTGAGCGCGACCGCGAGCGCCACGAGCACGTAGTGCGGTCCGTAAGTCGGCCACACCTGCTGCCAGACGACCACGCGCGTGAAGCCGATGAGCCCCAGGCAGCCGCCCATCACGAGCCCGGCTCCGAGCTCGCGCCGCAGCACTCGGATCACGTCGCGCAGCTGCACTTCGCCGAGCGCCATGGCCCGAATCACCAGCGTGGACGCCTGCGAGCCGGAGTTACCTCCGCTCGAGATGATCAGCGGTACGAACAGAGCCAGCACCACGGCGCGCGCCACCTCGTCCTCGAAGTGGCTCATCGCGGTCGCGGTGAGCATCTCGCCCAAGAACAGCGCGGCCAGCACCACTCCGCGTTTGCGCACCATCTCGAAGAACCCGGTCGCCAGGTACGGCGCCTCGAGGGCCTCCATACCGCCGAACTTCTGGATGTCTTCGGTGGCGATCTCTTGCACCACGTCGACCACGTCGTCGACGGTGACCACACCCTTCATCCGCCCTTCAGCGTCGACGACCGGAATAGCCACCAAGTCGGTTTCGGCGAATAAGCGGCTGACGACTTCCTGATCGGCGTCTTCTTTCAGCGTGACCGGCGCCGACTTCATCACGTCGCGCACCTTGCGCTCGCCGCTCGAGGCGAACAGCTCCTGAAGCGACGTCACGCCGAGCAATACCTGCTGGTCGTCCAGCACGTAGGCATACGAAAAGGTGCCCAGGTTCTGGCGTGCGAGCTTGCGCAGGTAGCTGACGGCTTCGTCGACCGTCATGTCGGGGCGCACGCGCGCGTAGCGCGGGTTCATCAGGCCGCCCGCTTCGTCCTCGGCGTAAGCGAGCAGCGCGTTCACTTCGTGGCGCGTGCGCTCGTCGAGCAGCGCGAGCAAGCCTTCTCGCTCTTCTGACGGCGCGCTCTGGACCAAGTCGGCGATGTCGTCGGGCGGTAGCAACCGCACCCAATACCGGCGATCGCTCGGCTTGAGCGCGAGCACGAGCGAGTTCAGGTCGGCATCGGCCAAGCTGAACAGCAGAGTCTCCGCTTCGTCGCGCGGCAGCACACGAAAGCCTTGCACGCGCTCGTCCACCGACAGGATCGACCAGATCTCGCGCAGGTCGGCAGCGGTCAGCTCGTCATCCGGAATCGGCCGTTCGGACGCTCGGCGCATGCCGGCTTCCCTACTGCCGGGCGTCGGATTTCGCGAGCGTTTTCTGGACTGGGTCGCACAAAACGAACGGCGCCCCGGCGCGCCTCACGGCGCGGCGCCGAGCGCGATCGCGACCAGGTAACCGACCGCGCTGAGCAGCGCGGCGCCCGGGACCGTCAGGACCCATGCCCAAACGATGCGACCTGCAACGCCCCACCGCACCGCAGTGAGCTTGCGCTGGCTACCTGCGCCCACGATGGCACCCGTGATGGTGTGCGTGGTGGAGACCGGAACCCCCAGCGAAGTCGCAAAAAACAGCGTGGCAGCGCCGGCCGTTTCGGCGCAGAAGCCGCCCACGGGCGCCAGCTTGGTGATGCGCATGCCCATGGTGCGGACGATGCGCCAACCACCCGAGAGCGTGCCCAGACCCATGGCCGCGTGACACGCCAGCACGACCCACATCGGGACATGCGTCGCTTCCCCGGGCACCGACTGCAACTTGCCCGAGGCAATCAGGGCGGCTGCGATGATGCCTGCGGTCTTTTGCGCGTCGTTGCCGCCATGGCCGATCGAGTAGAGCGAGGCGCTCAGCAGCTGCAGGCGCCGGAAGTTCTTGTCGATCGAGCTAGGGGAGCGCCGCCCGAACAGGGCCATCACCACCCGCATCAACAAGGCACCGAGCAGCATGCCGAGGAGGGGCGACAAGAAGATGAACAGCCCGGCCTGCAAGAACAGCTTGGATTCCAGCGCGCCAAAGCCCCCTTTGACGATCGCCGCGCCCGCCATGCCGCCCAACAAGGCGTGCGACGACGAGGTCGGCAGCGCCAGCCACCAAGTCAGCAAATCCCAGGCTATCGCGCCGAACAGCCCGGCGCCGACCAAGGTCAGCGACACCACGTCCGCGTGCACGCCCTTGGCGATGTTGCCCGCCACGTGCGACTCGAAGAAGAAGAACGCGATGAAATTGAAGAAGGCAGCCCAGGCTACGGCCAGGCGCGGCGAGAGCACGCGCGTGGAGACCACGGTCGCGATGGAATTGGCCGCGTCGTGGAAGCCGTTGATGTAGTCGAACACCAACGCCAGAGCGATGATAGTTGCGAGCGCTTCCATCGCTGGCGGCTCTAGGCGTACTCGAGCGTGATGCCTTCGAGGATGTTCGCCACGTCTTCACAGCGATCGGTGGCGGCCTCGAGGTTGTCGATGATGTCGCGCCACTTCATGACGTCCATCGCGTCGTAGGCCCCGTTGAACAAGCTCGCCAGGCCGTGGCGGTAGTTGTCGTCCGCCTCGTTCTCCAGACGATTGATCTCGATGCAGAGATCCAACATCTGCTTGGGGCGCTTGACCTGCGGCAAAAGCCGCACCGCTTCGTCTACTGCCTTGGTCGCCTGCTCGAGCACGGCACCGAGCTTGGTCGCGAACTCGGGCGAGCTCTTCACCTTGTACAGAAGGACGCGCTCGGCCACCGCCTCGATCAGATCCAAGATGTCGTCGAGCGCCGTGATCAGCGCGTGAATGTCCGCGCGATCGATGGGCGTAATCCAAGTCTGGTGGAGGTGGGCGATGGTCTCGTGGGTGATCTTGTCACCCTCGTTCTCCACATCCTTGATGCGCTGCGAGAGCTCCGCGGCGCGCGCGGGCTCCTGCATCAACTGACTGACGAGCGCGCCAGCCTCGACGATGCGGGCCGCGTGACGCTCGAAAGCCTCGTAAAATGAACGGTCGCTCTTGCTCGGTCCGGTGCCAAACATGCGGGCCCTGCGGGAGGCCGGGACCCTAGGCGCGACCGCAAACCAATGGAACCCCAATCGTCACACAAAGCACGATTGAGTCACTCGAAAGTCACCCAGAAGCCTCAAAATGGGACCCGCGAGCACTTCTTGCCGCGACGCAAATGTGCTCGCCCGAAGCCGCCGCTAAGCGCCGACGTTATTGGACGCCGGTCCGGTGTGGCGCACGTCCTGGCCGCGCACCATGAACACGACCAGCTCGCCGATGTTCGTGGCGTGATCGGCGATGCGCTCGATGTACTTGCCGATCGAGAGCATGCGCGTGGAGCGAAACACCACCGTCGGGTCGCTCATCATGTGCGCGACCAGCTCCGGGAAGAGCTGCGCGTAGTAGGCGTCGACCACGTTGTCGCGCTCGACCACCTGCTCGGCCTTGGTGGCGTCGCCTGCGACGAACGCGTCGAGCGCGTCGTGCAGCATGCCTTGGGCCGCGTCACCCATGCGGGGCATGGGCCCTTGCGTCGGGTAGGTGGGGTCGTCGCACAGCTCGGCGACGCGCTCGCACATGTTAACGCACAGGTCGCCGATGCGCTCGAGGTCGGTCACCAGCTTCAACGTCGCAGTGATGAAGCGTAGGTCGGACGCGACCGGTTGGCGGCGCGCCAGCACCTGCAGGCACAGCTCGTCGATCTCGATCTCGAGATGATCGATCTGGTGGTCGTTGCGGATGGTCGCGTTGGCCAGCGCCTGGTCGCGCTCGATGAACGCGCGCCGTGACGAGGTCATCATCTCTTCTACGCGCGCACCCATCAGCAGCACACGCTCACGCACCTGCGCCAGCTCGTTCTCGTATTCCCGATCAGTGTGCCGCCGATCCACCATGTCGCGCTCCAGCTGGGCCATCAACCGAACCGCCCCGTAATGTAGTCTTCTGTGCGCTGCTCCTTGGGGCGCGTGAAGATGACCTGGGTCCGATTGTACTCAACCAGCTGCCCCAAGTAAAAGAAGGCCGTAAAATTAGCGACGCGGGCGGCCTGCTGCATGTTGTGGGTCACGATGACGATCGTGTAGTGCTCGCGCAACTCGTGGATCAGCTCCTCGACGCGGGCGGTCGCGATGGGGTCGAGCGCGGAGCACGGCTCGTCCATCAGCAGGACTTCCGGCTCGAGCGCCAGGGCGCGCGCGATGCAGAGGCGTTGCTGCTGGCCGCCGGACAGGCTCGTCCCGGCCTTGGCCAGACGATCCTTCACTTCGTCCCACAGGGCTACCTGACGGAGCGCCTTCTCGACCTGACCGTCCGGGTCCTTGGGCTTGATGCCGTTCAAGCGCAGGCCCGCGAGGACGTTGTCACGGATGGACATGGTCGGGAACGGGTTGGGCTTTTGGAAGACCATACCGACGCGGCCACGCACCCGGACCGGATCGACGTCGCGCTGGTAGATGTCCTGATTGTCGAGCAGCACCTTACCGGTGGCAGTCGCACCCGAGACGACCTCGTGCATGCGGTTGAGACAACGCAAGAAGGTCGACTTGCCGCAACCGGAAGGCCCGATGATGGCGGTCACTACCTTTTCGGCGATCGGCAGGTCGATGCCGCGAATCACCTCAGAGCTTCCAAAGCTCGCGTGCAGACCCTCCGCCCGCATCTTGGACGTGACCTGACTCACGCTCACTTCATCCCAGCGCGGACGGCTGGCCGTATCGCCGTGCGCGGCTGGCGCATCTGCGCCGCCCGTCTTGGCCGACCCCGGCGATGGAGACGTTTCGGGCGCGGGCGGCTCCGTATCGGCCTTCTTGACCTCCGGCTTCTTCGAGAGACTGTTGGTAAGGTCCACGTTCATCGGCCCCTCACGCGGCTGCGCACCAGAAAGCGCGCCGAGATGTTGAGAATGAGTACGGTCATGAGTAGGACGAGCGCGGCGGCCCATGCCTGCCGGTGCCAGTCCTCGTAGGGTGAAACGGCGTTGGTGTAGATGTTGACGGGCAGCGATGCGGTGGGCTCGTTGACACCCGTCGACCAGAAGCGATTGTTGAAGGCCGTGAACAGCAGCGGCGCGGTCTCGCCGGCGACGCGGGCCACCGAGAGCATGACGCCGACCGCGATGCCGGGAGCCGCGGTGCGCAGCATCACGCGCAAGGTCGCACGCCACTTCGGCACCCCGAGCCCGAGCGCAGCTTCGCGCAGCGACTCCGGCACGAGCTTCAACAGCTCTTCAGTGGTGCGCGTGACCATCGGCAGCATCAGGATGGCGAGCGCGATACCGCCCGCCACCGCCGAGAATTGCTTGGTGGTCACGACCACCAGCGAGTACACGAAGATACCCACCGTGATCGAGGGAACGCCGGACATCACGTCGGCCGCGAACCGCACGGCCGCGCCGAACTTGGTGCCACCGAACTCGGCTAGGTAAACGCCGGCCAGCACGCCGGGCGGAATTCCGAAAATGCCGGCCAAAGCGACCAACTTGAGGGTACCGACGAGCGCGTTACCCATCCCGCCGCCGGACTCACCGACCGGCTTGGGGAGCTCGGTAAAGAAGTCGAGGTTGATGCCGCCGATGCCGCGAACCAGCACGTAGTACAGGACGCTGAATAGCGGGATGAGCGCGATGATGGTGCCGACCACGCACAAGGCGCGCACCACGCGATCGGTCACCTTGCGGCGGACGTAGGTAGCACCGGCGGGGCTCACAGCCGTCCCCCTTCCGGCATCCTGCCGACGCGCCAAACGAGCAGGCGCGCGAACACGTTGAGCAACACCGTGACGCCGAAGAGCAGCAGGCCGACCTCGGCCAGCGCTGCCAGGTAGACCTGACCGGTCGCTTCGGTGAACTCGTTCGCGATCACGCTGGCCATCGTGTACGACGGAGCGAACAGCGAGATGGAGATCTCAGAACGATTGCCGATTACCATCGTGATGGCCATCGTCTCGCCCAGCGCGCGACCGAGGCCGAGGATCACGGCGCCTAGCAAGCCTGACTTGGCGTAGGGCAATACCGCCACCCGGACCACTTCCCACTTGGTGGCGCCGAGACCAATCGCGCCTTCACGCAGCGTGTGCGGCACGGCGCGCAGCACCTCGCGCGACACCGACGAGATGGTCGGCGTGATCATGATCGCCAGGATGATGCCGCCCGCCAACATGCCGAAACCGTGGTGCGGCCCCTGGAACAACGGTAAAAACCCGAACAAC
>JBEHXA010000141.1:0-13624 GCA_048498935.1 Myxococcota bacterium
GTCGCGGCGCCGCCGGACCCGCCCGTGGACCCGCCGCTGCCGCCTGCTGCGTTGGTGTTCGTGCCGGCGCTGCCCTGGTTTCCCGACGACCCGACTGGCGGAGGAGGCGTGGTTTGGGGAGTTTCGCTGCTGCACGCTGCCAGGCAGGCGAGCACGCCGATGGTCATCGCGCCGATCGCGGTGGGACCGCGCCAAGCAAGGTTGCGCCTCGAGTCGATTCGTAAGCTCATTGAGTTCTCCGAGCGTCAGAGCGCCGTCGAGAAAGGATTTCTCCGCAGCGACTAGACGCAGTCAGGTGATGCAGAGTGAGTGACCGCGTTTCAGGAAGACCGTGCCCGTCAGATGCTGCGCGCGCAACTGGGCATTTCAGCGCTATGCAGAGAGGGTAACCGGGTGCTGCCTCGCATCGTCACTGTCTCGTGGAGTTTCGGGCTCATCGCGCTGGCAGCGTTCCCGCTGCTACGCGCACCGAGCGACGACGCGTTCCCGTTCTCGACCTACCCGATGTTCGCGCGCCCCCGTGAACGTCCGACGCTCTACTTCGCCGAAGGTGTGACGCGCGGCGGAGACGTGATCTCGATCCCGCCGGAGCTCGTCGCCAACGGTCCGGTCATGCAAGCGATGCAGACGCTGGCCCAGGCTCAAGAGGGCACGGCTCAAGCCAAGGAGCTTTGCCGGCGTATTGCCGGACGCGTGAAGGCCACGCCGCGCTTCGCGGAGGTGCGACGCGTGCAACTGGTGAAGGCGCGCTTCGATCCCATCGCGTATTTCGAGCGCGGTCCGAGCCGTGACGAAGAACAGGTGCTGCAGCGCTGTTCGGTAGGTGCGCGATGAGCGCGCGGTGGCAGCTGCCCTGGAGCGAGCCCGGCTCGGCGAAGCGCGTCGCTGCGCTGCGCACCTTGATCGGTGGCTTCGCGGTGTTCTACCTGCTCAGCCGCTTCAGCGATTTCACGAATATGTCGGCTATGGCTGCCTGGCAGTTTTCGCCGGTGGGCGCGGCGGTCGTGCTGCGCGAGCCGCTGCCTCAAGCTGCGGTCGTGGGTGCCACCGTGGTCGCCATTTTGCTCGGCGCTCTGTTCACGCTCGGTGTGCGCTACCGCGTGGTCGCACCGGCATTCGCGCTCTCGCTGCTGTGGATCACGAGCTACCGCAACTCGTGGGGCATGCTGTTTCACACCGATAACCTGCTGCTCTTGCACGTGCTGCTGCTCGCCGCAGCGCCGGCCGCGGATGCCTACGCTCTCGGAGCGCCGCAGAGCGCGCACGGCACCGTCGATGCAGCGAGCGTGGCGCCAGCGCCCCGTTACGGCTGGGCTGTCGGGGCGCTGTGCGTGATCACGGTGGTCACGTACCTGGTCGCGGGCGTCGCCAAGCTCAAGCTCGCGGGGCTCGGCTGGCTCGAGGGTGAGCAGCTCCGCGGGCAAATCGCCTACGACAACCTGCGCAAGATCGAGCTGGGGCGCGGGGCTTCCGCGCTCGGCGTGTGGTTCGTGCGCCACCCGGCGCTCTTTCCTCCGCTCGCGGTGCTCACGCTGCTGGTCGAGCTCGGCGCGCCGCTCGCGCTCTCGCATCGGCGGGTAGCGCTGGTTTGGGCGCTCTGCGCGTGGTGCTTTCACGTCGGTGTCGTCGCGACGATGAGCATCAAGTTTCCGTATCCGCTCTCGTTCGTGCCTTACTTGGCCTTCTTTCGGCTGGAGCGCTGGGAGGAAACGAAGCTCGGTCGCCGGCTCGTCAATGCGCTACGGGCCGCGCTGGCACGCTCGCCTGCTCCGGAACATGAAACGGTGCGAGCGCCGCAGCGATGATCGACGGAATCGAAGCGATCAGGCAAAACACGAAAAAGTGCTGGTAGCCGAGCCACTCCTGGATGGCGCCGCTCAGCATCGACGGCACCATCAGGCCGACCCCCATGAGCGACGTGGCGAAGGCGTAGTGCGCGGTGCGGTATTTTCCCGGCGCGATCTGCTGCATCATGTACAGGATGTGCGCGACCGAGCCGAAGCCGTAGCCGAACTTCTCGAGCGTGACCAAGCCGGCGACGAACGCGTGACTCGGCTCGTGTGAGGACGCGAGGATCAGGTAGCAGACGTGGGGCACGTTCATCGCGAGCGCCAGGTAGACGATCGAGCGCTTCAACGTGAGCTTGGCCGCGAACATGCCGCCCAGCAGCGCGCCCACCATGAAGCCGATCGTGCCGAACGAGCCGTTGATGTGGCCGAGCACCTGGTTGGTCAGCCCGAGCCCACCCTTGGCGACCGGGTCGAGCATGAAGAGCGGCCCAATTTTCTCGATGAAACCTTCGCCGCTGCGATAGAGCAGGATGAACGTGATGCCTAGCCAGATGCCGGGCTTTTGAAAGAAGCTGGTCAGCGTCGAGACGAAGGTCTTGAAGCCGTCGACCACGCTTTGCGGCGCCTCGAACGAGCGCTGATCTTCGGGCAAAACCTTGAGGTGCCAGGTTCCGAGCAGCGCCATCAGCGCTGCCAGCATGCCCATCACGACCATCCAGCTGTATTGCCAGGCGCTCTGCTCGGCTGCGGCTCCGCTGGCAGCGCCCAGCTTGCTCTCGAAGAGGTAACCCGTCAGGGTGACGAGCAGACCCGACGCGACGATGCGGCCCGCATTCCAACAGAAGCCCTGGACGCCGACCCACGCCGACTGCTCCTTGGCGGTCGTCACCGACATGTACACGCCGTCGGCCGCGATATCCTGGGTCGCCGACAAGAAGCCGGTGACCCAAAAGAAGGCGAGCGAGAGACCCATGAAGCTGGGCAGGGGCAAGCACAGCGCCACCGCGGCCAGCGCAGCAGCCATCGCGAACTCGGTTCCGATGACCCAGTGCCGCTTGGTCTTGAACATCTCGGTCACCGGCGCCCACAGGAACTTGGTGGACCAGGGCAGGTAGAGCGAGCCGGTGTAGAGCGCGATGTCGGTGTTCGAGACGCCGAGGTTCTTGTACATCAGCGCCGCGACCACGCTGACCGTGATCATCGGCAGGCCTTCGGCGAAGTAGAGGCTCGGCACCCACCAGGCGGGGTGGGCGCGACCCTGAGCGGCCGCGGCCGGAGCGGGCTCGGCCGGCGGGGACGACACGTCGGCTGAGTCGCTCGCTTCGCTCGCGGTGGCGCTTGGCATGCCCCATCAGGGTAGCGAGCGAGGCCTAGCCGAACGCGGCCAAAACTTCTCGTTTCACTGGCGCCTCTTCTAGGCTTAAGACATCGCGTACAGCTCAAGGCTGCTCAGCGCGAGAAGGTGAGCGTAGGCTCTGCCCCTCTCACATTGGCCCGGCGGACCCGACGCGCGAGGCGGGTCAAAACGAAACGTCGATCGCCTTCGAGAAGCTAGATTTTCCCGCCAAAACGCGGGTCGCGGAAAGCGTCGCGACAACCCAACTAATAACCCTTCATCCGGACATTGATTGCGCTGCCCATGAAACCGACTCTCACCGCTAGCCTCCTTTTCGCCTTGGTGGTCGCAGTTCCAGCCTGCTCGTCAGATTCTCCTCCTGGTCCAGCGACGGGCGGCACGCCCCCGACCAGCGGCGGTAGCGGTGGCAGCGGCGGCTCCGCGGCGACGACCGCGGGCAGCGGTGGTGCGCCCACCGGCGGCCAACCGCCGTCGACCGGCGGTGGCGGTAGCGGCACTGCCGGCACGACCGGTGGCACGGTGGGGGGCGGTAGCGGCGGCACGGCTGGCAGGTGTGGCGCTGCCGGCGGCAGCGGCGGCACGACCGGCGGCGGCGGCGGCGCGACCGGCGGTAGCGGCGGCGGCCCGACGGGCCCGATGAAGCAGTACACGTGCCCAGCGGGTCCGTTCGGCGACCAGATGCAGGGCAAGACGACCAACGTCTGCGTCGGCTTCGACTACAACTACGGGTACAACGAGGGACCGACCTGGATCGCGAGTCAGAACGCGTTCTTCTTCTCCAACTTCATCCAGGGCCAGAACAACGGTGGCGACATCATCAAGGTCACCATGGACGGTCAGTGCGAGGTGTGGCTCCCCGACGTCGGCTGCAACGGCCTCGGCGTGAGCGCGACGGGCCAACTGCTCGGCGCCTGTCACGGTCAACACGCGGTGATGGAGTACAACGTGACCACGAAGATGGGGCGCAAGGTCGCGACGATGGTCGACGGTAAGGGGCTCGACTCGCCGAACGACCTGATCGCGCGTAGCGACGGCAACATCTACTTTTCGAACACCACCTACGAGGGACAACTTCCCGGAGGTCTCGGCTTCGGTCTCGTGCGCATCGATCCGATGGGCAACACCTCGCTCATCGAGGCCGGCAATCTCAACGGCATTGCGCTTTCTCCCGACGAGACGAAGCTGCACGTGGTCGGCAAGGGAACCTGGACCTTGGACGCCGCGGGTGTGCCGGGCGCCAAGGGTGGGCCCAGCCCAGGCGGCGACGGTATCGCGGTCGATTGCGCCGGCCGGATCACCAACACAGGCACGAATTCGGCCTATGGCGGCCCGGACGGCAAGACGCTCATCTCCGTTGGCGGCGGTACGGCTGCCAAATTTATCGAGATGAGCGTGCCCGGTCTGCCCTAGCTTCCAGCGAGGCGGTCGAGGCCTTGCTCCGAAGCAGGTTCGCCCAACGAAGCGCTTGAACGAGCGGCCGGCTTCGGCGAGAGTCCCGCCATGCCAAGGTGGAGTAACTGCTCGGCGGGCGCGCTCTTTGTGTGCGCAAGCCTGCTGGCTGTCTCGGGTCACGCGGGGGCGTCGCAAGATGCGGCAAAGCGCTACTTTCAAAACGGCGTGGAGCTGATCACCGGAGCGCAGCCGAACTATCAGGATGCGTATTACCAGTTTCAGCTCGCGTATCAGGAGAGCTCGAAGAGCTGGAAGGTGCTCGGCAACCTGGGGCTCTGCGCGCTCAAGCTAGAGCGCGATCAGGAAGCCGTCTCCTACTACGAGCAGTACTTGAAGAAGGGCGGTAACGATATCGCCCCGGAGGAACGCTCGGCTATCGAGCAGGACCTGCTGCTGCTGAAGGGCAACCTGGCCACGATCCGCATCACGTCCGAGGTGCAAGACCTCAAGGTGATCGACAAGCGCGCCGGCAGTCAGGCGCCTGCTCAATCGTACTCGCTCGAAGGCGGGACACTCGAGCTCAAGCTGCGCGCCGGTAACCACAACCTGTCCGCTACGAGCGGCAACAAGCGCTTGAACTGGGACGTCGTGCTCGAGCCCAAGCAGGTGGTTGCGCACGAGTTCGACTTCAACGAGCCGCCGCCCCCGCCGGCGCCGGTTGCGGCCCCCATTGCGGCGGCACCCGCGCCCGCCCCTGCGCCGGTGGCGGACAAGCCGCATGGCACCGATCTGCGGATCCCGGCCTACATTTCGCTCGGCGTCGGCGCCGTAGGGCTCGGTCTCGGCGGCTTTTTTGCGTGGCAAACGGCCGATTACAACAGCCAGGCCGACGACGTCTTCGCGTGCATCGACACGGCCGCAGGCTGCACGGCGGACGACGAGCTCAAGGTCCAGGGGCTCGAGAGCGACAGCTCGGCTGCCAAGACGCGATCGATCATCGCGTTTGGTGTCGGTGGCGCTGCGGTGATCACCGGCGTCGTGATGCTGGTCGTGACGAGCTCTTCGTCGAGCACTGCCACGCGTAACGTCACCCCTTGGGTTGGGCTAAACGAAGTGGGCGTCAGCGGGCGCTTCTGAGCTGAGCATCGAGAACATGGCTGCACGTAAATCGAACCGCGTCCGTCCCGCATCGCCCGCGAAGGGCAAGAAGAAGGCGCCCGCGCCCGCGAAGAAGAAGGCGCCCATGCCCGCGAAGAAGAAGGCACCTGCACCTGCCAAGAAGAAGGCGCCCGCGCCTGCGAAAAAGAAGGCGCCCGCACCTGCCAAGAAGAAGGCGCCCGCCAAGCCGAAGGCCGAGCGCAAGGCAGCACCCAAGGCTCAACCGTCGGTGTCGCGCGCGGCTCGCCAAGTGCTGGCGCAAAAGAAGGCCATCAGCACCGTGCTGTCACACGCGGTGGACGGCAAGGCCATCGTGGACGCGTACCTCCGCGAGATCGATCACCCGTTCAAGGCGGAAATTCAGGCCGTTCGTGAGATCATCCTCGGCGCGAGCGGCAAAGTTGCCGAACGCATCAAGTGGAACGCGCCGAGCTTCTTCTACAAGGAAGACTTGGGCGCGTTTCACATGCGCGCGAGTGAATACGCGCACCTGATCCTGCTGTTCCCGGGCGGTGAAGGCATGCTCGGTGACGGCAAGCTGCTCGAAGGCCAGCACAAGGATCGACGGGAAGTGAAGTTTCACAGCTTGGACGACGTGAAGGCCAAGAAGCGCGCGCTCGAGAAGCTGGTCAAAAACTGGGTCGCCTTGCGCGACGCCTGAAGCCGTCGAATGCTTCGCCGGGCTCGGTCCGGCTCATGCGCGATCTCGAAGGCAAAGTTTGTCTGATCACGGGCGCTTCGTCCGGCATCGGTCGCGTCACGGCCGAGAGCTTGGCAAAGCGTGGCGCGCGCGTGTGGCTCGCTTGCCGCGACGAGGCCAAGACTCAGCCGGTGCTGCGCGAGATCGCTGCGGCCGGCGGCGACGCGAGCTTCGTCGAGCTGGACCTGTCCGACCTTCGCTCGGTCGAAGACTGCGCGCGCGTCGTGCTCTCACGGTCGGAGCCGCTCCACGTGCTGCTGAACAACGCGGGGTTGGCCGGCAAAGTCGGCCTTACCGCTCAAGGCTTCGAGCTCGCGTTCGGCGTCAATCACCTCGGCCATTTTGCGCTGACCGAGCGTCTCCTGCCTCGGCTCCTCGAGCAAACGCATGCTCGCGTCGTCAACGTGGCTTCGCTCGCGCACTACAACGTGAGCGGAGTCGACTTCGCGCGCTTGCGCAAGGCAGGCAACGTCTTCACCGTGCTCCGCCAGTACGGGGTTTCGAAGCTGTGCAACGTGCTGCACGCCAAGGAGCTGGCCAACCGCTACGGCTCACGGGGTCTGCACGCCTATGCACTGCATCCCGGAGTCATCGCCAGCGATGTTTGGCGGCAGGTGCCTCAACCTTTTCGCTGGTGGATGAAGCGCAGCATGATCTCGAACTTGCAAGGCGCGCAAACCAGCCTGTACTGCGCCACCAGCGCCGAGGTCGCGCAGGACAACGGCCTCTATTACGACGACTGCCGCATCAAGGAGCCGTCGCGCGCGGCACAGAGCGCTGAGCTCGCCCGCGAGCTGTGGGAGCAGAGCGAGCGCTTCCTCGCAGGCTGAGCGCCTGATTCAGCGGTATTGGCACTGCGCGAAGACTTTGAACGCGCGTGATGGCGAGTCGCGCCGAAACGCGATCATGGTGGAGGCTTTGGGGTCGAGCTCTGCGGCGTGATGCGGCTGCGGGTCGACGTCGGTCCAGAGCTCGCAGCGGACGGCGCGTTCGCAATTATTTTTCACTGTCGCGAGGTGACCGTAGCCGGCTGCCTGGTACGGCGTGCTGGTCTGGATCGCTACACAGCTGTTCGCCGGTGGCACCGCGACCGCGCGCGTTGCTGCGCTGCCGCAGAGAAGTGACACTCCGAGACAGATTGCCCACTTGCGCATGAGTCACATTGTACCAGCCAGACGGGCGGCGAGCCAAATGGGAGCCGTGGTACTTGCGGCGTGCGTTGCTGCCCGTTATGGGTCGCGCATGCGAACGCGCGTTGTTCTGGGCTGCATGATCTTTTGTGTCCAATCGCTCGCGGCTTGCGCCGCGCCGGAGCCGCCGCCGGCTGCACTTCCGCCGCCGCCGCCCGCGCCCGAGCCGGTCGCTTCGGCCGCGCCGGTCGAGCCTGCTCCGGCGCCCCCGCCGACTCCCGAACAGCAGAAAAAGGCGGCCGATCAGGCCAAGCTCGAGCAAGATTTCAGCCAGCTCGAGCAGGACAATCGCACCGAAGCCGCGCGCATGACCCCCGAGGTAAAGCAAGCCGCGGCTGCGCTCACCGCGAAGAGCTACCCCACGCTGCAAGCGGCCATCACTGCCGCGCTCAAAGGCTCGCACCGTCGCGCTGGCGATGCCGCTCGCGATGCTCAGCGTCATCCCCTGCAGACCCTCGAGCTGTTCGGCATCAAGCCGAATCAAACCGTGCTCGAGTACGGCCCCGGTGAAGGTTGGTACACCGAGCTGCTCGCCCCCGCTCTGGCCAAGAATGGCAAGCTCCTCGTCACGACCACCGATCCGAACGCGCCGCGCACCGAGCGCCCGACGCTCTACGCGCTGCGCACCAAGTACTTCTTGGAGCGCCTGCCCGAGGCGTACGGCAAGGTGGAGCCGGTGGTTTTCGACGCCAAGGCTCCCAAGCTCGCCCTCGACGGCAAGCTCGACGCGGTGCTGCTGATCCGAGGCATGCACGGCATGTACAACAACAAGGTGCTGGCGCCGTGGCTCGCGGAGTTTCATCGCGCGCTCAAGCCGGGCGGTACCCTCGGCATCGAGCAGCACCGAGCAGCCGCCGGCAAGACCGCGGACGAAACCTCCAAGCAGGGCTACCTGCCCGAGGCGTTCGTGATCCAGACGGTCGAAGCAGCTGGTTTCAAGCTCGCTGCCAAGTCCGAAATCAACGCCAACGCCAAGGACACCAAGGACTACCCCGAGGGGGTATGGTCGCTGCCGCCTACCCTGCGTGAGGGTGAGAAAAATCGCGACAAATACCAAGCGATCGGCGAGAGCGACCGCATGACCCTGAAGTTCGTCAAGGTCGAGCCCAAGCCTGCCAAGTGAGCGGGTCTACCCGATAGAGTGGGACGGCGCGGCGGGCTCTTGTCGCCGGGTGCGGTTGTGGCTCAATGCGTGGACCCGTGTTGCGCCGTAAAGCCAAGTCGCCCGAGCGCCGAGTGCGGCCGCGCCGCCCGAAGCCGCGCGTGCGTGCGTGGCACGAGCTCTCGGACGAAGCGCTGCTCGGCCTGCGGCTCCGCGACCTCAAGCTGAAGGTTGCGGGCACGGAGCTCGAGCAGCGCGTCGCGCGCCTGTCGGGAGAGCTCGCGTCACGCGGCTTGAACTTCAGGCCACACGTGTGGCTGTCGACCGAGTGGTTCTCACCCGACGGCGTGCCGGGTTTTGCGATCCCGTTCTACCTCGCTCACCCGCGACTCACGGAGCTCGAGCAACGGCAGATGCACGAGGTCGAAGGTGGCACCCCGCGTTCGTGCATGCAGCTGATGCGGCACGAGACCGCCCACGCGCTCGACAATGCCTTTCAACTTCATCGGCGAGTCGACTGGCGCGAGCTCTTCGGCTCGTTCGAGAGTGATTACGTAAGTCATTACCAGCCCAAGCCTTACAGCAAGCGCTTCGTTCGCCACCTGGAGCTGTGGTACGCGCAGAGCCATCCGGCAGAGGACTTCGCGGAGACGTTCGCGGTTTGGCTCGACCCCGCGTCGCACTGGCGTACGCGCTATCGCGATTGGCCGGCGTTGACCAAGCTCCGCTACCTCGATCGCTTGATGGCCGAAATTCAGGGAAAAAGGCCGCGCAAGCGGGCTCGCGACGAGATCGAGCCGATCGACGAGCTTTCCAAGACGCTCGGCGACTATTACCAGGCCAAGCGCAGTCGCTACCGGCTCGCGCTGCGCGAGACCTATGATCGCGATTTGAAGCGCCTTTTTGCCGAGCCGAGCGGCGCGCCCCGTGAACGCAAAGCGGCGTCGTTCTTGCGCAAAGAGCGGCCGGAGATCCGAAAACTGGTCTCCCATTGGACGGGCGAGTATCAATATGCGGTCGATCGTGTGCTCTCGGAGATCATCCAGCGAGTCGAGGAGCTCGACCTGGTGGTGAAGTCCGGGGCGTCGCACGTGAAGCGAGATGCCATGCTGATGCTCGCAGCGCAGACGCACAAGTACCTGAATCGCGGCCATCATCACTTCCCGCGATGAGGAAGCGGCTCAAAGTCTTGGTCCTGATGCACGAGGATCTCGTGCCGCCAGAGGACATCACCGGGCTGTCCGACAAGCAGCTCGCGGACTTTCGCACGGAGTGGGACGTGATCGCGGGCCTCGAGGAGCTGGGGCACGAGGTGTTCAAGCTCGGCGTGGGCAGCGACTTGGGGCCGATTCGGCGCGCGTTCAGTGAGCTGGAGCCCGATATTGCCTTCAATTTGCTGGTCCATTTTCACGGCGTCGCCGTGTACGACCAGCACGTGGTCAGCTACCTCGAGCTGCTCCGCAAGCGCTACACCGGCTGCAACCCGACCGGCCTGTTGCTGGCGCGTGACAAGGCGATCTCCAAGCAGCTGCTCGCCTTCCACCGCATTCGGGTGCCTCGCTTCGCGGTGTTCCCGATGGGCCGCAAGGCGCGCGCGCCACGCAAGCTCGGCTACCCGCTCGTGGTGAAGTCGCTGTACGAGGAGGCGTCGCTCGGCATCTCGCAGGCCTCGCTCGTGACGAGCGACGAAAAGCTCGCCGAGCGCGTCGCGTTCATGCACGAAACGTTCGGCGTCGACGTGATCGCCGAGGAGTACATCGAAGGTCGCGAGCTATACGTCGGCGTGGTCGGCAATCGACGGCTGCACGCCTTTCCGGTTTGGGAGCTCATTCTCGACAAGCTGCCCGAGAACGCGCCCCGTATCGCGACCCGCAAGGTGAAGTGGGACCTCGCGTACCAAAAAAAGTACCACATCGACACCGCGGCCGCGGAGCTGCCGACCGGCACCGCCGAGCAGATCAACAAGATGTGCACGAACATCTACCGCGTGCTCAAAATGAGCGGTTATGCGCGGATAGACCTCCGCCTAGCCCCCGACGGCAAGGTGTACGTGCTCGAGGCCAACCCCAATCCGGATCTACAGCGCGCCGAAGATTTTGCGCAGAGCGCGCTGGCCGAGGGCGTCGAATATCCGGTGCTGGTGCAACGTATCGTCAACCTCGGCATGAGCTACCAGGTGGAGTGGGATACGGCCGACACGTGAGCCTTTGACGAGCTGAGCCGTCAAGGCTACCCAGGGGGATATGCGGGCCAAGGATCGAACGGCGATCGAAGCGCTCAGCACCATCGTTCGTTCGTCACCGCCCGCGGCGGGTGACAACCATGAGCGACCCGAGAGCGGGCCGGCCGAAGTTGGTGAAGACGCTCAGCGCATCCCGGTCGTGCCGGGCTATCAAATCGAGGGCGAGCTCGGGCGTGGCGCGATGGGCGTCGTGTACCAGGCCGTGCACACTGCGCTGAAGCGACGCGTGGCGCTGAAGATGCTGCTCGCGACGCACGCGCACACGGACGAGCGGCACCGCTTCATGAGCGAGGCGGGGGCGGTCGCGCAGCTGAAGCACCCCAACATCGTTCAGATCTACGAGATCGGCGAGGCGGAGGGGCGCCCGTTCTTTTCGCTGGAGCTCGTGGAGGGAGGCAGCCTCGAGGAGCGCTTCGGGGGCAAGCCGATGGCCTGGCGCCAGGCGGCGGAGCTGATCGCGCTGCTGGCGCGCGCGGTACACGCCGCGCACGACCAAGGCATCGTTCACCGCGACCTCAAGCCCGCCAACATCCTGCTGGAGCCCGACGGCACGCCCAAGGTCACCGACTTCGGTATCGCCAAGCGGCTCGACTCCAAGCAAACCCAAGCCGGTAAGATCTTGGGTACGCCTTGCTACATGTCGCCCGAGCAAGCCTTGGGCAAGAACGAGAGCATCGGCCCGGCCACGGACACCTATGCGCTCGGCGCGCTGCTTTACGACGCGCTCACGGGTCGGCCTCCCTTCGACGCCGACAACACGATCGACACGATCTTGCAGGCCGTGAAGCGTGAGCCAGTGCCGCCGCGCACCCTTCAGCCCTCGGTGCCGCGCGACCTCAACGTCATCTGCCTCAAGTGTTTGGAGAAGAAGCCGGAGCGTCGCTACGCTTCGGCGCTCGAGCTGGCGCGCGACCTGGAGCGGCTGCTGAAGAACGAGCCCATCTCGGCCCGTCCGATCGGCAGGCTCGAGCGCGCGCAGCGCTGGGCGATTCGAAAGCCGGCCTGGGCGACGTTGATTCTCGCGCTGGTGCTCGGTGTGCTCGGCCTGTTCGCGGTCGGTGCTTGGTTCACTCGCCAGCTCCAGCGCGAGCTCCGCGCGACGGAAGCCGCGCGCCTGGAGGCCACCCGAGCGAGAAACGAGCTGCGTTCGAAGCTCGTGCTGAGCACCGCGGCGGCCATCGACAGCGACTTGCGCCAGCTCGCGAGCGTACCGACGGTGCTGGCCGAGGGCTTGGAGCAACGCGACGGTTGGACCGACGCGCAGCTGAACGAGTGGCTGCGCGCCGAGCTGAAGCGAGAGCCGCAGATCTTCGGCATGTCGGTGGCGTTCGAGCCGGGGCAATTTCGTCCGGAAGTTCGCGACTACGCGCTGTACGTCTACCGCGACGCTCAGGGCATTCAGTCGAAGCAGCTTCTCCCGCCCGAGTACACGCCGATTTATCGCGAGTGGGACTGGTACAAGGGCGCTGCCGCTACCGGTACGTGGAGCGAGCCTTACGTCGACGAAGGCGGCGGCAACATCCCGATGGTGACCTTTACGATGCCGTTCGAGCGTCAAGGCAAGCGCGCGGGCGTCGTGACGGCGGATCTATCGCTCGAGTACTTCAACGCGCTGCAGAAGGCGATTCAGGCCTCACGCGTCAGCAAGTCGTCGTACGCGTTGGTGACGACTTCCCAGGGCACGCTGGTGAGTCATCCGGATGCGGAGCTGCGGTTTCCCGGGCCCAAGTCGCGGAGCCACCTGCAGAGCGACACGGCGCAAAGTGCGCTCTGGGGCCGCATCTTGAGTGGAGAGCTTGGTCAGAGTCGCGGCGTGGATCCGCTGACGGGGCGATCCGCTGAAGTGCTGTTCGCTCCGATCCGCTCCGCGCACTGGTCGTGCGTGGCGATCATCCCGGACTAGGCTAACATCGCCGGCATGGAGATGTCGGAGTGGGCGCTGTTGGGGTTCGTGGTGTGGACGCTGCTCGTGCTTCAGTTTGGTATCGGTTTGCCGCGCATCAGCGCGGTGCTGGCGAAGCGAGCGCGACCGGGCTCGTTCAATCCGTCGGTGGTGCACGGTAGCGAGCGCTACCAGCGCACCATGCGCGCTCACCTGAACTGCCTGGAAAATCTGCCGCTTTTTGCGACGCTGGTGTTGCTCGGCGCGCACCTGGGGATGCGGGGCTGGCAGTTTCAGCTTGCCGCGGCGGCCGTGCTACCCGCCCGTATGCTGCAGACCGTCGCCCACATCTCGAGCGGGCGAGATCGCGTCGTGCTCGTGCGCTTCACCGCCTTTACGGTGCAGGTCGTGTGCTTCTTCGTGATGGGCGCGTTGATCGCACTCCACGCGATGTGAGCTCAACCGCTGTCGCCCCCGGCACCACCCGTAAGGCTCGCACCACCGAGCCCATCACTGCCACCGAGCCCATCGGCGCCGTCGCTGCCCCCGGCGCCACCCGCGCCGGTGGGCTCGAGGCAGCTCGTGAGGGCACCTTGCTCGTCGTCGCATCCGAGGGGCTGTGTTTGCCCCTCCTCACAGGTGTACGACGCGGCTCCGTAGAAGCAGCTCTGGTAGTCGGCAATCTCCGTCTTGCAATCGGCACGCCCGTAATCGCCGGTACCCTGCCTGATGCACTGATCGAAGCACTCGGAGCCGATGTCGCGGCAGTCGGCTGCTGCGATGCGAATTGTTGCTGTCGGAGAGCGACTCG
>JBEHXA010000142.1:0-13596 GCA_048498935.1 Myxococcota bacterium
CTCCCGGCGCCACCGTCGTCGGTCGCGGTCTTCATGACCTCGGTGTCGCCGTTCGCGTCCTCGCTATCAGCCGAAAGAAGCGATGAATGCTCAGCTGCCGCTCCGCAGCGAGAATTGCAGAAGCTGCTGTCCGCGCTCCAGGTTTCATAGAGCGAACATCTCGCTGTTCGAATCGCCGCTGCCCTTTCGGCGTCGCCGAGATGACTACGTGCACGTATCCAATAGGCGCCTCGCCCCCCCAGCTTTCGCCGCAGTTTCTGGGCAATCGCGGTTCGCTATTGGATACGTGCACGTAGTCATTGTTGGGGTCGCCCCGAACGAAACCCGGCCTACCCCCTACCCTCAGTCTCCGCCTTTCGGTCCTTCGTCATAGGACCGCGGCCGGTACTTCTTCTGCACGCCGCCGTTTTTGTCGCCGTTGTCGAGGGTGTCACTCACCAGGAACGAGAGCCAGGAGCCGGGGTGCTGTTCGCCGAGATCGCTGAGCTCGCTGGCGTGCGGCTTGACCAGCTTTTCTTCCCACATGCACTGTAGGGCGAGCGAGATGAGGTTGGGGTCGTTGGGGGCGAGGCCGAAGCCTTTGAGGTAGTGCGGCATGGCGCGCTCGGCGCGCTGCAGGCGTTGCTCGGCTTCGGGTTTCGCTCCGTTGGGACCGGCGGCGCCCGCCATGCGGCACAGCGTGTCGCCGTAGTACACGTGGGCCATTGCCCAATTGGGAGCCAGATCTTTCGCGATGGCGTTGTAGCGCAGGCGCTCCGCCAACTGGCCGCGCGCGCCGAGCATGACCGAGTAGTTGAGCTGGGCCTTGGCGCTCAGTGGCACGGCTTTGCGGGTCGCGTCCCAGAAGGTGAGGTCGTCCATGTAGTCGAGCGCGTGGGACCGCGCTTGAAACACTTGCACGCCGAAGAACGCGCCGAGCAGCGCCGCGCCGATGCGCTCACGCTGGCCCGCGAGCAGCCGCAACGCCACGAGCCCCAGCACCAGCGATGTCCCGACGACCGGCAGGTACCAAAAGCGCTCGGCGCGCACCGTCGGCAGCAGCAGCGGGATGTTCGAATGCGGGAAATACGCGATCGGAAACCACAACAAACCGAGCGCCAGGAGCGCTCCAGGGCCCAGCGCTACCTGCCGCTCGACGCGAGTCGCGCGGCGCAGGCGAAAGCTGCGCACCATGTTGGCGAGCAGCACGCCGAGGCCGCCGAGCAGCGGTACGACGAACAGCAGCGCGCCCGCCACACTGCCGAAGAAGACCGGTCGAACCGGCACTGGCTCGGCGCGGAACGAGTAGTCACCGCTCAAGGTCCACGGAAACAGCACCTGCCCCACGCCGCTCGCGTAAACGCGCAGCGCAGCCGCGATGCGGAGCGGCAGGGGCGCGTCGGTGAGCGGGTTGTTGATCGGATCGCGCGGCAAGCTCGGTTGGTGAAACCACACCAAAAACCGCCGCAGCCACTGCTCGGGTAGCTTGGCGGTCGCGGGCAGAGGATGCGTGAGCGCCTCCGGCAACGCGACCGGGTACCAACGCTTGCGGAGCTCGGTGTACGCGACCAGCGCCGCGACCGTCGCCAGCAGCGCCAGCAGGCAACGCACGACGCGCCACGAGCGCGTTGGATGCAGCAGCGGCGCGGTCACGAACGCCGCCAGCGCGACCAGCGGCACCGCCACGATCACGCTCTCTTTGCTGAAGAGCCCGAACGCGGTCGCCAGCAAGACCGCCGGCGGCATGGCGTAGAGCGGGAGCCGCAGCGCCTGAAGCGCCAACATCACGCCCAGGCCGCCCAAAACGTCCGCGATGCCGACCACGCCCGAAACGGCCTCGGTCAGCACGGCGGCGCTCAGAAAAATTGCCCCGCTCAGCCAGGCCAAGCGACGCCGCCCCGACACCGCCAGCACGAAGCCGGCGAGCAGCGAAGCGTTGACGGCGTGGCCGATGACGTTCACCCAGTGGTGGATGAACGGCTGATGACTGAGGTGCCACAGCAGCCGCCAGATCAAGTTGGGGATGGGTCGGTAAGAGCCGATGCTGCGCTCGACCGGCAGCCCCCAGAAGTCGCGCTTGAACGCGGCCCAAAACGACAAGTCGCTGCCGTTGACGTAGGGGTTGGCGAGCAGCGCTTCTTGCTCGTCGAAAATGTAGTTCGATAGCGGCGAGCGCACGTAGAGCACGATCGACACCAAGAGCGCCGGCGCGAACGCGATGGCGAAGCGCGGATCTTGAGCCTCGAAGTAACGGCGCGGCGCCGAGAGCACCCCGAGGGCGGCGGAAC
Organism: Myxococcota bacterium; assembly: GCA_048498935.1. GTDB lineage: Bacteria > Myxococcota_A > Polyangia > Polyangiales > Polyangiaceae > PMG-095. The sequence continues at coordinate 2,268 of JBEHXA010000142.1, forward strand.
GGATTCGCTTCAGAAACGCCAACGCTGCCCCCGTCTAGCGCTATAAGCTGCTGGCAACAATGCCCGAGACGGTGACCTTCGACGGCTGCGAGATCGTCCGCAAGCTCTCTTCTGGGCCGGTTTGTGACCTGTACCAAGCGGTGCAGGAGCCGCTGGGCCGAACCGTCCTCATCAAGGCCCTGGGGCAAAACATCCTGCCTTCGTCCCCCTTCGCGGCGACGCTCGAGCGCGAGGCGCGCCTGCTGAGCGAGCTGGATCACCCCGCTATCCTGAAGGTGTACGATTTCGTCAAGCGCGGCGACCGCATGTGGCTGGTGCTCGAGCACGTCGACGGCGTGACGCTCGAGGAGCTGCTGGCCAAGGCCAAGCGCTTGGACGAAGTTGCGGCGGTCGCGATCGGGTTGATCCTCGCAGAAGCGCTCGGCCACGCGCACGAGCACGGCGTGGTGCATCGCGACTTCAAGCCGCGCAGCGTGCTCGTCTCCAAACGCGGCGAGCTCAAGCTGCTCGACTTCGCGCTGGCGGTCGACGAGCGCATGCCCACGGCGCCCGAGCTGCTCGACGGCAGCACCGCCTACTTGGGGCCGGTGTACATGTCGCCGGAGCAAATCTTGGGTGAGCCCGCCGACCCGCGCTCGGATCTGTTCTCGCTCGGCGTGGTCCTTTACGAGCTGCTGAGCGGCGCGCGACCGTTCGAAGGGCCTGACGATCGCTCCACCTCGCTCCGCATTCGACAGAGCCCGCCTGCGCCTTTGGCTCAGGGTGGAGTGAAGGTGAGCGGTAACGTGGAGCGTCTCATCACGCGCTGCCTCGAGAAGCTGCCGAGCGATCGCGTCGGCAGCGCAAGCGAGCTCGCCGCGGGCTTGCGAGCAGCGCTGGCAGAGCACTGGGACGGCACGCCCGAGCAGGCGATCGTGAATGCGCTCAGCAGCGCCGGCCTAGGCGAAGGCCGCAAGGCGGCACCCAAGCCCGCGCTCGTCGAGCCGCGCTCGAGCTCCGCTAGCTCGATTGGCTCCGTCGCCTTAGGTCTTTTTTTGGTGGGTTTGGCCATCGTGGTGAGCGGATTTGGATTGAGGCGAGCCTTCGGCAGCGCCGAAGAGAACCGCCGCGCGGCAGCTCCGCTCGCCACCCCGGGGGCGCAAGCCGCCGAGCTACGGGTGGTCGCCCATCCTTGGGCGGTCGTCTTCGTGGATGGGCAAGAGCGCGAAACTACGCCATTTGCTCGACCAATTCGGCTCAGCCCTGGCACCCACTACGTGCGGCTCGAGCACCCGAGTGCAGTCCCGGAGCGTCGCACTCTGTCGATGGTCCCTGGAGAATCCGTGCTGCTCGAGGTCGACATGAAGGTCGTGGCGCCGGCTACCTCGGCACCCGTCGCGGGGCCTTCGAGCTCGAGCGACGTAGTAAGTCCGTAGGCGCCACACTGGGTGCATAGGCGCCTCGACTGCGCCTGTAGCGGTAAATTGTGGCTGTCGTGGCTCGCTCGCCTACATGTTTCGTGGCATGGTGATGGGGACGGGGCCGCGTCTCAGGGCGCCTCCGTGGCTAATGCTCGCGACAATGCTCAGGGTGAACGGATGGCGTCGGAACTGAAGTCGGGCTCCACGCTCGGCAAGTACGAGCTGCTAATCAGGCTCGGCCGCGGCGGCATGGCCAGCGTTTGGGTCGCCCGCGAGCGCTCGCCGGTGAGCGGCAAGCAGCGCCTGATCGCCGTCAAAGCGATGCTGCCCGAGCTGGCGCGCCACTCCGACTTTCGCGCCATGTTCCTGGAAGAAGGGCAGATCGTGCGCAGCATCGATCACCCGAACGTGGTCCAGGTGCACGAGGTCTCGGAAGACCACGGCATTTTGTACATGGCCATGGATTGGATCGAGGGCGACTCGCTCCGTGCCGTGATCAAAGAGGCGCGCAAGCGCCGCGCCATCCCGTACGAGATCGCCGTCAAGATCATCGCTGACGCGGCCGCGGGCCTGCACGCCGCGCACGAGCTACGCGGCTGGGACGGCGAGCTCCGCAACATCGTCCATTGCGACGTGTCGCCGCACAACATTTTGGTCGGGCTCGACGGACGCGCCAAGCTCGTGGACTTCGGTGTCGCCAACGCGACCGCGCACAGCGACGTGGCGACCGAGGACAAGATCAAGGGCAAGTTCGGCTACATGTCGCCCGAGCAGGCGCGCGCCGAAAAGCTCGACCGACGGAGCGACGTGTTCGCGCTCGGCATCGTGCTCTTCGAGCTGCTCACCGGCGAGCGGCTGTTCCGCGGTGAAAGCGCCGCGCATTCGCTGGAGCTCGTGAAGCGAGGAGAGATCCCGAACCCCGCCGAGCTGAACCCCAAGCTGTCCCCGGCGTTGGTAAGCGTCGTGCAAAAGGCGCTCGAGCGCGACATCAACAAGCGCTACCAAACGGCTCGCCAGCTGGGCGAGGCGCTGGAGCGCTGTTTGGTGGAGGAGCGCGTGCTCGTTTCGCACGCCAGCGTCGGACAGCTGGTCAAGCGCGTGCTCGGCTCGCGCATCGAGAGCCAGCGCCAAAGCCTGCGTGAAGCGCTCACGGCCGCCGACGGCGTGGTCGCGGCCGGCCTCGTGCCGGATCACCCGGCGGGCGCCGACCGCTCTTCGCCGAACCTCTCCTTCAGCGGCCGTTTCGGGGCCAGCCCGTCGGAGCCGCCGAGCTCGATCTCGTCCAAGTCGAGCACCCCGCATCCGCAAAGCTTCGAGCTGCAGCAGGCGCCGCGTCGCTCGTCACCCGTCCTGCCGGCGCTGGTCGCCGCCGTAGGCCTCTCGGCGGCGGTTGCGGCGCTGTGGTTCGTCAACAATCGGGGCCCGGCACCCTTGCCTCCGTCGGGCGCGAGCGCTCCCGAAAAGCCCCAGGCCGCTAGCGACGATCGCGGCAAGTACACGCAAGAGCCCGGCGCCTCCGGCGTCAACATCGACAGCATCCCACTGGACCCCGGCACGCCGACGACGCCCGGTGGCTCGCGAGGCACCAGAGCGGGTAAGCCGGGTGACCCGGCGCACGCCACTCGTCCCGGCAAGGGCGACAAGGCCGAGCCCACCGACAAAGGCGACGAGACCGAAGCCGAGCCGACCAAACCCGATCCGACATTCGAGCCGCAGCTGCTGCCGCCGCACGATGAAAAGGCGCCGCCCGTCGATCAGCGCTCACCACTCAATCGGAGCTCGGCGCTCACTGCGCTGAGCAACGCCGCCAGTCAGGCTGCCGCATGCAAACGCGACGGTGGCCCGACCGGTACCGGCTCGGTGAACGTGGTGTTCTCGCCGGAGGGCCCGGTCAAGTCGGTCACCGTGTCGGCTCCGTTCGCGGGCACCAACGTGGGCAGCTGCGTACAAACCGTGTTCCGTAACGTGCGCGTGCAGCCCTTCAGCGGCAGCGCAGTCACGCTGAGCAAGGGCTTCCGGATCGCGGAGTAGCGCCGCGCGCGTGCGCTGTGTTTGCCGCAGGCGCGACTCACACTGCCGTCGCGTTGCGGGCGATGCGCTGGGGAGGGCGTAGCGCCGCGGCGGCGAGCAGGCACAAGAGCGGCGAGAGGAAGAGGTGGTAGCGATCCTCGCCGAAGAACACGACGTGCGTGAGCGCCGTGATCGCGATGGCGCCCCACGCAGCGCGACCCACGGCGCCCAGGTACGGGCGCCCCGGGAGCGGGGCGAATGCAACGGCCGGTGCGAGCACGACGAGCCAGTGAAACGGGTGCTGGTCGTCGGCAATGCCGTAGAAAATCAGCGCCGAGCTCACGATCAAGAGCCCGATTTGCCAGTATTGCTCGCTCTGCAGCAGGCGCCCGAGCGGCGTCGCCACGACCGAGAGGGCGGCCGCGGCCAGCACCGCGAGGTGCCCGAACGTGAGCAGACCGCGCGCAGCTTCGCGTCGGGCGTCGGGCCACGCCGCCGGATCGGCTTCGCGCAGGTACTCGATCGCGAACGACTCGTGATCGAAGGTTTGCGCCAGCTTTTTCGGCGCCAGGCCGAGCCAGCGCAGCGGGGCCTGTTGAATGGTGCGCCTGCCCACCTCGGCCCAGCAGTCGTCTTGTTGGACTTGGCCGGTGACGACCGGACAACCGTCGGCAGCGCGCAGCGTTCGAAAGCGACCGGTCTCGGTGAGCGCGCCGATCGCGAGGTTCCAGCCACCGTTGGTGGAGACGAGCGCACAGCCGTCCATGCGAACGCAGTTGCGAATCGTCCAAGGCAAGACGAGCACCAACGCGACGCTCAGCGTGGCCGCCGCGTGGAGTAGCGCGCGCCCGAGCGGTCGCGCTTCGATGAGCGCAACCAGCGGGACGAGCAGCAAGCTGGCAGGGCGCATCAACACCAACACGCCCAAAATCACGCCGCCCAAGAGCGCGCCGCGCCAGCTGCCGCGATGGTTGAGCAGCGTCCAGAGCAGCAACACCAGCAAAAATCCGGTCGGGATTTCGGTCATCACCAGCGGGCAGTACGCGATGAGCCCGGGATGCAGGGCTGCGATGCCGCCGGCCACGCGCGCCCGCGCGGGGCCCAGGTGCGGCAAGGCGATGCGATGCACCAGCACGGCCGTGGCAGCACCCAGGATCGCATTGAGGAGCGGCGCGATCAGCAGCTGCTCGCCGAACACGCGGTACAAGGCGCCGAGCAGCGCGCTGTAGCCGACCGGGTAGTGCGTCCAAGGCTTCCACACGCTCACCCCGCGGATCAGCACGTCTTCGGAGTAGCCGAGGCCGGCCGCGATGCGGGTGGCGCCCAGGTGGTAGTAGTGGCCGTCCCATACCGGCTCTTTCGCCCAGGCGATCGCCACGAACAGCCGCGGCAAGAGGGCGACCATGGCGAGCGCCCAAGCAAAGGCGACGTCTTGGGCAGGCCGGCGCGGCGCAGCCGTCAATGCGAAGCGTCTCCGTCGGTCTCCGCGCGCCACTCGCGCAACCGCCGCAGGTAGGTCTTGGTCACCTGCGTCGGGTCGAGCTTCAAGACCTTGGCGAGCTGCTGCACGAAACCGCGGGTGTACACGAGCGCGGGCAGCTCGTCGAACGCTTCGTTTTCGATCGCGTTGAGGTGAGCGATCGAGATCTTGGTTTCGCGTGCGATGTCGGTCAGCTCGACGCCCATCGCTTCGCGCACCTTGGCCAGCAGGCGCCCCGTGAACTCGGTCTCGGCGTTGATCTCGCGCGATAGCTCCTGGCGCAGCACCGCGCGCTCGGCGAGCAGCGCGCTGTCCGCGGCAGGCGAGCGCGGAGCCTCTGCCTCCGCCTCGGGAAAGATCGAGGCGTCGTAGGCCTTGCGGCGCAGCGGGTCGAGCAGCGTGTCGTGCGCCTCTTCGATCCGGGCTGCTTCGCGCCTGCGCTCGTCTTCGACGAGCAGCGACGTGAGGGGCAGGCTGCTCGGCTGATACAGATCACGCTGGCGCTTGTAGGCGCGACGCAGCTCTTCGTCCGTTGCTCCGCGGTGGGCCAGCAGCACCTCGTACAGGTTGAGGTGCTGTGGGGCGAGCGGGATCACTTGCGCCTGGCGCTCTTGATCGCGGCTCGCTGCCAACGCCAAGATGCGGCGCGCGATGCGCTCCAGGTTGCGCGCGCTCTTGCTGATCGGGCTGTCGATCAGCAGCGGCCGCTGGTGCACGACGCTGAGCCACACCGCGTCGTCCTGCTCGATGTGGCCGACATAGTCGAAATGGACGCCCAAATGGCGGCGCGCGAGGTCGCACATGGCCGAGCCCAGATCGGTGTCGGGCCGGAGCCGCGAATTGTTCACGACGAGCCGAGGGCGAATGCGTGACAGCTCGAGCGCGGCGATGTTGCCGAGCGTCGTGTCGTAGCGCGCGATCGCCTGGACCAAGGCTTGGGGGGACGGCAGCGGACCGAGCTCGGACTCCGCGCGCTCCACCATGCGCAGCTTGTAGCGATCTTTGACCAGCGCCCGCCGCAGCGCGCGCACGAACAGCGCGCGCACGAAGCGGTACGAAGCCTCGACGCTGGGCGGCTCCGGCGTGCTCACGCAGATGCCGTAATCGGCGGTCAGAAAGAGATCGAGCGTCGCCGGTTGGGTGCCGGCGCCCAGATCGAGCAGCACGTAGTCGGCTTCGAGGTTCTTCAGCTCACGCGCCCAGCGCGCCTTGCGGCCGGGTCGCACCGGCACGGTCGAGCCTGCGCGATAGAGCTGCGGCACGAGCGACAGGCCTGGCACCTGCGTCGGGGTGGCGGTGAGGTCGTCTTCCTCACCGTCGTCGCTCGCGCGTTGGGGGGCGGACGGCGCGACCAACTGGCCGAGCCCGAGGGCCGTATGGAGCTCGGCGCCCGCCGGGTCGGCGTCGATGAGCAGCACTTTGCGACCGAGCTGCGCCAGGTACACCGCGAGGTTCACGGCGACCAGGCTCTTGCCGACCCCTCCGCGTCCGCCACCCACGGCGATGACGTGCTTGACCCCGAGGGGCGGAGCCGTGCCGCCGGAGCCCGGAGGTGTGCTCGGTGGCGGGGAGGACGGTATCGTCATCGGGCGGGGAACGTACTACGCTCCCCGCGCAATGTTGAGCTTCCGCGCAGCAGCAGCCCTGGCGCTGTTCTCCCTGTTGAACACGAAGCTCGTGACGTGTCGTTCTCCTGGGGAAAGCTCCGCCGACGCTTCCCCGACCCGTTCCGAGCCGACGAAAGACGTCAACCTGCCGGGTGTCGACACCTCCGGCCTGACCACGCGCGAAAAATCCGAGTGGTCACGCTTCGTGTCGGAGCTGCGCTCGCCCTGTCCGGACCAGCCGGTCAACCTGGCGCAGTGCGTCTCGGAGTCGCGCGCTTGCAAGGCTTGCGTCCCGGCGGCGAAGTTCCTCGCCAAACAAGTTCAGCGTGGGCGGACGCGCCCGCAGGTCGAGGCCGCCTACAAGGCTCGCTTCGCGGCCGACCAAGTGAAGGAGATCGCGCTCGAGGATTCGCCTTCGAAGGGCAACCCCGGTGCGCCCGTCCTGATCGTCGAGTTCGCCGACTTCCAGTGTCCGGCCTGCCGCGCTGCGCGCCCGGTCGTGGAAGAGCTACTGAAGAAGCACGAGGCTACGACGCGCCTGGTGTTCAAGCACTTTCCGTTGAGCATGCACCAGTACGGCGAAAAAGCCGCGCGCGCTGCGCGTGCTGCGCAGGCCCAGGGCAAGTTCTGGGAAATGTACGCCGCCCTATTCGACAATCAGGATCGGCTGAGCCCCGCCGTGATCGACGAGCTGGCCAAAGGCTTGGGCCTCGACATGGCCAAGTTCCAAAAGGACAGCGAGAGCGAGGCGATGGCCGATGCTGTCTCGCGCGATCGCAAGCAGGGCGACCGACTCGACATTCAGAGCACCCCCACGTTGTTCATCAACGGTAGGTTGTTCCCGCCGACTCCCGACTTTGCCGAAGAGCTGGGAGAGTGGATCGATCTCGAAGCGGAGCTAGCAGGCGCTGCGCCTGCGGCGGCGCGCTCGGCTCCAATCGTGTCAGCGGCGCCCTCGGCGTCGGCTGCACCGGTTGCGCCGAAGGCTCCATGAGAATCGTCGTCGATCTCGGCTGCTTCCCTACCGGCCGCCACTATCCCGGCATCGCGCACCTGCTGCGCGTAGCGGCGCTGGGCTTGGCCGAAGGTTTTCTGGGCGAACACGTGGTCGCCGAGCTGCCGATCGTGGCCATCGATACTGAGACGACGGGTCGTGATCCCACGTCGGATCGCGTGGTCGAGGTCGCTTGCGTGCGCTTCGAACGCGGCGAAATCACGCTGCGCAAGAGTTGGCTCGTCAACCCCGGTCGGCCGATCCCACAAGAAGCCTTCGAGGTGCACGGCATCTCCGACGATCACGTCAAAGACGCGCCGAGCTTCGGCGAGATCTTGCCGGAGCTACTGGAGGCGCTCGCGGGCGCGATCCCGCTGGCCTACAACGCCGAGTTCGATCGCAAGCAGCTGATGTCCGAGCTCGGCCGCGTCGCGGCCCCGACGGCGCCCCCGCCGGCGTTTCAGAAGAGCGTGGAGTGGATCGATCCTCTGGTATGGGCGCGCGAGCTGCAAAAGCTGGAAAAGAGCCGCGCGCTGGCCGAAGTGGCCGCACGCTTGGGTATCGAGCTGGTGCAGGCTCACCGCGCGACCGACGACGCGGAAGCCGCGCTCAACGTGTTCGTGAAATTCCAAGAGGACACGCGCATCCCCAAAAATTACGGCGCGTTCTTGCAGGAACAGCGCCGCCTCGCGCGCGCGTTCGAGAGCGAACGCCGCTGGCGCAGTTAGTCCAACGGGAAACGAAGCCGTTCAGCGCTTCGGGTCGTGCCAGAGGGTGCCTGGCTCGAGGATGCGGTTGGCTTCGGCGGGGCCCCAGCTGCCCTTCTCGTATTCGTAGATGGGCGTAGCGTCGCCCAAGATCGGCTCGACGATGCGCCAAGCCGCTTCGACGCTGTCGACGCGCGCGAACAGGTTTGCATCGCCGCGAATACCGTCGCCGATGAGCCGCTCGTAGGCGCCCATCTCGGCCGGGTTCTGCTGCGTTACGAACAGCTCGGTGCTGTCGCCAGCCATCGCTTCGCCGGCGCGCTTGACGCGCGTACCAATCGCGATCGCAAAGTCCGGACCCAGCCGAAAGCGCAGGTAGTTACCGCGCTGCGGCACCGGCTCCGAGAACACCATGTGCGGCGGTCGGTGCAGCTCGACCAACACCTCGGTCACGGTGGCCGGGAGGTTCTTACCCGTACGCACGTAGAACGGCACGCCTTCCCAGCGCCACGAGTCGATGTGAAACGCGATGGCCGAGAACGTCTCGACGGTCGAGTTCTTGGCGACACCTTCTTCGTCGCGGTAGCCGGCAAATTGGCCGCGCACGCAGTACTCGGGCGACACCGTGCGCACCGACTTGAGAACCTGAGTCTTCTCGTCGCGCAGCGCTTCGCGATCACCAGCCGGCGGCGGCTCCATCGCCAAGAACGCGAGCACCTCGAGCAAGTGATTTTGCACCACGTCGCGAATCGCCCCAGCCTCTTCGTAGAAGCGACCGCGCCCCGCCACGCCGAACTTCTCGGCCATCGTGACCTGGAAGCTTTTCACGTAGTTCCGATTCCAGATCGGCTCCAAAAACGAGTTGGCGAACCGGAAGTAGAGCAAGTTCTGCACTGGCTCTTTGCCCAGGAAGTGGTCGATGCGAAAGACCTGCGATTCTGGGAAGACCCTGCCCAAAGTAGCGTTCAGCACCCGCGCCGAAGCCAGGTCACGCCCGAACGGCTTTTCGACCATGACGCGCGCTCCGTCAGCGCAGCCGCTCGATCCGAGCGCGTCGACCACATTGGGGAACACGCTGGGCGGAATCGACAGGAAGTAGATGGGATTCTTGGCGTTGGCTTCGCTGACGGTCTGCTTGATCTTCCGAAACAGCTCGTCCTTGGTGTAGTCGCCGTCGACGTAGCGCAGATTCTTGGCCAGCACCTCGAAGGCCTTCTCGTCGACGCCGCCGCCATACTCCTGAATGCTGGCCTTGGCGCGCTCACGGAGTGACTCGAGGCTGGAGCCACCACGCGACACACCTACAATCGGAAACGGCTTGTGCCCCCGCTTGAGCATCGAGTGCAGGGCGGGAAAGATCTTTTTGAAAGCGAGGTCACCGGTGGCGCCGAACAGAACGAACGCATCCGAAAGCGGCTCAGGCATGGCAGGAAGTTCCCTTGAAAAATCGACTTTTGCGGGGCTCGCTCGTCCAGCGGGCGGGACTGGGACTGGGAGGGGGACAAACAAACTAGGAGAGGACTAAGGGCGGGACCGCGCGCCCACACGGTACCACCCTCGCAGAGCGGCTGCCGAGCTGTTATGCTGAGCAGCTCAGACCAGCGAGGCCTCCGCCTCGCAGTGGGAACCTGTCGGGCCGGGACCTCTCAGAACCGCAATGACGGAAGCGCGCGAACGCCGTGACGGAAAAAAGAGCCCGCCACGCTCGGGTACGGGACGCGAGGAGCTACGCAGCACTTGGTTTCGACCTTACCTGCTGCGGCTGCGCGCCGAGCGAGGCGAAGGAGCGCTCCGCGCGCTGCTCTCTACGGCCGGCATTCCGGTCGGCCTGATGAACGACGACGCCGGCTGGCTGTCCGTTGCGGCTGCCAAGCGCCTGCTCCGAGCCATCGCCTCGGCGCTGGGCCCGAGCGCGATCGCCGAGCGCGGCGCGTGGATGACCCATCCGGAATCGCTGGGGGCCTACGTGCGCATGCTGCGCGTGGCGTCGGCGCCGGTCGATGCCTACCGCTACCTGGCCGCCAACGCCTCCGAGACGACGCGCGTCGGGAGCTGCGAGCTCAAAAGCGCCGGGCCGAGCTTCGCCGAAATCATCTACCGGCCCCGCCAAGAGAGCGAGGAAGGGCAGGCCGATGAGCTGCTGTGCGCAGCACGCCGCGCGGAGCTGGCTGCCATCCCGCTAATCTGGGGGTTGCCCACGGCCAGCATCGAGCACCCGCGCTGCCTGTCGCGCGGCGACGCCGAGTGCGACTACGTTATTCGCTGGAAATTCGGGCAAAAGCGCTCGATCGCGCTCGGTGCGCTGCTCGGAGCGGCGGCGAGCGGCGGCGCGGTCATGTTTTCGGGTAGCTTGGTGGGCGCCGGCATTGGTGCCGGCATGGGCGCGGGGTTGGGCGCGGCGCTCGGCCTGGCTTCCGAGCGCGTGACCGAAGAGCGCTCGCTGCGCGTGTTCGAGAAGCACCGTATCGCCGCGCTGGAACGCGGCCTCGAGGTGCGCGGCCACTTCCGCGAGGCGGCCGGCGACATGGTCGACAGCGTGCTGGGCGGCAAGTATCGCATTCTGCGCAAGATCGGCTCAGGCGGCATCGGCGTGGTGTACGCCGCCGAGCACGTGGCCCTCGGCACCGAGGTCGCGGTCAAGGTGCTACGCGGCGCCGCCGCCATGGACGCCTCCGAAATCGCCCGTCTGCGGCGCGAAGCGCGCGTCCAAGGTTCGATCGAGCACCCCAACGTGGTCCGCACTCTCGATCTCGACGAGCTACCGGACGGCTCCATTTACGTGGTGATGGAGCTTTTGCGCGGCCACAGCTTGGCGTCGACCCTGAAGCACAGTGGGCTGGTCGCGCCGGGCTTTGCGGTGCCGATGTTCGCGCAAGTCTGCCGCGCGCTATGGGCCGCCCATCAGCTGGGCGTGGTGCACCGCGACCTCAAGCCGGGCAATATCTTCATTTGCGAGGACAAAACCATCAAGGTGCTCGACTTCGGCATGAGCAAGTTCAACGAAGCCGAGTCGCTCACCCAGGACGGCTACACTCTGGGCACCCCCGAGTACATGGCACCCGAACAGTGCATCGGCGCGCCGGTCGACGCGCGCACCGATCTGTATGCCCTGGGCGTGATGATGTTCGAAG
>JBEHXA010000143.1:0-13594 GCA_048498935.1 Myxococcota bacterium
GCTTGGTGGTGCGCGCGGATCGCACCACCAAGCAAGCAGTGCCGCTCTCGCAGCGGCAGTCCATCCCTTCGGGGCACGGGTAAGGTTCGTCCAGGCTGCAGTCATCAGCGGGCACGCACACCGGAACTTGCGGTGGCTCGGCGGCGCCTGCGTTACTCGTCGGCTTGCGCAGTGGCCGCTCGGCGCAGTAGGTGCCCGCGGCGCACGAATCTTCGCCGCGGCAGCAGTACGGTAGGCAGCGACCGGCTTCGCCATCGGTGACGCACGCCAAGCCCGGCTTACAATCCGCCGCCGAGAAGCAAGGCGCCTTCTGGTCGCCCGTGCCCGCTAGCTGGCACTGTCGAGATTTTTGGGCGCCGTCGAACACGACTTGGCAACCGTAAGTCGCGGTGGGAGTCGGCGCGCCGCCAGCACCAGACAGGCCTGCTTCGCCGCCGATCGGGGCGCCGCCCACGGGTGCACCGCCCTGGCCGGCTTCGGCGTGATTCGCGCCGCCTTCGCCGCCCTGCGCTGGAGCGCCACCGGTGCTGGCGCCGCCTTCGCCGCCTTCGCCGCCCGCGCCCGCGCCCGCTTCGCGTGGCCCCGCGCCGCTCTGTCCGGCCTCGCCTCCCGTGCTCTGTCCGGCTTCGCCGCCTGCGCCAGTCGCGGGCGACGGTGGCATGTACGTTCTGCACACGCTGGCGCTCTGCTCGTCCGGAATGCAGCTGCCGACACCGCACAGCGGGTTGAGGCTGTTGCCATCGGCTCCCGCCAGGCCGGAGTTGTCCGGTTTGACGACCATGGTGTCGTCGGGTGCGTCGGGCCCCACGGCGGTGCCGCCAACGCCCGGCTGCCCGCTCGGTCCCTTGTCGGCGGACGAGCAACCGCCGGCCGCTCCCCACACGAAGCTCGACGCCAGCGCGCAGACCAATAGTCGCGAAGTTCTCATGCCGATTCCGCTAGAGCGCTGCCGCAGTCACGCTCGCCAAGTACAGCGCCAGCGAGACCACCCATAGCGTGACACGTCCCTTGAGTCGCGCCTCGTAGCCCCAAAAGGGCGCCAGTGGCGGGACCAGTAGCGCCAGCAAACCGCGCCACCAGGGCTCGCGCCGGAAGAGCCCTATGACAAGGGTGACATGGGCGACCACATGCAGGCCGACCGCGACGCAGAGCAAGCCGAGCAGCAGGGCGTCCAAGGGGGGCCCAAGATAGCGCCTTTTCCGGAACATTCGCGCCGCGCCGCTGTTCTTTGGTGGTGGGGCTGGTGCCCGGCATGCTCTGCGCCTTGCAAACTCGGGGCCGAGCCAGCCCCGCCGAAAAGCCGGTCCACCCTGGTCCGGCCTTCATTGTAGACTGCTACCCCCTTGCGCTCTCTAAGCCCGCTCCTCGCGCTCGCTGCTCTGGGATTGCTCGCGTCCTTGCCTCTGGGTCTGAAATCGGCCCAGGCCGGCGGCGCGACCGCGCGTCCCGACACCATGCCGGTCAGCCAGATCAAGCGCGGCATGAAGGGCTACGGCCTCACGGTCTTCGAAGGCACCCGACCGGAGCGCTTCGACGTCGAGGTCATCGATGTCCTCAAGAACTTTCGTCCTCGGCAAGACCTGATCCTCATCAAGACCAAGCATCCGAGGCTCGAGGTCGCCAAGGTGGTCGCGGGCATGAGCGGCAGCCCCATCTACCTCGACAACAAGATGATCGGCGCCTACGCTTACGGCTGGAGCTTCGGCTCGGAGCCGGTAGCGGGGGTGACGCCCATCGACAACATGCTCGAGGACCTGGTGCGTCCGTTGCCGGACAAGATCTTCGGCTGGCCGCTGGCTCCGTCGAAGGGCGGGGCGGAGGCGGGGCCGCGAGCCGCCAACGATGCTGGTCGCTTTCGCGGCGTGCACTACGACCTGAACGAGCACGCCTCGGCGCTGGCGCGGCTCCGCACCCCGCCGGGTGCGGTCGCGGCACAGCCGGTCGCGACGCCACTGCTCGTCGGCGGCATGACCAACGGCGCGCTCTCGCTCGCGCGTGACCTGCTCGCGCCGCTCGGCATGGAGCCGCTGCAGGCCGGCGGTGGTGGCGGTCAGGATCCGTCGGCCCCCAAGCGCTACGAAGACGGCGGGGCGATCGGAGTGCAGCTGATTCGCGGCGACATGAGCGCGATGGGCTTGGGCACGGTGACGCGCGTGGAAGGCGACAAGCTGGTCGCGTTCGGTCACCCGATGATGGAGGCGGGCGTGACCGCGCTGCCCACCGCCATCGGCAAGGTGCTGTGGTTTTTGGCGAGCGACCAGCGCTCGTTCAAAATCGGCATGGGCGTGCGCGACGTGGGCGCGTTGATTCAGGATCGGCAATCCTCGATCGTGATCTCGCACTCCGCGCAGGCGCCGGTCGTGCCGCTCAAGGTCTCGATCAAGGGCATGCCCGGCTTGCCCGCCTCCAACTGGAGCTTCGAGATCGCCCACGAAAAGTTCATGACGCCGTCGTTCATGTCGGTGGCGGTGGGCAGCGCCCTACAAGCGGTGGCCAACGAGCGGCAGGACGTGTCGTGGACGGCCACCAGCAAGCTCAAGATCAAGGGCTACGGCGAGATTGCCTTCGAGGACTATGGCGTGGCGATTGGCGGCACCCCCGAGGCGGGCGACTTCGCGCGCTCGAATCTGGTGCGTGCGGTCGGGGCGGTGCTCAACAACCCCTGGCAACCCGCGTTCATCGAAGGCGTCGAGATGAACGTCGAGCTGCACTACGCGCGCGACATCTTGCGCCTACGCGGCGCGGAGCTGTTGGAGCCGGAGATCGACGCCGGTAAGCCCGCCCGCATCCGCGTCACGCTCGTGCCCTACACGGGGCCGGAGCAGACGCGCGTGATCAGCGTCGACTTGCCGACGTACCTAGCCGGCCAAACGGTGTCGCTCGACGTGGCGCCGGGTTACATGGAAGAGCGTGAAGTCGCTGCCCCCGACTCCCTCAAGGAGATGGTGCAGAATTTCGTGAGCCCCGTGTACCCGCCCAAGTCGCTGGTCGTCAGCTTCGACACCGGCAGCGGTTTGGCGTTTCGCGGGCGCGTGGCGCGGAACCTGCCGCCCGGAGCGGTGGACGCGATTCGCCCGACCACCAGCTCGATCGGCCCCGACGCCGTGGAGAGCTCGGTGCGTCAGGTCACGCCGATAGGACAATTCGTGGTAGGCCGCGATCGCGTCAGCGTCAGTATCCGCCCGGTGCTGCGTTGAGCCTCGGCGCTCAGGTTGGGTAGCTTCTTCAAGGGTACGAGACGAGTCATGCGAAAAATCGTCCGCTTTTCAGTCATCTCTCTGCTGCTCCTGGCTGCCGCGCAGGCCGCCGCCGTGGGCACGCGCCGCTTCGTCCTGGACGAAGCTTCCGAGTTCAAGGGCGGCGACCTGAAAGGGGTCGCGCTCGATTCCGTGGGTCACGTGCGCGCCGGTCTGAGCCTGGGCGCGGTGCCGGCGACTCAAGCCACCACCGTGTGGAGCGCGCTCCCGATGCCGGACGGCTCGCTGCTGCTCGGCACCGGTAACGAGGGCAAGCTGCTCAAGGTAGCTGGCGGCAACGTGACCGTGCTGGCCGAGAGCAAGGCGCTGGTTCTCACCTCGCTCACCCAAGCCTTCGGCGGAGCGGTGGTGGCCGGCACCTTGCCCGAGGGCAAGCTGATGAAGTGGGAGAAGGGGAAGCTCACCGAGCTTGCGACGCTGAAGGGCGCGGAGCACGTGTGGAGCGTCGCCTACGACGCGAAGGCCAAGGCCGTTTACGCAGCCACCGGCCCGGAAGGAAAGCTGTTCCGCGTAACCCAAACGGGTGATGCGCAGGTGTACTTCGACGCACCGGAGCAGCACATCATGAGCGTGGCGGTCGCGCCCGACGGCACCGTGTACGCGGGCGCGAGCGACAAGGCCAAGCTGTACAAGGTGACGGCTCCGGGTCGCGCCAGCGTGCTCTACGACTTCGGCCGAACCGAGGTGCGCGCCATCGCGGTGGCCAAGAGCGGCGAGGTGTTCGCCATCGCCAACGACATCAAGTCCTCGTCGCTGGCGCCGTCGCGCCGCAGCGGCGAAGCAGCGGCAACGCCCTCCGCGACCGCCTCCAAGACCAAGGGCAAAGGCACGCTCTTTTCGTTCAGTCCCGACGGCAAGCCGGACCAACTGCTCGACGACAGCGAGGAGCATTACACCAGCTTGTCGCTGGGCGACGACGGCCGACCTTACGTCGGCACGGGCGTCGAAGGTCGCGTCTACACGGTGGACGCCGGTCACACCTCGGTGCTCTTGGCCGACGCCGAAGAGCGGCAGATTGGCGCGCTCGTGATGGCCGGCAAAGATCGCTTCGTCGTTTCGAGCGATCCGGCGGTGGTGCATCCGGTCACGGGCGTGGGCGGGGCCGACGCGATCTGGACCAGCAAGGTGCTCGACGCCGGCATCCGCGCGCGCTTCGGTCAGCTGTCGTGGGACTCGAGCGGTGCCCTCGAGCTTTCGACCCGCACCGGCAACACCAAAGAGCCGGACGATACGTGGAGCGCTTGGAGCAACCCGCTGGGCGCGCCCGCTCTGGTGACGAGCCCGGTCGGTCGGTTCATCCAGGTGCGCGCCCGCTTCGCCAAGGACCCGAACGCCGTGCTCAATCAGGTGGAGGTCGCGTTCTTGACCGACAACTTGCGCGCGGTCGTGACCAGCGTCGACACGCGCGGCGGCGACGGAGAGACGGGCGACGACTCGCCCAAGGCTTCGGGCGGACCGGTCACGCGCAAGAGCGACACCACCGTCAACTTGACGTGGAAGATCGACAACCCCGACAAGGACGACCTGCGCTACCGCCTGCAGTATCGGCTGCTCGGCACCAACGACTGGTTCGACCTACTCAAGCCGGGCGAGAAGCTCTCCAAGGAGACCTACGCCTGGGAAACTGCCGACTTGCCCGAAGGTCGCTACCGCGTGCGCGTGACCGCCAGCGACGAGCCGTCCAACCCGCCCGATCGCGTGACGCGCGACGTGCGTGAGTCCGGCGTCGTACTCGTGGACAACACGCCGCCGAGCCTCGATGCCCTCACGGCTGCCGGCAGCCACGTGAAAGCCATCGCGCAGGACGGCGTCGGTCCGATCGCGCGCATCGAAGCGTCGGTGGCGGGCAGCGACGAGTGGCTGCCCTTCTTTCCGGCCGACGGCATCTTCGACGAGCAGCGCGAAGAGCTCGACATCGACGTCAAGAACTTCGCCAAAACGCTGCCCGCGTTGATCAGCGTGCGCGTCTACGACAAGGCGAACAACTTCGTCGTCCGCAGCGTGCTCGTGAAGTAGCGCTCACGGCTCACAGGTCGAGGCAGCAGCGCACGCCGACCAGGTCGTCGCGGGTGCTGCGCGTCCGCGTGGCGGGCGCAGCGAGGGTGCCGTTCACGGTGGCGCTGTTGCAGGCCACGGTGGGCGTGGCGATGTCCGCCTCGTTGATCGAGCCGCCGCGGATGGCGCAGCCGTCGTTTTGGCCGGCGTTGCCGTTGCAAGAGTCTTCCCACTCGGCAACGTTACCGCTCATGTCGTAGATGCCGTCGTAGCCGCCGACGCATGCCGCCTTGCTCGTCACGTCGCCCGGATGGGAGCCGGAGCCGTCGAGCCCGGCGCAGGCAGTGCCCTGGTAGGTGTTGCCGTACGGGAACTTCAGCGTGCCTGCCTTGCTGCAAGCGCGGTACCACTCGCTCGCGTTCGCGTCGGCGAAGCTCGCGGTGGGGTTGTTGCCGCCACCGAACTTGCCGCACAAGCGCTTGCCAGTCCATTCGCAGAAGCGCTTGGCGTCGCACCAGTCGACGCAAGCGACCGGTTGTTGTGCGTGGCCGACCGGGTCGTACACCCCCTCTCCGGTGGCGCAAGCACCGCTGATGTCGGGCTCGTAAGAGTTGTTCCAGCTGCAGGTGCCGTTCTGGTTGACGGCTGGGCTAGAAGCGAGAAATTCGGCGTACTGCTTGTTCGTCACCTCGGTGCGATCGATGCAGTAGATGCCGCCGCCGGGCTTGGGCACCTCGACCATCAGCGGGCCCTTCAAGTTGACGGGGCACGTCTTGGCTGGGGTTCCGCCCGAGCCGCCACCACCGCCGCTGCCACTGCTGCCGCCGTTGCCGCCGCTCGTTCCTCCCGAGCCGCCCTTGCCGCCCGAGCCACCCGGCCCCGAGCCGCCTGGTCCCGAACCACCGGTGCCGCCGCTCGTACCGCCCGAGCCTGCACCGGCACCACTCACGGCGCCGCTGCCAGCGCTGCTCCCCCCGCTGCCGCTCACGCCCCCTTCCGACGGCACTCCGCCGCTGCCGAGCTCGCCGCCTTCGCCGCTCGTCGCTCCAGTCGTGCTCGAGCTGCCGCTCGTCCCATTGCCCTTACCCCCGGTACTGCTGCCGCTCGCGCCGTTACCGGCGCTGCCGCCTTGCCCGGCGTCGCCGGCCTCGAGCGCCTGGTATCCATCGAAGGATACGAGGCAGCCCGAGGCGAGCGCGCACGCTACGACCAACACGACCGCGCTACGCTTCATGGCAGACCCACGAGGCTAGCTCAGCAGGGCGGCTTTCGAACACACAAACGGCTCGCCGTCTCGCTCGCCGTCTCGTTCATTTCGTTTTGGCCGAAGGAGCAGGCGCCGGGGCCGCGCTCGGCGCCGGAGCGGGCTTGGGCTCGTCGTCGTCGCCGTTATCGTCGAACTTGGCGTTCTTGGCCTGGGCGCAGCCGCGCTTGCCGGTGTCCGAGTTGGTCTTGGCGCAGGCGATGCGCAGCTTGGCGCGCTCGAGCGCCTTGACCGCGCGGGCCTTCTGGTTGACGGCTCCCGGTTTCTCTTCCGTGATGTTGTTGAGGAACGCGATGGCCTTGTCGATGCTGACGACTGCTTCGTCGTAGCGCGGGCTCGCCGCGTAGACGGTCCCCGCACCCAGCAGCATGCCCACGCCCAAGAGCCACCACGACTTGTTCGGCTTGATTTCCATTTTTGAACGACGTCCCTTCCAGTTCGTCCTGGCTGAATCTCGGACTACGAAAACACTCCGAGCGTTCTTCCCACGGACCCTTCGAATTGAGCTGAGCACTGTAGGCGTAAGTGGGCGCGCTTGGCTTTATTTAAGTGAGACTGCTCTCGTGTCGTTGGTTTTCGTCGAATCTTGTTTCTGTCTCGCTCGTGTCGCGTTTATCTCGTTTGGGTTGGGCATCCGCTGCGCTACTCAAGCGTAAACAGCCCTTTCGGGAGCCGCTCTCGAGCCCGAGCCTAAATCGAACGATGACCGTGAGGGATGACATCAGTGAGCGCGCTCAGGCGCGAGTGGGGGCGGTGCTCAAGGGCAAATGGCGCCTCGACGCCGTGCTCGGCATCGGCGGCATGGCCACCGTTTACGCTGCCACCCACCGCAATCGCAGCCGCGTGGCCATCAAGATGCTGCACCCCGACGTGGCGGTGAGCCAGGACGTGACCAATCGCTTCCTCCGGGAGGGCTACGTCGGCAACGCGGTGGCGCACTCTGGCACCGTCAAGGTGCTCGACGACGACGTGACCGAAGACGGCGCGCCCTTTCTGGTGATGGAGCTGCTCGAAGGCGAATCGTTCGGGATGCGCCTGGAGCGAGAAGGGCGGCTGCCCGCACGCGATGTGGCCTTGCTCGCCGATCAGCTGCTCGACGTGCTGGCAGCGGCCCACGCCGCGCACATCGTTCACCGCGACTTGAAGCCCGATAACGTATTTTTGACCCTGGAAGGCCGCGTGAAGGTGCTCGACTTCGGCATCGCGCGGCTCCGCGAAGCGGCGCACGAGAGCAGCGCCTCCACGCAAGCTGGCTCGTTGCTCGGTACACCCGCGTTCATGGCGCCCGAGCAGGCGCTGGGTCGCTGGAAAGAGGTGGACGAGCGCACCGACATTTGGGCCATCGGGGCCACGCTGTTCAACCTGCTCTCGGGGCGTTTCGTGCACGAGGCTGAATCGGTGCAAGAGCAGCTGGTGCTCGCTGCCACGCACCGGGCTCCGTCGGTCGCCCAGCTGGCGCCGCAGACGCCGCCCTGGCTGGTGGCGGTGGTCGATCGGGCCCTCTCGTTCGGGCGCGATGCGCGGTTTGCCGACGCTCGCAGCATGCAAGCTGCCCTGCGCTCGAGCGCGCAGGGGCTCGAATTTCCGCCTCAACCGCTGAGCGCGGGTGGTGGCGGGGCGGCTCCCATGGCTGTCGCGTTCACACCTTCGGGCGGCAGCTTGCCGTTTTCGTCGCCGCGCGCGAGCTCGCCCAGCTTCAGCGAAGGGGCCACGATCGCCGCGCCTTCCGGCTCGCAACCGAACGTGCCGTCGGCGGGTACCTTCGCCAGCGTGCAGGCGGTGGCTCGCTCCGCGCAAGAGCCTGCGCGAGCTCCCGGCTCGAAGCGCGCGTTGCTCGTGGTCGCGGGCCTTGGGCTCGCCGCGTTGGCTGCAGGCGGGTTGGTGTGGAGCGTGCTGCAAGGGACCGCGCCGGCCGCGACCGCTACGGGCTCGAACGGCATTCCCGCTGCTGAGGTGGTGCGCCCGTCGCTTGCTGCGTCGCTCGTGACCGACCCTGCCAAGGACCAAGCCGAGCGACCGAGGGAACCGGCGACGGCCGCACCGCCGACCGTTGCGCCCGTGCCGAGCGCGTCGGCCCAGGTCGCGGCGGCAGTGCCTGCGCCGAACACGACCACCAAGCGACCGCTCGGTAAGCAGCCCAAACCGGTCGGCAAGAAACCCCCCGAGCAGCAGGAGAACCTCTTTGACAACCGCCACTGATCGCGGCGTGCGGCTCGCCGCGGCGCTCGGCTTCACGCTCGCGCTGGGCCTCTCCGCTCCGCTGGCTCGCGCGCAGTCGCGGGACCCGGCCGCCGCCGAAGCGCTATTTCGCGAGGGACGAGCGTTGTCCGACGCCGGCGACATTGCCGGTGCGTGCGCCAAGTTTCGCGAAAGCGACCGTCTCGATCCTGCGGTGGGCACTACCTTCAATATCGCTGATTGCGAGGAGCGCCTGGGTCACGTGGCGCGCGCCTGGACGCTGTTCGACGAGGTGGCGCAGCGCTTGCCCGCCAGCGACAAGCGCCGCGGGGTCGCACAAAAGCGCGCCGCGGCGCTTGAGCCGCGCCTGCCCAAGCTCAAGGTCACGCTGGCAGCGGGCGCGCCCGAGGGCACGCGCGTGATGCGCGATGGCGTGGAGCTCGGTTCAGCCAGCCTGGGGACGCCGCTGCCCGTCGATCCGGGCGCGCACGTGCTGCGAGTTACCGCTCCGGGTCGCGTCGACAGTGAAGTGAAGGTGCTCGTGAGCGAGCGCGAAATCCGCGCCCTCGAGGTCGAGCCCGGACCCGTCCAGTCCGCAACCGCTGCGCCTGTCAGCGCGACCACGTTGCCGCCAGAGCCGCCTCCGCCGCCAGTCGACTCGCACAAGGCCCCGCTGCTCGGTTACGTGATCGGCGGCATCGGCGTGGCCGGCTTCATCACCGGCGCCGTCGCGGGCGCGCTCACGTTGCACAAGAAGAGCGTGGTGAACGAGCACTGCGACGAGGAAAAGCGCTGCGATCAAGAAGGGCTCGACGCTGCCGATGCCGGCAAAACTCTCGGCATGGTCACGACCATCGGCCTCATCACCGGCGCCGTGGGGGTCGGCGCTGGCACGTACCTCATCCTGAGCGCCGGCAGCAGCGAATCACCCCGCGCAGCGAGCCTCGCGCTCAGCGGTCGTTTCTAAAATCAGGGTAGGCCGAGTCCCGTTCGGCCGGGACCAAGCCCACCCGACCAAGCAGCTTACTCGTCTTTGCGGACGGCGCGCTCGGGGGTTTGCGGCGCCATTTGCACGAAGCCTTCTTTGACCCAGCGATCGCGCACTTGTTTGGCGAGCTCGGGGTGATCGCGCCACGGCACCGCGATCGCGAAGATCAGGCAAGCGTCGGGGTAGGCGGGGAAGGCGGCCCACGCGGCCGAGAACGAGGTGGTGCTGAAGCCGAGGGGCAGGCTGCCGTCGACGGTGTGGATGTCGAGCCGCTGATCGCGCCAGCGCTGATGCTCGACGTTGAACGGCCCGAACTTCACGTCGAAGGGCTTGGTCTGGGGCCTGCCCCAGGCCTCGAAGCGCCGCATGCAGGTGTCGGTGTTGACGGGAGTGCCGGCGGGCATTTCCTGGACGAAGCCAACCGCGAGCGCGTGGTGATTTTTGCCGTAGCGGAAGCCCACGAAATGTTCGACGCCGAAATAGCGCACGCGCTTCCAGTGCTCGGAGTCGGGCAGCGGCACGAGCAGCTGGTTGTCCTTGTCCTCACGCTGGCCCCAGCCTTCGTCGATTTGGCGGTACAGCGCCGCTTCCTGCAGGTCAGCGGCGTCACCGCCAGGCTCTTTGACGGTGATGCTGGAAGGTGTCGGCGGCTTCGGGCGAGCCTTCGTGGCAGTCGCTTGTTGGCCGCCCGCGCCCGGAACGGACTCGAGCGAGCTGGGGCCCTGATTCGGCTCGAGGGCGGGCCGCGCGGAAGCGCAGCCAACCGCAAGCCCTGCGAGGACCAGCCAACACCCGAGGAGGGACGCCTGCCGTACCACGATGCTCAGTATACCGCCGCTCCGACCGCTGTCTTCCCGAGGGCGTCGATAGTGGCGGGGCTAGTCGACGACGGCGACGGCAGCCGCTTCGCAGAAACCAGGAAAGCCGTAGGTGGGCTGAACCCGCACTCCACCGCCCACGGAACCAGCACCCGGCGACATCAACCACTGCTGCCGAGCGAAGACGTTGAAGTACAGGGATTCGACGGTTAGCCCGGTGTCGACCGCACCGACCAACTGGTCGTGCGGGTAGGCCAGGGTCCCACCGACTTCAGCGTCCACGGCGAGCCAGCTACGGATGGCTTCGCCGCCAGCGTGCAGCGCTGCCGTCAGGGCTGGGCGCGACACATTCAGCATGGTGAACCGAAGGAGTGGGCCAAAGCCGGCGCGTTGGAAATCGTTGCCACCGCAAGAGGGCGGGTCTTTGAAGTAGCGGGTGGCAAACGCCTCGACTCCCCACTCCAGTCCGTGCTCGCGGCCAAATGCGTAGCCGATGAAGATGCCCCCACCGATGTTGTCGAAGCCCAAGCCCGATAGCTGACGATCTTGGGCCGCGGCTGGTCGCGCGAGCAGCAGCGCCCCCGCTGTCACGAAAAGAAAGGTCAGTGACCCCCTCCACTTGCCTTCCCTTGCGCCCATGGCCCCTGAGTAACAGAGCCGGGGGCACAGTCAAGATCGCGAGAAAGTGTGAAGGATGATGCGCCGCCGCGGGACCAACGCAGGGAATGGGCTGGTGCGACAACGGGTGCGTGGGTCAGCGACGCAAGAGTGTTCGCGTGGCGCTCCTGAGTGTGGCTGGGGTCTGGCTGGCTGGCTGCGCGGAAGGACCGTTTCTGCAGGTAGAAGAGTACGTGACCAAACCGGGAGCAGCGGAGGTGTACACGGGCGGGTCGTGTTTCAGCACCGAGAAAGGCAACGCTTCTGGAGGCGCGACGGCACCGGGTGCGTTCGGTAGCGCGGGCGAGGCGGCTGCGTCGCTCGGTTACTCGTACGGCTACGAAGGCCGGGGCAAGGCGGTGCGCTTCAGCTTGAGGGACTACGACGGGCAGATCTTGGTGGAGCGCAACTACGACGCCGCATTCCTGGTGTCGGGTCGCAAGGACGTGGTGGCGCTGCAACTCTTTGGGCAGAGCCTGCGCTTCGTGCACCGAGGCGTGGCGAAATGTAGTGAGGTCCGCGAGCCAGCCGCGGATTGATCAGACCTCGAACGACTGCAGCCGGATCTGGTTCAGGTCGTGCACGCCGAGGCCGAGCTCGGAACCGGTTTGGATGTAGCGCGGCTCGCGCCCGGCGTCTTTGAGCGACGGGATGTTGCGCGCCTTGCGCTCGTCGTTGAGAATTTTGACGCCCATGGTGTCCATGGCGATCGCATCGGTACAGACGTAGAGCGCGCCGTGCGGGATGCGTGTTTTCGGATCCTTGTCGAGCGGGCCCTTGTCGTACATCACCTTGAAGGCGTCGGTGATGTGCAGGCGCACGCGGCTGGTGACGATCGGATGATTGTAGAGCATCGCGATCTGCGGGCTGGCCTGGTTGGCGTGGTGCTCGTGCGGATTATTGACGTTGCCGTGCGTGATGTTCTTCATCGTGCCGGTGTACCCGGAGATGGAGTGATCCTTGATCATGGTCACGTTGATGACGGCCGTGGCGTCGGTGAAAATGCGCGCGTAGCGGGTCTTGATGCCCTGGTAGATCTTGATGTCGGGCATCTTGTGGTCGGCGTTGTTGTGGGTACCGGTGGCGACGCCCTCCGGTAGCTTCCACTTGCGCACGTTGATGCGGGTGCCCGCCAAGAAGTCGGGAAACTGCTCGTAGACGGTGATCTTGTTCGCCGGCACTCCGACCGCCAGCACCGCTTCGACGATGGGCAGGATGACCTCATAGTTGGTGGCCATCGTGTAGGTGCCTTTTTGGCCGGCGATTCCGTTCACCTTGATCGCCACCACGTCGTCCTTGTGGATGAAGCGGGCCATCGAGGTGTTCAGGTTGGTGGCGCCGGTGAACTCCATCATCGCCTTTTCGAGTAGCGACTTGGCGACCTCGGGCTTCGGCCAGAGCTGGTTCGGCTGCATGAAGGAGGCGAAGTCGCCCTTGGCGCTCACCTTCGTCAGCTTGCCGGGCGCGCTGAGTGGCGAAAAGCCGGCCGGCGGCTTGGCGATGTAGGAGTCGATGCTCGGCGCAGCGGCGCCTTCGCTCGCGCGCAGTGTAACGGTGGCGGCCGCGGCCGCGGCTCCTTGGACCAGGTGGCGGCGACTCAAGCGTGGCGAGCGGTGCGTCATGACGACCTCCGGCTCGGAAGCTATCACGCTGGCCGCCACGTCGCCATGGGGCCGCCGGGCTGGAGAGCGCTGAATTCAGCCGGTTTTTCGGTGTGGGCCCTTCTGGCACACGGTTCGCTAATGGGGAGTGAGTCGCTCATTCGAGGGCGACCGATACAAGGAAAAAAAGAGATGGATCAGTCCAGGTTCAAAGTTTGTTACGTCATCACGCAGCGCGGCGAAAAGAAGTATTGGAACCGCGTCGGCGTCGCATTCCTCAATCACGACGGCTCGATCAACGTGAAGCTCGAGTCGCTGCCGGTGGCAGGCGACTTTCAGATTCGCGATTACGTGCCGCGCGAAGAGGGCGCGGGCACCACGCTGCGCGGGAAGAACGGGCAGAGCGACGACGAGGCCTTTGCGGCCTGAGCGTCTGCAGGCCACGTAGGTTTGCACGAGGGGAGGGAGCGGTGCCGGCGACGGTGACCGCTCCCCACATTGCGTTCGTAACGGTTGAGGCAGCGTGAGGAGGGCACGGATGGCGATCGACGATTTCGAATGGAAGGGGGAGGGCGAGGGCACGGCGCAGCCCGAGGCGCAGCGCAAGGAGCTGGCCGAGAGCTGGCTGACACGCGTTCGCAAGAGCGTTTGGCTGGCGCCGGCGTTGCGACTTGGAGGGATGGGGGTATTGCTCGGTGTGCTGGCGGGGATCGGCGTTGTCGCGACCACCTACGCCAAGCCGGGCCAGCCATTGCCGGATGGCTCGCGCTCCTTAGTAGATGCGCTGGGGACCGACTGGCTCAAGCCGACCGCTGCGCCAGCGCCGGAGGCTTCGG
>JBEHXA010000144.1:0-13530 GCA_048498935.1 Myxococcota bacterium
CGCTTCGCGCTCTTGTTCGTGCGAGAAAGCGAAGTCGACGTGGCCGACGTGGACGCGCCCCTTTTGCGCCTGCTCGGTGAGCGGCAGCGCGCGGTGGTGCTGGCGGCGGCGCGAGGCCGCTCGCTCAAGTTGGTCGCAGCCGACCTGGGTATCTCACTCGAAACAGCGCGTACCCACCTGCGGAGCGCCTACCGCCGCCTCGGCGTCGACTCGCGTGTCGAGCTGCGCGCGCTGCTCGAGCTCGATTGAGCATCCCTTGCGGTTTGCCCGCTCTGCTTGAACTCACGGACATTCCGCTCTAGAAACGTACTCTCATGGAGGCTCGAGCCAGGGGATCCCAGGGTCAGCTCGTGATTCCAAGCACGGTCCACCGGGGACGCCTCACGTCGTTCGCTGGCGCAGCCGCGATTGGCGGCTTCCTTTTCGGATTCGACAGCGCCGTCGTCAACGGTGCTGTTTTCGGTATCCAGCGCTCGTTCAACGCATCGAGCGCGGGAACCGGCTTCGCGGTAGCCTCGATCTTGCTCGGCTGCGCGCTCGGTGCGCTCGCGGCGGGGCGGCTTTCGGACCGCTTCGGGCGGCGGCCGATCATGCTGGTTAGCGCGTTCCTGTTCGCGGTGACTGCGCTCTGGTCCGCACTCGCCGACTCCGAGAACGTCTTCACGCTCGCGCGCTTCCTGAGTGGCCTCGCCGTCGGCGCGGCCAGCGTCGTTTCGCCCGCCTATACGGCCGAAATCTCGCCAGCGGCGGTGCGGGGACGCATGGCGTCGCTCCAGCAACTCGGCATCGTCGTCGGAATCTTCGTCGCGCTCTTGAGCGACGACCAACTTGCTCGCGCCGCGCACGGCGCTAGCGGGCGCCTGTGGTGGGATCTCGAAGCTTGGCGCTGGATGTTCTTGGTCGAGATCGTGCCTTCCGCGCTGTTCGCGATGGCAGCGCTCGCGATCCCAGAGTCGCCGCGCTATCTCGTCGCGGCTCGGCGTGAAGCGGAGGCGCTCGCCGTGCTCCGCAGCATCGACAGCGCCGCCAATGAAGCAGACATCGCATCCATTCGACGCACACTGGATGCCGATCGCAAGCCGCGCTTTGCAGATCTACTGGGCTCGAACGGCAAGGTTTTGCCCATCCTTTGGGTCGGGACGATCGTCTCGATGCTGCAGCAGTTCGTCGGCATCAACAGCATCTTCTACTACGGCGACGTTCTTTGGCAGTCGGTCGGCTTCGCCTCCCAGGACTCGCTCCGCATCAATGTCGTCACCGGCGTCATCAACATCGTCGCGACGGTAGTGGCAATGAACTTCGTGGATCGCGTCGGACGGCGGCCGCTTCTGCTCTGGGGCTCCGTCAGCATGGCCGTAACGCTCCTCGTTCTCGTGCTCGCTTTTGCGAGCGCGGAGTCCGTCGCAGGCCGAGTGATGCTGCCGAAAACCGTCGGCATCATCGCGCTGGTCGCGGCCAATCTCTACGTGTTCGCGTTCGGGATGTCGTGGGGACCCGTCGTCTGGATCCTGCTCGGCGAGATGTTCCCCAATGCAATTCGCGGCGCCGCCATGGCTGTCGCGGTTTTCGCGCAATGGATCGCGAACTTCGTCGTCACCATCTCATTTCCACCAATGGTCACGAGCGCTGGGCCTCAGGTCGCCTACGGCTTGTACCTCGCATTTTCGGTTGGGTCGTTCTTCTTCGTCCACGCTCTGGTCCGAGAAACACGTGGGCAGACGCTCGAAGACGCAGGCTGACATCGCGTTTCACATCCCCTTCCGTTCGTAAGTGAAGCTGAAGAGGGCGGCGTGCCATGACAGAGCATGGGTGAGTGGCGAGCTTGGCTGATTTCCATGCTGGTCGGGTGCGGGCAAACGACCACGGATCCGCCGCAGGCTACGGCAGGTGAAACGACACACGACCGGCCGGGGACCGCTGGTGGAGCGGGGGCGGGCGGCGTATCGGGCGCGAGCATATCGGGGCCGGGCAGCGCTTCAAACGAAGGGGCCAGCGGCCCCGGTAGCGGAGGCGGTAGCGGTAGCGGTAGCGGAGGCGCGGGCGGCGCGGTCGTCCTCGAACCTCCCGTCGACATCAGCGGTCGTTGGTCGCTCTTCTACTTCGACGATCCGGTCGGGGTGCAGATCGTTCAGGATCAGACAGGGCTAATCAGGGGCCGCGGCTGCGCCGCCGGCACACCTGGCTATCAGGATGATCAGACGTCGCTCTGCAATGACCTCGTCGGCCAAGTCAGCGGCAATACGGCAAGCTTCGGATTTTCGGTGGGAAGTGGCGGGTTCTACTATTCGACCCAGGTAGTAGCGTCTGCGGATCGCCTGCGGTTGACAGGTACCTTCAGCAACGGCGCGCGGGACATGCAATGGCCGGTTGCATGGATTCATCCTCCCGACGACGCGCTCGGCCTCACCCGCATCGAGCCGCCGCGTGTGGGCCAGCCGCTCGGTCCCCTCGAAGGCGGCTACGAGCTTGCCCTTGCGAGCGCGCAGGGCGGCAGCGCCTATACGACCGAAGGTGCCTACGAGCTCACCTACTTCCGGTATGGGATGCACGGCCCGTTCGGAAGCTTTTGGGGCAGCGAAATGACAGCTCCGGTCAACGGCAAGATTCGCGTTGGCCCTGTCCCCGCGACGAGCCCAGACCTGGCAACCACGCTCGAGCTCAGCTACCTCGACGATGACTTGACCGAGGTCGTCGCCAACGTGGCCTCAGGGGCAACCTACACGTTCACGGCAAAGCGCCGGCTGCCCTGAATTCCCGAGCAGCCTCGTCGCCAAGCATCGCGTCTCACTGGCGCTTCTTGCCTAGCCAACACCCACGCTATTTTTCTGAGACGGCTACTTGGGGAGCACCAACGAGCTAGGCGGCGTTGTGGCGCGCCTGGAGCAGGAGCTCCCGAGCGGCCGCCCGAGTCTTGGCGGTGATGCGCAGACCGCCAAGCATGCGCGCGATCTCCTCTTGCTGCTCTTTGCGGCTCAAGCGTCTCACGCTGCTGAGCGTGCGCTCCCCCCGCACGATCTTTTCGACCTTGAACTGCTGGTCGGCAAACACCGCGATTTGCGGCAGGTGCGTGACGCACAGCACTTGCCGGTGCTGCGCCACACTTCGGATCTTCCGGCCGATGATCTCGGCCATGCCGCCGCCGACCCCTGCGTCGACCTCGTCGAAGACGTACATGCCCGCCGGCCCCAAGTCGGCCAGAACGCACTTGATGGCCAACATCGCACGACTCAGCTCGCCACCGCTCGCGATGCGGCTCAGCGGACGCGCCTCTTCGCCGCGGTTGGGCGCGAGCAAGAACTCGACCCGCTCCAGACCGTCCGGCGACAAACGAGCCCCGTCGATGGAGATCTCCGCCGCCTCCCCGTCGAGCGGGCTCAATTCCACTTGGATGCGCGCTCCGCCCATCCCGAGCGAGCCGAGCTCCGCGCTGATGGCCGCTGCCAAGCGCGTAGCCGCCCGACGCCGCTCAGCGCTGAGCTGCCGCGCCGATGAGGCCGCGCCGTCGAACGCGCGCTGACGCTCTGACTCCAGCCCTTCACGCGTCGTCACCTGCTCGTTCAATTCATCGAGCTCGGTCCGACAAGCAGCCAGGTAGTCCCTGACGCTCTCGATGCTGCCGCCATAGCGGCGCTTGAGCTTCGACAGCAGATACAAGCGCTCTTCTGCGCGCTGCAGGGCGTCCGGATCCGGTCGCAGCGAGGCCATTTTACGCCCCAAATCGCGGGCGGTGTCGTCGAGCTGGCCGCGCAGATTTTCGAGCTGACCCGCGATAGCTGCGAGCGAAGCGTCGAGGCCGGACGCCTCGGACAAGCGGCGGGTTGCGCCGGCGAGCCCGCTCAGCACCGACTCATCCTGCTCGTACAGCAAATCCGCCGCTTTTCCGGTCAGGCGAAGCAGTGTGTCGACGCTGCGCAGACGGGTGCACGCCTGCTCGAGCTCCCCGTCTTCTCCTGGGCGGAGCGCCGCGCTCTCGATGTCGTCCACGTGCGACTTGAGCAGATCGAGCCGCGCCTCACGCGCGGAAATGCGCTTCTCGAACTCGGCGAGCTGGCCCTCTGCTTGCTTGAGGGTGTGGTAGGCGTGCGTGACTTGCTGCCGGAGCCGGCCCGCTCCGGCAAACGCATCCAGAAATCCCAAATGAGTGGCAGGGTCAGTCAACGTGTGGTGCTCGTGCTGCGACGAAATGTCGGTCAAGCCGCGCGTCAGTCGTGCCAGCACCTGCTGCGTCGCGAGCTGCCCGTTGACGAACGCACGACTGCGACCGCAGCTCGACAGCACCCGCCGCACCACCAGCTCGTCCTCCGGCCCGACGTCGATGTCCAGCGCTTGCAGCTGCTGGCGCACTCCCGTATCGCGACTGATATCGAACAAGGCCTCGACCTCGGCCGCTTTGGCGCCGGTGCGCACCAGCTCCCCCCGGCTCTTGCCGCCGAGCACGAGCTCCAAGGCGCTCACCAGGATGCTCTTACCCGCGCCCGTCTCGCCGGTGAGCACGTTGAGGCCGCTGCCGAGCTCCAGCTCCAGCTCGTCGATAATGGCAAGGTCGCGAATTCGCAGGCAATTCAACATGTGGGAAGCCGAGCTTAGCTCCTCGCCGTAGGCTGTTCAAGCGTTCAGCGGACATTGTTTGGCCGCAGCGCGTCTCGGCCCCTCACGCCGGGCTTTGCTCCACGCCGAGCGGCAGCCCCGTCGCTTCGTCCTCTTGTGGCTGATGCTGCGCCGCGATCAGCGAGTAGAACACGGGCACGACGAAGAGCGTGAACACGGAGCCGATGGTCATGCCGGTGACGAGGATGATGCCGATGCTGTTGCGAGCTTCGGAGCCGGGGCCGTTCACGAACACCAACGGAAGGTGACCGAACACGGTCGCGACCGACGTCATCAACACCGGTCGGAGCCGGGTGACGGACGCCTCGCGTAGCGCCACCATTTTGGCTTTGCCAGCCGCCTGGAGGCTGTTCGCAAACTGCACGATCAGGATGCCGTTCTTGGCGATCAGGCCGACGAGCGTGATGAGCCCAACCTGCGAGTAGATGTTCAGGGTCGTCCAGTCGAGGAAGCTGAACACCAGCGCGCCTGAGATGGCGAGCGGCACGGAGCCGAGCAGCACGATCAGTGGATCGCGGAAGCTTTGGAATTGCGCGGTCAGCACCAGGTAGATGAGGATCAGGGCGAACAGCAAAGTCGTCGTCAGCGCCGATCCCTCGCGGCGAATCTGCCGGGATTCGCCGGCGTAGTCCTGGGTCACGCTGGGAACGGCGGCCGCCGCCGCCTCGAGCACGGCGAGGCCCTCTTCCTTCGTGACGCCCGGTTTCACGCCGCCGAACACGCGCAGAGCGTTGCGTTGCTGAAAGCGCTGCAAGGTGCGCGGAGCCACGGCCGTCTCGATGTTGGTGAAGGTCGACACCGGGACGAGCTCGCCGGTAGGCGTCTTGATCTTCAGATCGAGGAGCGGCCCCACCGTCGCTCGATCGGCCTCGCCGATCTGCGGAATGACCTTGTAGCTGCGGTCGAAGTAGTTGAACCGATTCACGTAGCCGCCACCGAGCAACGTGCCCAGCGACTGCCCCACGCTGCTCAAGTCCAGCCCGAGATCGGCCACCTGCTCGCGATCGATCACGACACGCGCCTCCGGCAAGTCGATCTTCAAGTCCGTATCGACGTAAAGGAACTTGCCGCTCTGCCAACCGGCGCCCACCACGGGCGCTATCGCCGCCAAGAACTCGTTCGGCGGCGCGTCGCTGGCCAGCACCAGCTCCACGTCGTACTGGCCGGGCGTGGGCAGGGGCGGATCCAGCCGCGGAAACACCTGCAAGCCCGGGATCTGCGAGACCGCGCCGTACACCTCGCCGTACATCTGCTCGGTCGAGCGCGAGCGCTCCTTCCAATTCTTGGTGACCATGCCCCCGAACGCGCCCCAGTTCGCGGTCAACGACCACATGAACTTCGCCTCCGGGAAAGCCTCGATGGCCTTGACCACGTCGAGCGACGCCCGGTTCGCGGCCGGCAGCGACGAGTCCGGCGACGCTGCCATGTACATGCTGATGTGACTCTGGTCTTCGACCGGAGCCAGCTCGCGCCGCGAGTGCTCGTAGAGTGGCCAAGCCGCCAAGGTGACGAGCGCCGAGGCTGCCACCACGGCCCAGCGGATCGACAAAGCGCCGTCCAGCAACCTCGCGTACGCGCGCTTCACGCCTTCGAAGCCGCGGTTCACCAGCTTGGTCAGCCTCCCCTCGTGCCCGCGCTCGTGCACGAAGCGCGAACTCATTACCGGTGACAAAGTCACCGCTACCAGGCCCGATACGACGACCGCTGCCGCCAGCGTGATCGCGAACTCCAGGAACAGCGCACCCGTCAGCCCGCCCTGGAAGCCGATCGGCGCGTACACGGCCACGAGCGTGACTGTCATCGCCAGGATTGGCCCGACCAGCTCGCGCGCCGCGATCAAGGCCGCCTGGGTGCGGGTTCGTCCATTTTGGACGTGCCGCTCCACGTTCTCGACCACCACGATGGCGTCGTCGACGACCAGACCCACCGCCAGCACGATCGCCAGGATGGTGAGTAAGTTCAGGCTGAAGCCCGCCATGTACATCACGATCGCGGCGCCCACGAGCGAGATGGGCATGGCCACCAGCGGCACCAGCGCGGTGCGGACCGAGCCCAAGAATAGGAACACCACCAAACCCACGATCACGACCGTCTCGGTGAGCGTCTTGGTGATCTCCTCGAGCGCGTCCTCCATGAACACTGTGCCGTCGTAGGCCATCTGCATGTCGATGTCGGTCGGCAAGGTCGGGCGAATGCGCTCCATTTCGGCGCGCAGCCGATGCGCCACGTCGATCTCGTTCTCGCCAATCAGCGGCCACACACCGAGGTACACGGCCTCCTTGTTACCGTGCTTAGCGACCATCTCCGCCTCTTCGGCCCCGAGCTCCACCTTCGCCACGTCGCTCAAGCGAACGATCGCGCCGTTACGCTCCGAAACGATCAGGTCGCGGAACTCCGCGGCCGAGCGCAGATCCGTATTGGCCAGCAGGTTCACCTGCACCAGCTCGTTCTTCGTCCGCCCGACCGCCGCCAGGTAGTTGTTGCGCTGCAGGGCCGAGTACACGTCACCCGGCGCCAGGCCGAGCGCGGCCAGCTTCTCCGGATCGATCCAGACCCGCATGGCAATCTGCTGCCCGCCTTCGAACGTGACACGCTGCACGCCGGGCAAGGTCCCGAGCTGAGGCTGCAGCGTGCGCAGCAGCCAATCGGTCACCTCCGGCCCGCTGCGTTTGTCACTCGTAAAGCTCAAATAGAACGACGCATACGGCCGATCCGCGCGCTGCACCTCGACCACCGGCGGCTGCGCTTCCGCCGGCAGCTCCGAACGCACCTGCTGCAGCCGCGCCGTCACCTCGGCCAACGCCGCCGTGCTCGAATGATTCAGCTTCAGCCGCACCGTCACCGTGCTCACGCCACCGCGGCTGCTCGACTCCATATGGTCCACGCCGCTGATGGCCGACACCGCCCGCTCGATGGGCGTCGTCAAGAACCCACGCACCGTCTCCGCGCTCGCGCCCGTATACACGGTCGTGATCACGACCGACGAGCTCTCGATCTGCGGGTATTGCTGGACGGGCAGCGAGCTCAAGGCCCGCAACCCCACCAGCATCAGCACCAGGTTGACCACGATCGCAAGCACCGGGTGCTTGATGAAAGTATCGGTAAAGGAACGCATGGCTTGGTCCTCTTCGAGCGCTACTTCGCCGCCGGGGCGGCCGGCTCCGACGCCTGCACTCGCACGCCTTCACGCAACTTGAACGAGCCGGTCGCCGCCAGCTGTTGCCCCACCTCCACGCCGCTCAGCACGATCACCGTTTCGCCCAACACCGGCCCCGTTTCCACCGCACGCAAGCGCGCGCGCAAGGCACCGGCCGGATCTGCCTCGACCAACCACACGTGGTCGCCCTCCGGTCCCTTGCGTAGCGCACTGACTGGAATCACCACGGCTTGGCTCGAGCCGCCCACCGGCACGACGACGCGAACGGAGGCCCCCGGCGCCGGCCCGTCTTTTCCGCCTTCGAGGCGAGCCCGCACCGCTCGGCTGCGGGTGCTCGGATCGACCTTGGCGTCGACCGCCAACACCTGCGCGGTCAACGCTTGCCCCAGGCTCGTCCGCACCTCGACGTTCGAGCCCACCGCGATCCCGGCCGCCACGCTCTGAGCCACCGAGAAATCTACGTGCACTTCCTCCGCGACGCCCTGCAAAGTCGTCAGCTCCGCCCCCTGATTCAAGTACTGCCCCGGGTGCACGTCCGCGAGCCCGACCCGCGCCTTGAAAGGCGCCCGAATCGTCTTCTTCGCAATCACGGCCCGGAGCCGCGCGCTCTGCGCCTCCGCCACGTCGCTCTGCCCGCGTATCTGGTCGACGTCGTCTTGCGTCGTCGCACCGAACTTCAAAAGCTCTTCACGCCGCCCCAGCAGTGTCTTCGAAAGCCGCGCCTGCGCGTCGAGCGCCCGCAGCTCCGCCTGCTCGACAGAGGTATCCAGCTGCACCAAAACCGTGCCCGCTTCCACGACCTCGCCGGGTTTCAGCGCCGCCCGCGCCACCGTACCCGGAACCTCACTCTGCAGGGTGATGGAGCGTAGGGCCAGAACCGTGCCAATCGCGGTCGTGGTCGCGTGATGCTCGTGCGCCGCCGCCTTCGCAAAAGTCACCCGCTCCACCGGCTCCGGCTGTTTGGCCGCCGCCGCCGCCGCCTCTTTCGTCATCCCCTGCTTCCAGCCGGCCAGCAAGACGCCGGTCCCCGTCACCGCCCCAATCAACACAAAACCAGCAACCCCGCGTCGCAGGGCCGAAACAAACTTCGAGCTCATGACACGACCTCGTTCCTGTCGTCCGACAGTTTGATAACCGTCCAACTCGGATAGGAACCCCACCCAGCCACCGCAACCCCCACCCAGCAAAAAAGAAATTTCGAAGAAATTGCTCTTAGCTGCTCGGGCGAGCCACGCGGCTCATGAGCTCGGCAGCGTACGCGGCGAGCACCTCGCGCCGCACCTCGTAAAACATGTACTGCCCATCGCGCCGCTCATCGATCAGCCCAGCCTTGAGCAGCTCACGAACGTGGTGCGAAACCGTGCCCTTGGTCACGCCCGCCTCCGAGCACAACTTCTGACACGAACACTCGCGCTCACTCCCGATCGACTCGAGCAGCGCCATCCGACGCGGATCAGCCAGCGCTTTGGCAATCGCCTGAAACTGCTCCGCGCTCAGCGCAGCTTGAGTTTTTCGGCTCGGCACAGTTCCATAACTATCAAACTGCTGGATTGGGCTGTCAAGGCCCGGTTTCCACCGTCGCCGGAGGCGGTGGTGCACCCGCTCGTTTGCGCCTCACACCTCGCAATGCGAGGCGCCGAAGGCGATTCAGGAGCTGGTCGGCCACAGCACGCTCACCATGACGCTCAGGTACATGCACCTGGCGCCGAGCGCGCTCTGCGAAGCCATCGACCTGCTCAACTTTGGGCAGCCCATGCAGCAGGTCGGTTTGAAGTAGCGAGAACGTTTACGAAACAGTTGCGGAGAGGGAGGGATTCGAACCCTGGGTACGGCGTTGGCCCAAAACCTTTGCGGCACGCGAGGTTGCGGGCCAGCGCCGTGAAACGGAAGGCGAAATGGGTTCGCATCCTTCTCTCTGCCAGTCGACCTGAGTCGACGCGAATCGACTGGGTTTGGGCATCGAATGGGCAGCGGCGCGTCGGTAGCTCGCGACCTGGCGATGACTAGGGACCTCCACTCGCGTCGGACCGTGCTCTTGCGTTTCGAAGGCCCGGTCTACGCCGTCTCCCGGTTGAAAAGATCGAGCGGGTCTGATCACTCGGCCGACCCGGGTGAGTCTCGCTTCTGAGGCCTTGCCGATGATTCTGTGCCTTTGGCAGGCGTTGGAGTCACTGAATGCTCGCCTTCCGCCTGCGCCTTCGGCTCGCGAGCCTTCTCGTCGAGACGTGCAGCGTAAGCAGCCCGGCGCTGGGAGAGCTCGTCGCTTAGGGACGAAGCGTTCACGAGGAGCGCTATGCCCGCACCCGCCACAAAAGCTCCGCTCACAACGAGACCTACCGGTGCTCCGTGTGCGTGCTGGTCGTCTGTCGCATTGACCGCAAGCCAAGTCGCGCCGCTGGCGACGGCCACCGTCCCGACTCCGAGTAGAACGTCGCCCAGCGTCTTTCGGTTCGCGTGCTGATTGGTCTTTTCTTCGATCAACCGTCGCTGTGTCGCAAGCTGATAGTCGCCTTTTTCCAAGGTGCTCGGCTCTGCGATGCAGAGCGATCCGCCACATCCGTTGGCTAGGATG
This sequence comes from Myxococcota bacterium, assembly GCA_048498935.1. Classification (GTDB taxonomy): domain Bacteria; phylum Myxococcota_A; class Polyangia; order Polyangiales; family Polyangiaceae; genus PMG-095. Next base: position 10,338 of record JBEHXA010000144.1, read on the forward strand.
GCTGCGGCGATCGCGATCCAATTCGGACCTCGAACCCAAATCATGGTCGGCACCCATCCTCGTCGAGCTGCTTTTTCAGCGAAGCGGCCCGCGTCGACGTGGTCGAGTCGAGCTCTGCACAGGCCCGCACGGGCTCGTAGGCTCCCCGGGCGGCCTCGCACTTCGCTTGCAGGCTGCTGTCGTTCTGCGTCGTGCGAGGTTTAGCGCCGGTCTTGCTGTCATCGCTTGCCCTGGGAGGGTGCTTAACCTCGAGGTAGAGCCTCGCCGCTGTTTCGAAGGCCTCGGCCTCTGCTGCACTTGGCGGCTTCGCTTCTTTCGGTTCCTTCACGAGACTGGTCGCGTCCACTGATTGCCTAAGCTCGACGAATTCCTGCCGCACTTGCTTGCGCTCGGCGTTCAACTCGTCGAGCCTTTCGGTGCGGGAAACGGACGGATCACTGGCGGCATCGCAGCGCCGCCGATCCAGGTCGACCATCTTGTCAGCAAGCCGAAGGAGATGCGTCTGGACCGCGAACTGGTCGCGTTTGAGCTGTGCCTCGAGGAGTTGACCGACGCCGTTTACGGTGTCGTTGAAGGTGGTTGCGTATTGGTTCTCCTTGATCATGCCGTTGCCCGCCGCCTCGCAAAGGCGAAAAAGCGCCATCTGCCCGAACTGCATGATCTCCGTAACCGTGTAGATCGTGGCCAGACTTTCAGCATGCTCGTAGCTGACGTTCACTCCCTTGTCGCCGATCGGAATACCGAGCGTTCCCTTGTTGGTGTTCAGTCGCTCGGCTGGCGTGACATATTCGGTGCATAGGTGGTGGCGGCCGTAGGCCGCGTCGTCGGCCCAGACACTCACCGTGCGTTCCACGTTTTGCACGGGTACTACCTCTCGATTGCCCGCGCAGCTCGCCATCGAGAAAAGCACTGCTAAAAAAAATGCCTGTCGCATACTGATACTCTCCATTTGAGGTCAGGCTCCGCCTTGCCCGCCGTTGCCGCCATCCGCTCCGCCCGCTTCCCCGCCCCCGGCAGCCTTCGTCGGCGATCCACCAGCTGCGGCTGGCCCTGCATTGGCGGCCGAGGTCCCAGCAATGTCCGCTGTCGCTACGCTGCCAGACGAGCCTCCCATTCCGTCTGCCACAACGCACGCACAGTCTGGGTCGGTGCAATCGGGGACGGCCCCGCCGTCTTTGACGACGTGCGTGCACGCCTGGCACTTCTCGGCGCAGGCGGGATCGTCACAGTCTGTTCGCCCGTCTTGATCTTCGTCGTTCCCGTCGAAGCAGCTCGACTCGCAGGCGACGAGTGCAGGATCGCTCGCCCAGTTTCCGGGTACTGTGGCGTAGATGGCAGTGGGCATGCCCGCGAGAGCATTGTGACCACCCAAGGGCATCACTCGGCATACAGTGGCTCCGACCCCGGCATCGTTAGCCGCCAGCGTGCCGCCAAGGCCTGTGTTCAGCGTGCCCCCCGTTCCCGGCTGGCCCATCGACGCCGAACGGGCTCCGCCACCAGCCGTAGGTTCGCCTTCTCCGCCGCCTGGCGCCGTGGTGTGGCCCATGAGCTTGAGCGAGGCCTTGAACGGGCCCGCACGCGTCGTCAGTGCCGGGAAAGGCACGGAGATCGCGTCCCTGCAAGGCTTGTCGAAGGGCGAGCCGGTCATGGCCGGTGCACCAGGGGTGATGACGAACACTTGATCGAGCGCCACCTGCTTGCAGGCGTCGCTCGCCCCTGAAGGCATCGGGTCAGTCATGCTGCCCTTGAAGCACGCGTCTCTGACCCACGACGCGCTGGGGTCGATCCGCACCTGCAGAATGACTTGTCCCGTGCCGGTCGCCTCGCCGCTCGGGAAGTCATTGTTGATGCAGGCCGCCAGCTCGGCGCAGCCCTCCGCGCACCAAGCTGGCGGTGGGTCACCGGGGTCGCGCCCGCACTCGGCGGGTTTGCCGGGAGGCGAGTGGCTCTCGTTGCAACGATCGATGCAGTTTTGTTGGCGAGCTTTTGAGGTGTTGCCGAAGCCCAATGGCGAAGGCAAGAGCCGGCAGCGCTCCAGATCACTACAAAAAACATCGCAGGCCTCCGCGCTCTGTTCATCCCTGCAGCTCATCGCCGCGACGACGAACGCAACGAGTGCCAAGGTCGAGCGTTTCCCTACAAGTCCCATGATACCCCCATCGATGCACCCCACAGCGGTCGCCCGTCGACCTCGGCGTGGGCGGTAGAGCGCGAGACGAGATCGACTAGGCGATTGGTTCCGAAGCTAAAACGACCGTTGAAGGTCGTTGTGCGTGAGACCTGCACCGCAAAGCCCGGCTGTACAATCAGCCCGAAATCAACCAAACTCTTGTGAGTTGCACCGCCTGTGAACTCGGTGAGACTCGCGTTCACGCCCTCAAGTGAGATCAGGTGAAGTCCGGGCATCGCGAGTAGGCGCGCTGTCAGCATCGTGCGACGCGTCGCGGTAGTGCAAAGGGTTGGCCACCAGGGCTGGCAGAGGTTACCGCGCACTTGGGCGTGGAACAGGAGGTATGCGGCGTTCTCCTGCACGGTGTAGGCCAGCGATCCATCGGGCTCGAAGTCCATGCTGTTCAGTCCCGACCACGTCGATGGAGCTCGACCCGAGCGCACGGTGTGCGAGTAGCCAACCCCTCCACCGAGGTCGAGCCACCCGAGGCGCTGCTGCCAGTCGATCCCCAACATGGCGGTAAAGGTCGTGGACTCCTCGGTGCGGCCAGGCGGGTCTGTGCCGAGCGGAAACCAGCCCCCGAATTCCGCCCAAATCCCTGCCGCGCTTCGCGAAACATCGATGCACGAATAGCCGACCGCGTACGTGGTGTGCGGTTCGCGCGCGTCGTTGAGCGAGGCGCGGACGAGCAGGGTGGCCGCCTGCACTGGTTGGAATTCGAGCGCCACGTGGCGTCGCTTCACGCCGTCGAGCTGTACCTGCTGCGCCATGCCCCCGCGCCAAGCTCCTGCGTCGAGATCGCTCAGATCACGGTGTGCCCGCAAGCGGCGCATGTCCGAAATCCGCGGGCAGAGCTCCGCCGCTTCAGCGCCCGAAAGCGTTCGCGCTGCCAGCGCCACCGCGAGGTCGCGGGGTCGTCCGGCAGCGTCCGCCGGAGCGTAGACCTCGACCTTGGCTTGGATCGCGGGAGGGAAGCTCTGGTGCTCGGGCAGCGGGGCGAGCAGTAGCACTGGTACCTGCACG
>JBEHXA010000145.1:0-13504 GCA_048498935.1 Myxococcota bacterium
CCATTATGTCCTCGAGCAGCGTCTCCAGCAGCTCGACATGGTCCTGCGAGAAAACCCAACTAGACTAGCTCACTTTCGCCCCGGCAAGCCCAAGCGCCCGCCCCGGCAAGCCCAAGCGCCACGGCTCCCAACGCCGGGACCTCGGGGATCGGAAACTGCGCGTTCGAGGCCGGTTCCCGAAACGACCCCGAGAGGTTTAACCAAAATTTCGCTTTCATAACGGACTGTTACAGAATGGCGCCCACAATGTGGTCGGAATGGAGCTTGACGAATCGGTGGCCGGGGAGCACCCTACCGCCTGCCTCACATGTCCGACTCTTCTGCCTCCATCGGCTCGACCCGCTCCTCGGAGTTGGCGTCGTCGATCGGCAGCAAGTCGGCCAGCGTCGTTGTCGTCGTTACCGTCGCGCTCGGGCTCCTTAGCCTGGGTGCGGTGGCCAGCTGACGGAACGACGGTTCCTCCAAGCAGCCCCCGCACCCAAGAGGTCCGGGGGTTTTTTCGTTTTTTCTCGCTAGCTCGCTCAGAACCACAACCAGGAGACGCGCCGTGGCCGCACCGCTGCACAGCATCACAGAACCTCAACCCACTTCGACTGGTCCCAAAACGCTGACCGGCTCCCAGGTCATCTGGGAAGCGCTCGTCAACGAGGGCGTCCAAGTGGTGTTCGGTTATCCCGGCGGCGCGATCATGCCCGCCTACGATGCGCTCACCGATTACCCGCAGCTGCGCCACATCTTGGTGCGGCACGAGCAGGGCGCATCGCACATGGCCGACGGCTTCGCCCGTGCGTCGGGCAAGGTCGGCGTCTGTGTCGCCACTTCAGGCCCCGGCGCCACCAACCTGGTGACCGGCATTGCCAACGCGATGCTCGATTCGATTCCGATGGTCGCCATCACGGGTCAGGTGTCGTCGCAGCTCATCGGTAGCGACGCCTTCCAAGAGGTGGACATCACCGGCATCACGCTGCCGATCACCAAGCACAACTTCTTGGTGACCAAAGCCGCCGACATCGCGCCGACGCTGCGCAAGGCCTTCTACATCGCCGCGTCCGGGCGCCCCGGCCCGGTGCTGGTCGACATCACCAAGGACGCGCAGCAAGCCACCACCGAGTACCGCTACGACGGCGCGCCGGTGCGGCTGCCGGGGTATCGGCCGGAAAAGCACCCCTTGCCCGCCGATATCGAGCGCGCAGTCGACATGATCAAGGCCGCCAAACGACCGATCATCTTCTGCGGTCACGGCATCGTCAAAGCCAACGCCACCGCGGCGTTGCTCGAGCTCGTGCACAAGACCGGCATCCCAGTCGCGCAAACACTGCTCGGCCTGGGCGGCTTCCCGGCCACGCACGAGCGCAGCCTCGGCATGATGGGCATGCACGGTGAAGCCTGGGTCAACAAGGCGATTCAAGAAGCCGACCTGATCCTCGCGCTGGGCATGCGCTTCGACGATCGCGTCACCGGCAACCTGAAGACCTACGCCCTGAACGCCAAGAAGATCCACGTCGAGCTCGACCCCGCCGAGATCAACAAGAACGTGAAGGTGGACCTGGCGCTGCTGGGCGACGTCCGCGAGATCTTGCGCCTCTTGAACCCGCACGTCGACGGCGTGAACGTGAGTGATTGGGTCAAGCACATCGAAGAGTCGAAGGGCGACAGCGCGGTGCGCGAGATCACCAACCTGCCCGACAACGGCCGGCTCTTCGCCGCGCACGTCATCCACGACCTGTGGCGCTACACGGACGGCAAGGCGCTCGTCGTCACCGACGTGGGCCAGCACCAGATGTGGGAGGCCCAGTACTACAAGCATGATCACCCGCGAAAGCTGGTGACCTCGGGCGGTGCAGGCACGATGGGCTTCGCGCTTCCGGCCGCCATGGGCGCGCGCTTCGCCTGTCCGGACGATGAAATTTGGGTCGTCGTGGGCGACGGCGGCTTCCAAATGACCGCCTCCGAGCTCGCTACCTGCGCGCAAGAGAACATCAAGGTCAACATCGCCATCATCAACAACGGCTACCTGGGCATGGTCCGGCAGTGGCAGCAGTTCTTCTACGGCGGCCGCTACGTGGCGACGCCGATCAAGAGCCCGGACTACGTGAAGCTGGCCGAGGCGCACGACCTCAAGGGCATCCGGGTCACCCAGCGCGATCAAGTCCGAGCCGCGGTCGAGGAAGCCCGCAACTCGCCGGTCACCTGCATCGTGGATTTCCGCGTCGAGCAGGAAGACAGCGTGTACCCGATGGTGCCGGCGGGCGCCGACCTGGACAAGATGATCCGCCGCCCCAAGCCCGTAACGGAAGAGCACAACCCGATCTTCGAGATCGGCAAGGACAAGTGATGGCGACCTCATTCTTTCCCGGGCCGCAGACGCACACCTTCGTGGCTTACGTCGAGGACCAGCCGGGCGTGCTCAACCGCGTCACGTCGCTGTTCCGACGCCGCAACTACAACATCGTGTCGCTCAACGTCGGCCGCACCAACCAAGACGGCGTGTCGCGCATGACGATGGTGGTGGAGGCGGACGACGACAAGGCGAACCGCATCGAGGCCAACCTCTACAAGATGGTGAACGTGCTCAGCGTCGAGGACATCACCCACAAGAGCAACGTCTCGCGCGACCTGGTGCTGATCAAGGTCAAGGCAGGTCCCGAAAAGCGCTCTGAAATCCTGCAGCTCTGCGAGGTATTCCGGGCGCACTTCATCGACGTGCACCCCGAAACGCTGATGGTGGAAGTCACCGGGACGCAGGACAAGATCGACGGCCTGGTCGCCATGCTGGCCCCGTTCGGCATCCTGGAAATGGTGCAGACCGGCACCATCGCCATGACGCGTGGCGGCAAAGGTGACGCTGCCGAAGCCGCCCAACCCGCGTCAAACTTGAAGCCCGTCGCCGTCGCTTAACGGAGACGTCAGTCATCATGAGTTACGGAGAGGAACTATGACCAGTCCAGTTAGTAGGCCCGACCCCAATTACGTTCGCATCTTCGATACGACGCTTCGCGACGGAGAGCAGTCTCCGGGCGCGACGATGACGAGCGAAGAGAAGCTCGAGGTCGCGCGTGCTCTTTCGCGACTCGGCGTGGACGTGATTGAGGCGGGCTTTCCCTCGGCGTCGCCGGACGACTTCGACGCCGTGAAGGAGATCGCGAGGACGATCGGTAACGACGTGCCGCAAGGCCGCCTCTCCAGCGAGCCCCCGACGATCTGCGGCCTGGCCCGCGCTACCGAGAAAGACATCCGCACCGCGTACGATGCGGTCTCGGTCGCCAAGCACCCGCGCATCCACACCTTTTTGGCGACCTCGCCGATCCATCGCGAGCACAAGCTCAAGATGACCAAGGAGCAGGTCGTGGAGCGCGCGCGGCAGATGGTCACGCTGGCGCGCTCGTTGTGCCAAGACATCGAGTTCAGCCCGGAGGACGCCGGCCGCACCGAGCCGGAGTTCTTGTACGAGGTGCTGAACGCCGTAATTGAAGCCGGGGCCACGACCCTGAACATCCCCGACACGGTCGGCTACACGGTCCCCGAAGAGTTCGGCGCGCTGATTGCGGGCATCGTCAAGAACGTGAAGGGCGTCGAGAACGTCACGATCTCGGTGCACTGTCACAACGATCTGGGCCTCGCTTCGGCGAACGCGCTGGCCGGCATCCGCAACGGCGCACGTCAGGCGGAGGTCACTATCAACGGCATCGGCGAACGCGCCGGTAACACCTCGCTCGAAGAGGTCGTGATGGCCCTGCACACGCGCGCGCCGCTGTTCGGTCTGCGCACCGGCATCGACACCACGCAGCTCACGCGCACGAGCCGCCTGGTCAGCATGCGCACCGGTATGGTGGTGCAACCGAACAAGGCGATCGTCGGCGCCAACGCCTTCGCTCACGAAGCCGGCATCCACCAAGACGGGATGCTCAAGCACTCGCAAACCTACGAGATCATGACGCCCGAGAGCGTTGGCGCGAGCAAGACGCTGCTCGTGCTCGGCAAGCACTCCGGTCGCCACGCCTTCGGGGTCAGGCTGCGCGAGCTCGGCCACGCTCTGGACGGCGAGGCCCTGGAGGCCGCCTTCCTGCGCTTCAAGGTATTGGCGGACAAGAAAAAGCGCATTACCGACGCTGATTTGGAGGCGCTGGCCGCTTCCGAGGTCGGACGCGCACGCGAGTACTTCTCACTCGAGGCGGTTCAGGTTACGTGCGGCTCGAACGGCATGCCCACGGCCACCGTCAAGCTCAGAGATCCGAACGGCGAGAACGTCGTAAGCGCTGCCGTTGGCACGGGGCCGGTGCATGCGGTGTTCACTGCGATCGACGAGATCGTCAAGGCACCGAGCGAGCTCATCGAGTACTCGATCAACGCAGTCACCGAGGGCATCGACGCGCTCGGCCACGCCAGCGTGAGGCTGCGCGCCGTCACCAACGACGGCCGCGTCAACCCGCAGCATGGCTCCGGCCACACGCAAGTCTTCCACGGCAACGCCGCGGACTCCGACGTGATCGTGGCCAGCACCAAGGCCTACCTGGCGGCGCTCAACCGCCTGCTCGCCATGTTGGGCACATACGAAAAGGCGAGCAGCGACTCGCCGGCGCGCGTCAGCGCGAATTGATTCGATAGAGAGACGAAACAGACATGCCGAAAACGCTCTTTCAGAAGGTTTGGGAAAATCACGTGGTGGTCGAGGAGCCGGGGCGCCCCAGCGTGCTCTACATCGACCTGCACCTGATTCACGAGGTCACGTCGCCGCAAGCCTTCTCGGGCCTGCGCGAGCGCGGTCTCAAGGTGCGCCGCCCGGAGCGCACGGTCGCGACCATGGATCACTCGACCCCGACCCTGCCCAAGCACCTGCAGGTGATCGACGACCAGGCGCGCGCGCAGCTCTCGCAGCTCGAGAAAAACTGCGCGGATTTCGGCATTCGGCTATTCCCGCTGGGCGATTCCAAGAACGGCATCGTCCACGTGGTGGGTCCGGAGCGCGGCTTCACCCAGCCGGGCATGACCATCGTGTGCGGCGACAGCCACACCTCGACGCACGGCGCGTTCGGCTCGCTCGCGTTCGGCATCGGCACGAGCGAAGTGGAGCACGTGCTCGCCTCGCAATGCCTGCTGCAAACCAAGCCCAAGACCATGGAAGTGCGGGTCGAAGGCAAGCTCTCGGCGGGTGTGACCGCCAAGGACATCATCTTGGCGCTGATCGCCAAGATCGGCACCGCCGGCGGCACCGGCTAGGTGCTCGAGTACACCGGCTCGGCCATCCGCGCGCTCGACATGGAAGCGCGCATGACCGTCTGCAACATGAGCATCGAAGGCGGCGCGCGCGCCGGTATGATCGCTCCCGACGCCTTCACCTACCAGTTCGTGAGCGGTCGCGAGTTTGCGCCGAAGGGCGCCGACTTCGACAAGGCCGTCGAACGCTGGAAGAAGCTGCCGAGTGACGAGGGGTCGACGTACGACACGCGCGTCGACATCGACGCCGCCTCACTCGAGCCGATGATCACTTACGGCACCCACCCCGGCATGGGCATCGGGATCAGCAAGGCGCTGCCTTCGGCCAGCGACTTCTCGGGCGCCGAGCGCGCAGCCTTCGAAAAGGCCATGAATTACATGGGCTTGGAGGCGGGTAAGCCGCTGCTCGGTCACAAGGTCGACGTGGTGTTCGTCGGTAGCTGCACCAACTCGCGCATCTCGGATCTGCGCGCTGCGGCGAGCGTGATGAAGGGCCGCAAGGTCGCGAGCGGCGTGCGCACGCTGGTCGTCCCGGGCTCGCACGACATCAAGAAGCAAGCCGAAGCCGAGGGCCTCGATCGCATCTTCACTGAAGCTGGCGCCGAGTGGCGTGAGCCGGGTTGCTCGATGTGCATCGCCATGAACGGCGACCAACTCTCCCCCGGCCAGTACGCGGTCAGCACCAGCAACCGCAACTTCGAAGGTCGCCAAGGCAAGGGCGGCCGCACCTTCCTCGCGTCTCCCCTCACCGCCGCCGCAGCGGCCGTCACCGGCAAAGTGACCGACGTTCGCACGCTCGGCTGACAGCCTCCCGGACACAGGTTTTTCTCCATGGCATCCTTTACGACCCTCACCTCGCACTCAGCGCTCCTGTCGGCCGAAAACGTCGACACCGACCAGATCATCCCGGCTCGCTTCCTCAAGACGCTCGACAAGAACGGCCTGGGTAAGCAGCTGTTCTTCGACTGGCGCTACCTGCCCGACGGCTCCGACAACCCCGACTTCGTGCTCAACAAGCCCGAAGCTCAGGGCGCTCAGATCCTGATCGCGGGTGACAACTTCGGCTGCGGCTCCTCGCGCGAGCACGCGCCTTGGTCGCTGATGGGCTGGGGCCTCCGCGCCGTCATCAGCACGTCGTTCGCAGACATCTTCAAGGGCAACAGCCTCAAAAACGGCCTCTTGCCCATCGTGGTCGACGCAGCCACTCACGCCAAGCTCGTCGCCGCCGTGAAGGCCAACCCGAAGGCTGAGCTGAAGGTCGACCTCGCGAAGACCGAGCTCACGCTACCGACCGGCGAAACCGTGAAGTTTCCGATCGACGGCTTCGCCCAGCACTGCCTGCTGAACGGCATCGACCAGCTCGGCTACATCCTGTCTCACGACGACAAGATCAAGGCGTACGAAGCCGCCCAGGCGTAGCGGCGGCTTAGAACACGCTTTCGGCCATTGCCTGCGCCCGTGCGGCGGCGCAGGCGATGCTGCCGAGGTCCTTTTCAGCGAAACAGCGGCAGCTCGACCGTGCTGAGCGAGCCTTCGATGGGCGCCGGCGGACCCTGATCGTCCGGCTTGAAGAGGAAGTAGCCGCCGATGCCTGCGCCTGCTGCGAGCACCACGGCGCCGCCGATCCACACCCAGGTCGGGATGCCGGTGTCGGGGTTAGCAGCCTTTTGTGCCTCGTTTTGCAGGGTGATGCGCAGGTTGGAGGTTTGGTTGTCCTGCACCAGCACGTCGGAGACGTAGGTCTGCTTGCCCTTGGCGCTGGCCTCGACGCTGTGCACGCCGCTCGGCAGCGTGCCCTGCCACTGGCCCATGCCGACCATCTTTCCGTCGACGCGGATCGTGGCGTCCATGCCGACGGTGATGCGCAGTTGGCCTTCGTGCTTTTCGACTTCGAGCGTGAAGTCGACGAGGGTCGTGCCACCACCGGCGACCTGCACGGGGCGGGTGATCGCCTTGTAGCCGCCGAGCTCCACCTTCACCTCGTGCTGTCCCATGTCGACCTGCACTGGCTCCTTGAGCGGCGCGGTGCCGACGGACTTGCCGTCGATCGAGATGGTGGCACCGGGGTGGCTCGCCGTGATCTGGAGCTTGGCGACGAACGCGCCCACGGTGACGAGCAGGGCTTCGCCGTCCGCGCGATCGGTGTCGCTGATGAAGGCGGCGCCTTCGGTCAGGTAGCCGCGCACCAGCTCGCTCACCAGCACGTAGTGGCGCAGGTTCTTCTCAGCGGCCGCGCGGTTCCAGAGCAGGCGCGGATCTTTCGACAGCTCGTAGGCGCGCTGAAACTTCAGCGACGACCCGGCGTAGTCGCCGTCTTCGTAAAGGATCTTGCCGGCGTCGTACTCGGCCTTCGCTTCGCCGGTCAGCGACTCGGACAGCGGTGCGGGAGTGGCCACGGCGGTTGGCGATGGCGACGTCGCGGGCGCTTTGGCGGCGCCTTGGGCCAGCGTTTGCGACGCGACCAGGGTGACGATGGCGATCCAGGAGACGGTGTGGCGAGCGCGCATCACTGGCCCCCGATGAAGCTGATTTGATCGATGTCGAACATGTTTTCACTCTTCGCGGTCGACTGAAACTGCACGGCTAGCAGCTGATTCGGGCTCACTTCGAGCTGCGCAAACGGCACGTTGTATTGGGTCCACGTCGTGGTGAGGTTGAAGCTGAGCGCGCGCGGAGCGCAGTTGCTCACACAACTGCCGCCCGGCACTGGGTCGTCTACCGGTACGGTGCCGGGCGTGAGCACCGCGACCTGCAGCGAGGTGGGGATCTGGCTTTTCGCCCAGAAGCTGATGCCGGTGTAGGAGTTGGCCGAGTAAACGCACATCGCGTCGGGCGGCATGCTCCGATCCACGTTGGCAAAGCCGGTGGCGTTGAAGGGGACGACCAAGGTAACGGCGTTGCCCTGCGTCATCGAGCAGGAACCGAGGCCCTGGAAGTGCAGGTACCGGGTGGACTGCACGCCGGGTTGCGTCTTGAGCAAGCTCGCTGGCTGGCAGGTGCCGTAGCCGACCGAGAATGCGAACCCCATGCGACCATCGACGAGCTCGATGCCCGGCTCTGGTTGCTGCGTGTCGAAGCCGGCGATGAGCGGGGACGTGACCGCGTGCGGTAGCGACTGACAATCCACCGGATCTATGCCGCTGTCTCCGCCTGCTCCTGCGTTTGGCGTGCCACCTGCGGCCGAGGTCTCACCGGCGGAGCCCGCTGGCGGCTCGCCGCTCATGCCACCCGCCCCGCCTTCGGACATCGGCGTCATCGGCTCGAGGATAATGTCCGGATCCGGTACCTGCGGAGACGAAGCCGTGGACCAGGGACCGCACAGCGGAGTCTTTTCGGTCTTCGCGTCGCAAGCAGCGGTGGCGGTGAGCAGCAAGGTCGGGTCGTCGTTGATCTTGTCGCACACCGCGGTCGGGAACTGCACGACCACCGTGCCGGCCACGTCGCCACCGCCTTCTTGCAGCGGGTGAAGACCCGGCGGCCTGATGCTCTGCGGCTGAAGCGGCGCGCGGAGCTTGGGAGCGATGAAGGCTTCTGCCAGCTCGTCGACGCAGAAGTCGAAGGGAGTGGGCACCGTCGAACCAGGAACCACGACTTCGACGCTCGTGATGGCCTGATCGATGGGGTAAGCAGCCCCTTCGCCGGTCCAGCACTGGTAGCTGAAGCTGTCCCAGGTCGTGATCCCACCGGTCGGGAGGATGGGGGCGCACCATTGTTCGAGGGGATCGCTTGCCGCGTTGGGACCGTTCAACTGCAGGCGCAGCGGCGTGCCTTCGAAGTTCGCGATCTGCACGTCGACGCCGCCGGTGCTGCTCATGGGGCTAACGGTGAGCGGCGTCCCGTTCGGGAACGACTGGTTGAGGTTGAAGCCGAGCACCGCGTAATTGCTGGAATCAGCGGCCCCGGCGACGGTGCCGCTCACGCAGACCGGGAAGTCGGTTTCGGTGGGGACCGTGGGGTTGATGGTCGAGCCGACGCCCTTTGCGGTGAAAGTGTGGCCGTGCCACGAGCCAGAGGTGATGTAGCCAGCGTTCATGCCGCCGGTGCCGCTGCCGCCAGTGCCGCTGCCGCCGATCGGGGCTGCGCCACCGCCACCGCCGGCCTTGCCTCCGGTGCCGGCGCCGGCCGTGCCAGCGCCGGAGGTGCCGCCACTCGAGGTGTTGCCGCCGAAGCCGTTGCCGGCGATCGGGCCGCTGCTGCTTCCAGCGCCGGCCGGTGCTTGCCCACCGGTGCCAGTGCTCGAGCCGCCCTTGCCGTCGTTCATGGGAGCGCCGCCCGACGCGCTCGAACCCGCGCCCCCGGAAGCGCTCGTGCCCGTGCTCCCGCCAGTCGCCTTTCCAGCCGAGCCGCCGCGTCCGCCGGTCCCGTCGTTGCTGCCTACCATCGGCTCGCCGTCGGTCTCGAGGGGAGTCCAGCCGAACGACTCGCTCTGGTCGAGCACGACGAAGCAAGGCGCCTTGGCGTTGTCGTCGTCGCACACGCCGGCGCCTTTCGGGCCCGTATTGATCGCGAAATTGAGGTCTGCGCCGGCCGGTACGTTGATCGCGGCCTGGCAATAGGTGTCGCTGTCCGGATCGAGATCGGGCGAGAGCACGATCCCGTTCTTGAAGCAGCCTTGGACGTCGAAGCACTCGCCCGAAGGGTCGCCCGGGTACTCGCCGCCGCCGAACACATCGGGCGCGTTGAAGAGTGGGAGGCTGGCTTCGTCGATGGTGATGCTCTTGCAGCTACCAGCCAAGCAAGACTGCTCACCGTCTTTGGTGTCGCTGCAGCTCGATGCGTAGACCGGATCCCCAGGGTCGCCGAACGTGACGACCTGGCCCGAGCACAGCCACTGCATCGGCATGCGCAAGGTGGCCATGCGGCTGCGTGGCATCGTGGTCAGCGCTTTGCTGAACGTCACGGCCTCGCCGTCCTTGTCGATGCCGATCACCTGGACCACGACTTGCTCGGCGTCCTTCTCGCCGGCGACGACCGCGATGGTGCCGGGCAGCTTGAGGTCGCCCGCCGCGTTGGCCACGTAGGTCTCGTCGAACACGCGCGTGCCGTGGACCGTAATCAGCACCTTCGCGCGAGTGATGTCCTTGGGGATGGCCATGTCCGACTGGAGCACGACCATCAACTGGCCCTTGGCGGGTGCTACCTCGCCTGAACAGCCACCACCGGCTAGCACTGCACCGGCGAGCATGGAGGTGAAACCGGCAGAAAAGCGAAGCGAGCGCATGGATACTAACCTGCCGTATATCGCAAGTTCCCGGCCGCTGTCGATAAGTGCCTTTTCGACGCTTGCTAGCTCGCGTTATCTCGCGTCTCGCGCGCCGCTTTCATCCCACCACTTAGAGAGCTGTCCGGAGGCTCGCCTCGCCTCGAGCGCGTAATGGGAGACGTCGTTGTAGAGCATCAGCCTGGCCCGCACCGGGTCCTTGAAGTCGACGATGTTCAGGCAGGCGGGGGCTTGATCCAGGCGGTCCCGGTAGCCGCGCGCGTCGATGCCGAGCAGGCTACAGAGCAGCAGACGGATCGTGGCCTTGTGTGAAACCACCGCGACACTTTGGTTTGGATGACGCACGACGATCTCGCGGATGACCGGCAGTGCCCGCGCCATCACGGCCAGACCGGTTTCGCCGCCCTCGGGCGCGAACGTGAACGGGTCCGCTTCCCACGCGGCGTACTCGGCTTGAAACTGCGCCTCGACCTCGCTTCGCCGCAGACCCTCCCAGTGACCGTGAGCGATCTCTTTCAAGCCGAGCTCGAGGCGCGGCTCGAGCCCTTGCGGGCCGCCGACCAGTTGCGCGGTTTCGACCGTGCGCGAGAGCGGGCTCGCGTACACGGCACTCAGCGGTGTCGTGGCCAGGCGCTCGCCGAGGCGACGAGCTTGGGCGCGGCCTTCGTCGGAGAGTGCGACGTCGACCGCGCCTGCGAAGCGATCTTCCGCGCTGAGCAGCGTGGCACCATGGCGAATCAAGTGGATGCGCGTAGCCATGGGCCGACATTCAACGCCCAGCGCGGATGGCGCGCAACGCCTTGAAGCGTCAGTCGAGATCGGCCGGCGTGCAGGGCGTCGTGTCGTACTCGGCCGGCGCTCCTCCGAGGCTTTCGTCCCAGTGGGAATCGACGAGGCAATAGGTGCAGCCTTCGGCAGGGTTCACCGCGCCGATGCCGAAATCGCCAAAGTTGGTGTCGGGCGGGTCGATGCACACCGGGTCGGGGCTCGAATAGGGCCCGTAGCTTCGGTACACGAGGTTGCCCTCGCTGTCGTAGCTGTAGATGCCGCCGTTCTCCGTCGCCTCGGAGAATTCGAGCGTCCGATAGCCGTCGTCGCATGCTCCGTGTAGCACGTAGTACGGCGTGCCCAGCTGATGCGTCCCGTCTTGGAAGTCCTTCAGGTCATCTTCGAAGGTCGTGATCAAGCCGTGCTGCTGCGCGCACTCGAGCGGTACGTGAACGAAATCGGGATTGTCGCCGCAGTCGCACCCTTTGGCTCCAACCGCACCTGCGGTTTCTCCGATCGCCTCGGTCGCGCCAGCGACACCGCCGATCGCGTCAGTCGCTCCCGCAGCTCCGCCCGCCGTGTCAGTCGCACCTCCGGTTCCACCGTTCGCATCGGGCGAGCTCGTTGATGCGTCGTCGCTGCAGCCGACAGCCAGCGCCGCGCATACCCCCGCGATGCTTGCCCACCCCGCCCACCCGCCCCAGCCCATCGTGGTCTTCATGAATCAGGGCTAGAGCAAGAGCGATGCCAGCGACAGGCGACCCCTCAGGCACTCGTTTAGCCCGAATCGCCTGGGTTTCGAAGCCCTGCGCCTCCGCGGCTGGCGCAGGTGTGCCAACCACTTCGCGAGAAGGGCACCCACGCCAGGGGGCTACTTCTCGGGATCGGCCGCGGGCAGGCGCCGCAGGTCTTCCCACATCAGCGCTTTGGAGTGCGGCGTCAGCACCGGGACAGGTGGCCGCACGTTGAACCATGGCGTGGCCTTACCGGGCCGCACGACGTGAATGCTCTCCGCCGGGCTACGCGCCTGGCCGAGGAGCGCGACGCGTTCTCCACTCGGCTTTTCGGCGAGGTCGAGCACCACGGCGACGTGATTGGGCGCGGCGCTCTGCAGGAAGAAGTCGCCGGCGACGAGCTCTTTGGGATCGCTCACGACGCTGGAGCGAGGCGCCAGCGACGTGCTGTTCGCCCAGTTGAAGACCGCGTCGAGGTAACGACGGAACTCCACGTGATCGACCTCGGCCGGCTTGCCCTTGATGACCCAGAACACGTTGGGGCCGTTCGGGATGAGGCGCTGTCCTCGTTCCCAGCGGGACAGCGGCATATTCAGCTTGGTGGCGCTGAGGTAGCTGATCTTGTCGCGCTCGCCGCGCGACCACAGGTACTCGGCGTGCAGTCGGATGATCACGTCCGAGCTTTGCTGCAAGTCGGCGCTGCCGATGTCGATGGCGACGGTGCCCGCCAGGTAGTCGTCGTCCCCAGCGAGCGTCTCGTGACCGTCGAAGCTCTTGGTCGGCGTCCCTTCGGGTGTCATCGGCAAGCCTCGTAGCCACTCGGCAAAGCTGCCGGGCTCGACCTTCACCCGCGAGTAGCCAGGCGGGGTCGGAAAGCGAGTCTCGAGCGAGGCGTCGGGGGCGGGGAAGTCTTTACCGTCGGCCAGCCACGGGTAGCGCTTCGCGTCTGGGACGTAGGGAGCCGCGGGTACGGGCGCCGCTGAAGCACTGCCGGCCGCGGACGCAGGGCTGATGGACGTGGACAAGCTCGCGGCGACGGGCGGTGGCGGTGGCGCGGACCCCGCCGCTACCACGCTGGGCGTGGGGGGCGGGGCGTTGCTCTGGCTCGGGCTGGGGTCGGTTTTGCCCTTTCCTTGGCAGGAGAGGAGGACCAGCACGAGGCCAGCGGCGCAAGGCACGCGGGACACGCGCAGCAGTGTACAGGCGTTCTCCCCGAGACCCCTCATTTCCGTCGTCGGGTCGTCGGCGGTCTGGCACCATCGGGCCCAAACACGGGAAAATCGGCCAAAGTAGCGCCCCCCCGGGTCGTAACATATTGAAGTTATAGGGTCTTATTCTGGTTTCCCGGCATCAGACCAGCCGTGGTGTATACAAACCCTCGCATGCCACAGGCAGTGAAGAGCCATGGGTAACGCCGATAAGTGGCAGGAGCTCGAGCGCGTCCTCTCGGGCGCGACCGACAAGCCTCACGTGATCCTGCTCGGAGGTCATCCCGATCCCGACAGCATCGGTAGCGCGCTCGAGCACAAGCGCTTGTGCGAGAGCCTGGGGGTCTGGGCCACCCTTG
>JBEHXA010000146.1:0-13500 GCA_048498935.1 Myxococcota bacterium
CTGCGAGCTCGAGCGCGCGCTTCCAAGTCGGTCCTGCACTGCTGCTCGCGCCCGCCAACCCTGGCTTCTTCACCGCGCTCGACTTCGGCGCGCGCGCCGTGGGTGGCCGCATTTCCGCAGCGTGGCTGCGCACCGAGAGCGAACAAGGACTTTCGGCATACGATGCCGAGCTGTGGATCGACTTCCGCCACCGCTACGACTTGCATCCGATCGTGGGCGCGGGCGCGAGCTGGCTCCGTGGTAGCGCGCTCGGTGAGCACGAGAACGTCGGTGCCGGCGTGCTGCGCGGCGCGTTGGAGTACGAGCTGCCACTCAGCGACGCCGAGGCTCGCGTCGGCGTGAGCGGCACGTTGCTGGTTCCGGCGATCGCGACCGAGCGCAGCCAGCCGTGGGTAACCCTCGCGCTAGGCGTGGGCATCGGGCTTTGACATAGTCAAAGTAACGGGTCGGCCAGAAACTCGTACGGCGTAGTCAAAGTTGTACGAGCCACTTGGACGCGTGCGACGAGCGAGCGCGCGAAACACGCGATAACCCCCGTGGTTGGGGCTCGACCCGCAGCCGCGAGCGAGCCACGCCGGACGGCAGCGGAACTGAAGCGACATCCGGCTGACACAGGAAAGGCCAGGGGCCCACACCACCCTTCAGTAAGTAGTGACCAAAAAGCACCAATTTGCTCTGGGTAGGTGAGAGCCCGCTTGCAGAGGTGCGCCCCATTTGGAGTACGCTCCCGCATTGGCATGAGCGTCAAGGTCCTGTTCGTCGATGACGACGAGGCAAACCTGGTGGTTTGCGAGGCAGCGTGCGGTAGCGACTTCCAGGTGCTGACTGCGACTTCGGCCGACGCTGCGCTGGAGCTCATGCACCGTGAAGAAGTCGGCGTGATCGTCTCGGATCAACGCATGCCCGGTACGACCGGCGTGGAGTTGCTCGAGCGCGTTCGCATCGAGTTTCCGGACACGGTGCGGGTGCTCATTACCGCCTACAGCGGCGGGCAGGCCGCCGTTGCCGCCATCAACCGCTGCCGCGTGCGCCGCTACTTGCGCAAGCCGTGGGAGCCGGACGAGCTCAAGGCCGAGCTGGCCGACGCGCTCGACGTCTACGCCATGACGCGCAAGCTGAGCGCCATGGAGGTGCGGCTGCGCGAGACCGAGCGCGTCTACGCGCTGGGCGTCGTGGCCGCCAGCATCGCGCACGAGATGAAGAACCCCATGATGTGGGTGACCAACAGCCTGGCGTTTGCCCAGACCGAGCTGCGCAAGCTGTCGGAGCAGAGCGTCGCCGGTCCGGTCAAGACTCGCCTCGAAGAAATCGAGGCCAGCCTCACCGATACCCGCACGGGCGTGGATCGCGTGGTCGACATCGTGCGCGGCATCGAGATGCCCACGCGCAGCGACTCGGGTGCGTTGCGACCGGTCGACGTCGCGGAGGTGCTGCGCCTGAGCCTACGCTTGGTGTCGGGCGAGCTGATGCGTTGCGCGTCGCTCGAGCTGGACGTCACGTGCGCGCCCAAGGTGAAGGCGTCTTCCACCAAGCTCGGACAGGTGGTCCTGAACCTGATCGTGAACGCGATGCAGGCAGTCTCTGCCCGCCCCAGAAGCCAAAACGTCATCAGCGTGCGGCTGCGCGTCGAGGATGCATTCGCGGTGCTGGAGGTCGCCGACAACGGCCCGGGCATCAGCGACGACGACATCGACAGGATTTTCGACCCGTTCTTCACGAGCAAGGTCGGGGTGGGAACCGGCCTGGGTCTGGCCATCTCTCGCCGCATCGTGGAGGAGATCGACGGCAGCTTGCGAGCCGGTCGTGACAGTCACCTGGGCGGCGCCAGCTTCATCGTGCGTTTGCCGCTGTGAGCGGTCACCGCATCAGGCTCGAGCCGTGTCCGCGGCTGGGAGCTCGATGCCGAAGACCGCGCCGCCGCCTTCGCGTGGCGCGTAGTTCAGGCTGCCTCCGCAACCGTGAATGATGCGCCGCGATAGGTAGAGCCCGAGCCCGGTGCCTTCGCCGACCGGCCTGGTCGTGAAGAACGGCTCGAAGATCAGCTCGGCTTGGTCTTTCGAAATACCGGGCCCGTCGTCGCTGATCGAGACCACGACGCGCGCCGCTTGGTCCGCCGTGCGCACCCAAATGTTCTTCGCGCCCGCTCGGACTGCGTTGTCGAGCAGGTTCAAGAATACCTGGTTCAGCTCGCGCGGCGAGGCGACCACGGCGCGGTTGCTGTCGCAGTTCAGATGCACGCTCACCGCGGACATTTTGTGCTCGAGCAGCTCGACCGAGGAGCGCAGCCCGGACTGCACGTCGCACTGCAGGATCGCGTTGCCTTCGGCTGGCCTGACATGCTCCTCGAGCGCGCCGACGATGCGGTCGATGCGCAGCGAGCCCTCGATGATCACCCCCAGCAGCTTGGTCTCGATCTCCGTGGCACTCTTCGCGCCGCGCAGCGAGCGAGCCGCGTTGAGCACGGCGTTCAGCGGATTTCTGACCTCGTGGGCCACGCCGCCGGCGAGCGTGCCGGCGGTGGCCAGGCGAGCTTGGTCGGCCAGCTGCAGGCCGACCGAGCGCAGGCGCAACTGCGCGTTGATGCGCGCCAGCAGCACGCGGCTGTGAAACGGCTTGGTCACGAAGTCGTCCGCGCCGGCCGAGTACGCTTCCAGCACGTTGTCGGTGGCCGAGAGCGCGGTGAGCAAGATCACCGGTGTGCCCTTCAGCCTCGGATCTTGCTTGATGGCCCGGCACAGGTCGATGCCGGTCGTGCCCGGCATCATCACGTCGCTCAGCACCAAGTCGGGTTGCTTGCTCTTCAGAAGCTCGAACGCCGCGGCTCCGTCCGACGCGCTGATGACGTCGAAGAAGGCGCGTAGCGTCGTCTCGATGTACTCGCGCAGATCGGGCTCGTCTTCCGCCACTAGTACCAGCGGCCGCCGTCCGCGATCCATGCGCACCGGCGGCGCGTCGACTTCGCTCGGCTCGACGACGACGGTCTCCAGCGGCAGCGGCTCCGTACCGCGGTCGCTGGCGCGACGGTTGGGGTGCTCCTCGGTGCGCACGCGCCGACGTTCGAGCACCTCGTCACGGAAGTGAGCACGGCCGAGCGGTACGCTGAGCCCGAAGGTCGAGCCGACGCCGACCTTGCTGGACACCAAGATGCGCCCACCATGCAGCTCGGCCAGTTTTTGCGCGAGCGACAGGCCGATGCCGGCGCCGCCCTGACGTCGGCGCTGCGAGCCCTCCACTTGATAAAAGCGATCGAAAATTCGGGCGAGCTCCTGCTCGGGGATGCCCGGCCCGGTGTCTTCGACTTCGACCAGGCACTTGGTCGCCGTCTTGCTCACGCGCACCGCGATGCTCCCGCCGTCCGGCGTGAACTTGAGGGCGTTGCCGAGCAAGTTGGTGAGCACCATCTCCAAGCGATGCGGATCGCCGAACACGGTGAGCTCACCCGGCTCCACGCTGAGCGACAAGGTCATCTGGCGCGCGAGCGCGGCAGGGCGCGCAGCCTCGACCACGCGCGTCGCCACCTCGTTCAGGTCGAGCTCGGCTACGTGCAGGCGCAAGCCGCCCACGTCCAGGCGCGCCAGATCCAGCAGGTCGTCGATCAGGCGCAGCAGGCGGTGCGCGTTGCGACGAATCACCAGCAGCGCCGGGCGGAGCTCGCTCGAGAGGCTGCGATTCAGCAGATCCTCTACCGGCGTCAAGATCAGGGTGAGCGGAGTGCGTAGCTCGTGCGAGACGTTGGCGAAGAATTCGTTCTTCAACCGGTCGAGCTCTTGCAGCCTCTCCAGCGTGCTGGCGAGCTCGGCCGATGTCTTGGCCAAGCCGACGCGCGCCTCGTACTCACGCCGTGCTGCGCGAAAGCGGATCGTGCCGGCCGTGACCGCGATCACGCTGGTGAGCGTGAGAAAATACAGGTTGTTGAAGAAGGGCGCGAAGGCGATTTGCCCGCCGATCACCTGGGGCAGCGTCGGTACGAGCCAGATCGCGACGATGAAGCCGCTGCCGTACAAGAACTCCTGCCAGCGCCAGAGGTAGAGCACCGCCATCGCCAGCGTGCACAGGTTCAGCCCCGCGTAGTACGGTGATAGCCCCCCCTCGAGCCGCAGGATCATCACCTCGATGCCCACCGCGCAGAGCAGTGGCGCCCCTGCGCCGAGCAGCACCGGGTGACGCCCGATCAACGGCAGGTACGACACGCCGATCATGCCCAAGGCGATCACGCTCGCCCCGAAGCGGATCAAGAGGAACTCGATCACCTTGTCCGGCGGCACGCAGATCAAGTCGAGCGCGATGCCCCCCGGCATCAGCACCGCCGCGAGCACGTAGCCCAGGCGTGCCGCCGAGAGATTCACGCCTGCGAGCCACTCTTCGAAGCCGCCGTCCTGAGACAGTGTTGGGGTCCTTACTTCCAGATGCGCAAGAACAAGTTCACGCCGGTGGGCTCGGCGTCGACTTCGACGCGGATCGGCGCGGGCTTGAGCGCATTGGCGAATTCGACGAGCTCGGCCGGGCTGCGATGAATCAAGAACCAGTCGAGCGCGTACTCCATGAAATAGCGGGTCGGATTATGGAGCGCGACGTTACCGACGCACAAGTGCCCGCTGGGCCCGAGAGCGTCATATAGGCCGCTCAAAAGCGCCGAAAAGCTACGAACGTTGAGGTAGTCGAACAAGCCGGCGCTGTAGATTAGGTCGCATTCGCCGAGCGTGTCCTTGAGCTTTTTGGCAGTGAGCAGCCGGCGCACCGACTCGCGGATGAAACGCAGCTTGACCCCGGTCTTGACGGCCAAGGGCGACAGCGTGCGTTCGCAGTACACCAGCACGCGCTCTTCTTGATCGATGAGCGCCACGTCCAGGTAGCGACCGAGCTCCGGGCTCTTATCGAGCAGCGCTGCGAGCTCTCGCGCCGGCCCGCAGCCGATGCTGGCCAGCCGCACGTGCCCGCGCGCCTCGATGGCCGCGCGGATCTTGTCGCCCAGGTACTGAAGGCGGTTGATGTTCGCCTGTGCGGCGGGCTCCTGCGTCGCGTACAGGTTGAGCGCCTGGCCGAACAGCGAGTCGCCCTCCGCGTGGTCGCGGTACAGCATGTTCATCATCTCGTAGTCGCCGGCGTAGCCCAGCGGCTTGGAGTAGGCGCGCTTCATGAACGGTGAATGCAGCGCCAGGTGATGGAGCTCCGCCTTGTAGTAGTTGCGGTACGCGGTGTGATGCTCCTCGGGTAGCCCGGACACGAGCTGAGTGAGCTCGCGCGACGCCTGGTTCAGGCGTTCGACGACGCGCGGCCCGATCTCCTCGAGGTAGGTGCGCAGCGTTTGCTGCCGCGTGAACAGATCCAGGTTGTCGAGGGCTCGTTCCTCGAAGTCCAAGAAGGATTTGAGCTTTTCGAGGGCGGTGCGCTGGTTGTTTACCCACAGCTTGAAGTCGTTCGAGACCACGTCCTCGTTGGCCTCGACGAGGGCGTCGAGCCGCTCGGAGAAGCTGTGGCGCGTGCCGAGCCGATACAGCTCCGAGAAGTCGATCGTGCTCGATTGCAGCTCGATGCCGAGCACGAGATCGTTGCCGCGTTCGGCAACACGACGAACATGTGCGTCGCCTTCGTAGAGGACGGAGTCCCTACACACGATGCGCAGACGCTCGAGGCGATCGCCGGTGAGCACCAGCCCCGCGCGTTGCACGCCGTCGGTGATGACCAGCGCGGCGCCGGTCAGCGACAGATCTTCGACGTGCGTGTCGATCAGCCCGAGCGTGCCGTGGCGCGCGGACCCGGACAGGCCTTCGAGCTGCAGCTCCTCGATGCGGACGCGGCGTGCGCGCAGGCGGCGCGCGCGTTGCGGATCGGAGGGCGGCGGCTCGCTGCGGGGAGCAGTGCGCAGCGCTGGCGGCTCGCTGGTCCGCGGGACCTCTTGACTGTGCGGCGCCTCGTCGTGGAGGGCCGTGCCCGATTGGGGACCGGTGTCGTGAGTCTGGGCGTCGCTACCAAGTTTGGCAATAAGGGCGTTCATGGTTCGTCTCAAATTGGGATGCGGGGTGCGCGACCGTCGCAGCGCCGATGGTGGTGGGGTGGGGCTCCGCGAACGCGCGCAAAAGCTCAAACGGTTCGTAAGGATGACTAGATCCAGGCGCAGCTTAGTCCGAAAACCGACTTCAGCGCACCAGCTACGAGTAAGGGGGCATGTGTGGGTTCGCCACCCCTACGGCTTAGTCGCCTAGCACCTTAAGACTCGCAATATTTGCTGAGACTTTTAGCGGGAGAATTCGAGTCTTGTACCAATTCGTTTCAAATTCGAAACGCGCCAGCGCGTTTCCATCGCCGGTGTTTTCACGTTCTCGACGTCGGGAGTTAATCGTGTGGTCACGGCAAATCGAGCAGGGGCGAATAGCGCTCGTCGCGTTTTGCAAGGTCCCGTGCGCCGATTGATTTCTCACGCCAATGGCGGCGCGGCGGTGACGCATCCAGCCAGTGAAAGCTGTGCTCACGAGTGTCTAGATGAACATATTGAGTCTTCGGGTGAGTGTACACACCGACTCCGGTGCGAGGCAGCTCACGCAAATACGATGCGAGGGCGCTGGCGGTCACGGTCGGCAGACGAAAGTCGATGGCCGCGCCGGTGCCGTGCGGACCCTCGCGCCGACGACCGGGCTTGCGATACGCCGAGACTACCTGCACGTCGTTGACCGCGAAGTGATACGCCGCCTTGAAGAGCAGCTGCAGTGTGCGCCGATTGATGCGCCCCACCTTGAGCTCCTTCGGATCTCGGGCGTCGCACAGCACGTCGTCGAGCTGGGTGGCGGCGGCCTCGTCGATCGCGCCCGCGTCGTCGTAGAGGCGCACCGTCAGCGTGCGACGCGTCGTCTGGTTCTCGATGCGCAGCGCGGGCAGCGACGCGAAGCGCGAAGGCGGAGCAGCAGCCACGGGGCTTGCTACGGCTGGCTGCGCCGAGGGCGCCGCGCCGGGCGCGCGCTGCACCGCTGCGGGCGCGGTGCGGGGTCCGAGCCCGAGCGCCAGCACGGTGGCCGTGAGCAATCCGCCCAGCGCTACTAGTGACAGACGTAGGCTCATCCTCGCCTCGCGGTAGGCGAGATTCTCAGAGTCGGACCTTCGCCACAAGGTGGGTATTCAGGCGCAAGAAGCGCCTGAACGCTTATTTACTGACCAGGCTCGGCGTCGCGGCCACCTTGGCGGGTGGTGCCGCTGCAGCTTTTGCGATCTCGAGGAAATCGCGTCCCAACAGCGCGCCGAACTGGTCTTTGACCTCGACACGGAGCACCCAGGGACCGGGCTTGGCGATCGGCGGCACCGTGCCCACGAGGCGGTTGCCTTCGCGTTTGAACACGACCTCGAGTGGCTCGATGCCGAGCATCACCTGCGGCTTCAGCTCCAACCACTCGGGTGCCGCGGCTCCACCCCGCGTACGCAGATCGATCGAGATCTCGCTCGGGTCCTGAGGCCAGACCGCGCGAGTGGGGCCGAGCTCGACGTGCGCGTAGACGTCCCGCGGCCTGAGGCGCGCGCTCGTTGGATAGATCGAGCCGGGCACGCGGAAGCTGACGACCGTGGTCTCGCCGCGATAGAGCGACACTGCTTCGGAAGCGGGCACGTAACGGCCTGCGCCCTCGTAGGTCATCTCGAGGCCCTCGGTTTGTGAGAAGCGCACCTCTTGGCCCTTGCCGATGAAGATGTCGCCACCCGAAGTGTAGCCGCCGGGTGGGAGCGTCACGCCGACGACGCTGACCTTCTCTGGCGCAGACCAAGGTCCTGCGATGCCGTCGCGATCGACGGAGCGCGTCGCGATCGTGTACAGGCCCGGCGGTACCGGCGCGAACGACTCGCCGAGTCGCGTAGTGGTGGCGGGTAGGGAGCGCAGCTGCTCCGTGCCGTCCTTGCTCGCCAAGCGCAGGTCGTAGCGCTCGGCACCAGCGACCTTGGTGAACGTGAAGCCCGAGATGGCAGCCGCGGAGTCGGCGGCGAACCACAGCCGCTGGCCCACGCCCAGCGCGGGCGCGCCGATCGACGGCTCGGGCGTCCCGTTGCGACCTGGGCCGAAGCGGCCGACGGTGCCGGGCGCGAAGGTTTGCCAGCGGCCGTCGAGCAGCGTGCGAACGTCACCCTCCGTGCTGGCGACGATGCTGGTGTCGGCGCGCGACGAGACCGTGGCCTGACCCGAGCCGATGACAGCCGATAGCTTGCCGATGCTGCACAGCACCGCGCTCCTCGGCTTGCTCGGCACCGCGACGTCGACGCGGCCGTCGAGCAGGGCAAAGCTGTAGGTCGTCGTCTTCGCGCCGGGCGTGAGCGCCAGCTGCTGGGGCACCGGGAATACTCGGACCGCGGCTCCGGGGGCTAGCGTCAACACGGCTTGGCTCGGTAGTCGGTACTCGGCCCCGTTCGACCCCGCCGTGAGCACACCACCGCTGTTCGTCACCGAGCCGGCCACGACTCCCGTCTTGGGCGGCGTCGCCGCAGAGCTGGCGGTGGGACCACACACCACCAAGAGCGCTAGCAAAGAGCTAGCGAGTGTACCGAACTGGGAAGACCTCATGCCCGCTCGTACGGCGCGCGAGCACGAGAGTTGAGCG
This sequence comes from Myxococcota bacterium, assembly GCA_048498935.1. Taxonomy (GTDB): domain Bacteria; phylum Myxococcota_A; class Polyangia; order Polyangiales; family Polyangiaceae; genus PMG-095. Next base: position 8,571 of record JBEHXA010000146.1, read on the forward strand.
ACTTTTTCGTTAATCTTTGACTATGATGCGTGCCTACATGGCCGCCTCGAACAAGCGCCCGCGCAGCAAGGCCGCTCCGCGCAAGAACGCCTTACCGAAGAGTGAGCGTCGGCAGCAAATCTTGAGCGTGGCACGCGACGTGTTCGCGCGGCGTGGCTACCACCAAACCACCATCGACGACATCGCCCTGCAAGCGGGCGTCGCGCGCGGCACTTTCTACCTCTACTTCGAAGACAAGCGCGCCATCTTCTCCGATCTCATCGATCGCTTCGCGGCTCAGCTCACGATGGCCATCGTGCGCATCGTGCCGGGTGATCCGCAGCGTCCGGTCGTCGAGCAGGTGCGCGAGAACATCCGCCGCATCATCGCCACCTGCCTGGCGGAGCGCAGCATGACCAAGATCTTGTTTACGGACGCGGTGGGCGTCGACCCGGCGTTCGACCGAAAGCTGCTGGCCTTCTACGACACCGTGGTCCAGCTCTTGACCGAGAGCCTCAAGGACGGGCAAGTGCTCGGCATCGTGGACGAGGGTGAACCGCGCGTGCTGGCTTACCTGACCATCGGCGCGTTGAAGGAGCTCCTCTACCAAGCGGTGACGCTGGGTTACTCGGAAGAGAGCGCCGAGGTGCTCACCCAACAGATGTATCGCTTCCTGTCGGGCGGTTACCTGCGTGTCGGTCCAGGTAAGCAGGTGCGGCGGCGCTGACGGCCGTGCCCCCGGCCGATGGCGAAATAGAATCGAAATGCTGTCCTCCGCTGCACGTCACAGTCCAGAAACAATGCGGGGACGCTTCAGGACACGAATTCCCAGCTGTTTCGCTTGACCGAGCCCGCCCTTGGGGGGAAAAAACCGCGACTTGAGCCGAAACCAATGACCACAGAGACCACCGAGGGCTCGCCGAGCACGCTGAGCCTGCTGTTCGCCGAGGGGCTGTACGCCGACTACTTGAGGGACCCGAGCACGGTGACGCCGGAATGGCGCGCCTACTTCGACGCGCTGGGCAAGGAAGGTGCGTTTGCGCGCACCCCCAAGCTAGGCCCCGACTTTCGTCCCGCCAGCGTCTTCAACCCCGCACCGACGAACGGCGCGGCACAGGCCAAGGCGCCGAGCAATGGTCATGCCGCGGTGAACGGTCACACGCAAACGAACGGCGCGACCAACGGCGCGCTCGCTCAAGGCGTCTCCGACGCAGCCGTGCGCCAAGATCGCGTCGACGCGCTGGTGCGCGCCTACCGCGTGCGCGGACACATGATCGCCAAGATCGATCCGCTCGGTCTGCCGCGGCCGACGCAGGCGGAGCTCGACCCCGAGTTCTACGAGCTCACCGGGTACGACCTGGATCGCAAGTTCTCGAGTCGCACCATCTTCGGCGCGCAGACGCTCACGTTGCGCGAGATCCTGACTCGGCTCCGCAACACCTACTGTCGCTCGATCGGTGTGCAGTTCATGCACATCGACGACTTGAAGGTGAAAAACTGGCTGCAAGATCGGATGGAGGGTTCCGAGAACCGCATCCAGCTGTCGCGCAAAGAGCAGCTGCGCATCTTGACCAAGCTGACCGACGCCTCGATTTTCGAGGAGTTCATTCAGAAGAAGTTCGTCGGCGCCAAGAGCTTCTCGCTCTCGGGCTCGGAGAGCTTGATCCCGCTGCTCGCCTTCGCCATCGATCGCGCCGCTGAGCACGACGTGGACGAGGTCGTGCTCGGCATGGCGCACCGCGGCCGCCTCAACGTGCTGGCCAACATCATGGGTAAGAACCCGCGCGAGATCTTCCGCGAGTTCGAAGACTCCGACCCGCAGCTCTACTACGGCAGCGGCGACGTAAAGTACCACCTGGGCCACAGCTCCGACTTCGTCACCGAGAGCGGCAAGAAGGTCCACCTCTCGCTGTGCTTCAACCCCAGCCACCTGGAATACGTGAACCCGGTGGTGATTGGCCGCACGCGCGCCAAGCAAGACCGCGCGGGCGACGTGACGCGCTCCAAGAAGATTGCCTTCACGATCCACGGCGACGCGGCGTTCGCGGGTGAGGGCGTGATTCAAGAGACGCTGAACCTGAGCCAGGTCGATGCGCACACCATCGGCGGCACGATCCACGTCATCATCAACAACCAGATCGGCTTCACGACGCCGCCCTCGCAGGCGCGCTCGACCACCTACGCCACCGACGTGGCCAAGATGTTGCAGATCCCGATCTTCCACGTGAACGGTGAGGATCCGGAGGCGGTGGCGCAGGTCGTGCGTCTGGCCATGGACTTCCGCGACACCTTCTTGCGCGACGTGGTCATCGACATGTATTGCTACCGTCGCTACGGCCACAACGAGAGCGACGAACCGTCGTTCACGCAGCCGCTACTTTACGCGGCGATCGCTCAGCGCAAGAGCGTGCGTGAGGGTTACCTCGAGCACCTGACCAAGTTGGGCGAGGTCACGGTCGATGAAGCGGATCGCATCGCGGTGGAGCGCCGTGAGCACTTGGAGCGCGAGCTGTCCGAGGCGCGTCGCAAGGACTACGTGCGCGTGCAGGATTGGCTGGGCGGCTATTGGAAGGGCTACCGCGGTGGTCCGGAGAGCGATGTGCCCGACGTCGACACCGGCGTCGATCGCACGCGCTGCCAGGAGCTCATCCTACGCCAGCAGCAGCTGCCGGCCGATTTTCATCCCCACAAGCAGATCGAAAAGCTGCTCGGGGATCGCACCGCGATGGCCAACGGCGAAAAGCCGCTGAATTGGGGCATGGCGGAGCTGCTCGCGTTCGCGTCGCTGGTGACCGAGGGCACGCGCGTGCGCTTGACCGGTCAGGATTGCGGGCGCGGCACGTTCAGCCACCGCCACGCCGTGCTGCACGACGTGCAGGACGGGCACACGTACATGCCGCTGTGCCACATGGCGCCCGATCAGGGCCCGATCGAGATCTACAACTCGGCCTTGAGCGAGGCCGGTGTGCTCGGCTTCGAGTACGGCTACAGCCTGGACTGGCCGGACGCGCTGGTGCTGTGGGAGGCCCAGTTCGGCGACTTCGCCAACGCGGCTCAGGTCATCATCGATCAGTTTCTGGTGAGCGCGGAGGACAAGTGGAAGCGCTTGTCCGGCCTCGTCATGCTCTTGCCGCACGGCTACGAGGGTCAGGGCCCCGAGCATTCCAGCGCGCGTCTCGAGCGTTTCTTGGCGCTGGCGGCCGAGGAGAACATCCAGGTCGTGCAGCCGACGACTCCGGCGCAGTACTTCCACGTGCTGCGTCGTCAGGTGCTCCGCCCGTGGCGCAAGCCGCTGGTGGTGTTCACGCCCAAGAGCCTCTTGCGCCTGCCGCAGTGCGTGAGCACGTTGGACGAGTTCGGTAGCGCCGGCTTCCAGCGCGTGATCGGCGACGCTCGCGGGCTGAAGAAGGCGTCGCGAGTGCTGCTATGCACGGGCAAGGTATTTTACGATCTCGAGAAGCGCCGGGCCGAGCTGGGCCGGAACGACATCGCGATCGTGCGCGTCGAGCAGCTTTACCCGCTGCCCGAGCGCGTGCTGCGGGCGGCGGTCGACCACTTCGACGACGGTACCCCGTTCGTCTGGGTGCAAGAGGAGCCGGAGAACATGGGCGCTTGGCGCTACATGCGCGTGCGTTTCGGCTCGATGATGTTCGGCCGCTTCCCCTTCTCCGGGGTGTGCCGCACCGAATCGGCCAGCCCCGCGACCGGCTCCGCCAGCTGCCACAAGCTCGAGCAGCAAGAGCTCCTCGAACGCGCCTTCGCGTAACGAACCCCCAAAATCTCCCCTTCTTCCCGCCTCCCGGTTGATTCGTTCTCGCTTCTCGTTCTCGTTGACGGGAGAGGACGGGCGGCAGAGAGTACCGCGAAATTTTCCAAAGGTTACTGAGCGATGCCCATTGAGCTGAAAGTGCCGCCGGTTGGCGAGTCGATCACGGAAGTGCAGATCGGCGATTGGTTGAAGTCCGAAGGCGACAGCGTTTCGCGCGACGAAATCATCGTCAAAATCGAGACCGACAAGGTGACGGTCGATTTGCCGGCGCCCGCCAGCGGCACCATCACGCAGATCAAGGCGAAGAAGGGCGCCGTGGCGCAAGTCGGTGAAGTGATCGGCTACATGGAAGAGGGAGCCGCAGCGGCTGCCAACCCCAAGACACCGTCGGCGCCGCCGCCCGCGCCCGCGCAGCCAGCTCCGGAACCCGAGGCGGGGCCGAAGCGAGCCGTGCCCCAGACCATGCCGCCGCAGGGCTTTGCCCGGGTGATGCCTTCGGCGCGCCGCGCACTGAAGGAGCGAGGCGTGCAGGCCGACGACGTCGAGGCGACGGGGCCTGGCGGCCGCATCCTCAAAGAGGACGTGATGCGCACGACGCCGCGCAGCGAGGCCAAGCCCGCGCAACAAGGCGATAAGCACGAAGAAGTCGTGCCGATGAGCCCCTTCCGCAAGAAGATCGCGGAGCGCCTGGTGCAGTCGCAGCAAACGGCAGCGCTGCTCACGACCTTCAACGAGGTCGACATGAGCGCCGCCATGGCGCTGCGCAAGGAGTACCAGGAGAGCTTTCAGCAAAAGTACGGCATCAAGCTGGGCTTCATGTCGTTCTTCGTGAAGGCGGCCATCGACGCGCTCAAGCTGGTGCCCGCAGTCAACGGCGAAATCCGCGGCTCGGACATCGTCTACAAGAACTACTACGACATCGGCGTGGCCGTGGGCGGCGGCAAGGGCCTGGCGGTGCCGGTGATTCGCAGCGCCGATCGGCTCAGCTTCGCCGAGGTCGAGCAGACCATCGCGGACTTCGGCAAGCGCGCCAAGGACAACAAGCTCGAGCTGTCGGAGCTGATGGGCGGCACGTTCACGATCACGAACGGCGGCATCTACGGCTCGTTGCTCTCGACGCCGATCGTGAACCCCCCGCAGAGCGGTATCCTGGGTCTGCACGGCATTCAGGATCGCCCCATC
>JBEHXA010000147.1:0-13382 GCA_048498935.1 Myxococcota bacterium
TCAGGAGCAGGCGCTGGCGGCGGCCGCCGTTGCGGCAGCAGCGAGCCTCGAGCAAGCCCGTCAGGCAGCGACCGACGCGGCGCGTGCCGAGCATCAAGCAGAGCTGAGCGCGCTCACGAGCAGCCACGAGAGCGCTCGCACCGAGGCAGTCGCCGCGCGCGAGGCGGAGCTCAGGCGCGATCACGACGCCAAGCTGGGTGCCCTGCATCGCGCTAACGAGGACGCCCTGGGCAAGCTGCGCGCCGAGCACCAACAGGCGCTCGACGAGCAAGCCAAGGAAGCAGCGCAAACACTGGCTGATCGCGAAGCCGAGATCATCGCGGAGCAGGAAGCCGAGCAAGCCAAAGAAGCCGCCGATCACTCTGCCGCGCTGCTGGCCCTGGTCGACCAGAAGCAAGCTTCCGAAGCCGCGCGTGACGCTCGCATCGCCCAGCTCGAAACCGACGTGAGCGCGCGGAGCGGCGAACGCGACGCGGCGCAGCGCGCGATCGAGCAGCTGAACGAGCAGAGCGCGCTCTTGGCGAACGACCTGGCCGAGCGCACGAACGAGCGCGACTCCAAGGCACTCAGCCTGGAGGAGCGCGACGCACGAGTGGCACAGCTCGAAGCAGAACTGGCCGAGCGCACTCGCGAGCGCGACCAGAGCCAGCTCACGATCGAGGAGCGCGACGCCAAGTTGGTGCAGATGGAAGCGTCGGCAGCCGCCGCCAGCAGCGACGCCGCCGAGCTCCGCGGACAGCTCGAAACCACCGCTCAGAAGCTCGCGCGCGCCACCAGCAAATGGGGCGATGATCGCGGGTCGCTCGAGCGAGCCAAAGACGCACTGGCCGCCGCCCTGGCCCAGATCGAAGAAGCCGAAGGCCGCCCAATCGAGTGATGTGTCGGCCCGGTGACGGCAGCGCCGCGCCGGCTCTGATACAAGTCGGCGCGTGAGCGAGCAGCAGCGGCGCCGAAACCTCGTTTGGGGGGTGACGTGGCTGGCGTACGCCGTCTACTACCTGGGGCGGAAGGGCTTCAGCGGCGCCAAGCATTCGCTGAAGAGCGCCGGGCTGCTGGACACGCAGGCCCTCGGCGCGATCGACACGGCCTACCTCGCGGCATACTCGCTCGGACAGTTCACGAGCGGGGTGCTGGGCGATCGAGTCGGCGCGCGGCGCCTACTCGGCTACGGACTACTGCTGTCAGCCGCATGCTGCGCGTTGTTTGGTTCGGCGTCGAGCGCGCTGGTGTTCGTCGTCGCGTTCACGTTGAACGGCTTCACTCAGGCAACCGGGTGGCCCGGCACCACGCGCGCGATGGCAGAGTGGACCACGCCCGCCAACCGCGGCACCGTGATGGGTCTCTGGTCGACCTGTTACCAGGTGGGGCCGTTCTTGGCGGGCCCGTTCGCCGGCATGCTGATCGTGCGTTACGGCTGGCGCAGCGCGTTCTTCGTGCCCGCGCTGATCATGGCAGTGGTCGCGCTGCTGGTGCTTTGGCTCGTCCGGCCTGGACCGGTTCCAGCCGGCACCGAGCTCGCCAGCGGAGACGACGAGCGCGCCGCGCGCCGCGCAGCCCAGCGCGCCGTGGTGCGGAGCCCGATGCTCTGGAGCTACGGGGCCAGCTACTTCTTCATCAAATTTACCCGCTATGCGCTCGCGCTCTGGCTGCCCTTCTACCTGCAAGAGCTGCTGGGCTACGCGCCCGACAAGGCCACGGCGGTCGCCTCCGCTTTCGAAGGAGGCGGCTTCTTCGGCGTGATCTTGATCGGCTACCTCTCGGATCGGCGCCGGCTCGGTCGTGTCGGTCTTTCGGCAGCAGCGCTGCTGGCGCTGGCGGTGGCGCTGCTGGCCGCCGGCAAGCTCGTTGGCGTGAACACGGTTCTGAACGTCGCGCTGCTGGCGCTGATCGGCGCTTGCTTGTTCGCGCCAGACTCCATTCTGTGCGGCGCCGCCGCGCAGGACGCGGGAGGGCGCCACGCCGCCGCGATGGCCACCGGCTTCGTGAACGGCATCGGTTCGGTGGGAGCCTTCATCGAAGGCCTGACGGTGCCGCTACTGGCCAAGACTTACGGTTGGGGAGCGCTCTTTCCGGCGCTGGTCGGCATGGCCGTGCTGGGCGCCGTATGCTTGCTCCCGGCGCTGCGCGCACAGGCGCGCGCTGCTGCCCTGAAAGCTATTTGAAGTCTGTCCAAGCGCCGTCGAGCAGGCGCTGATGCGGCAGAAAGCGCGCCTTGTAACGCATGTGCAGCGACTCGGCGATGTACAGGCCGAGGTACAAGTAACGGAGCCCCCACATCCGGCACAGCTCGAGCTCCTTCAAGATCGAATAGGTACCGAGGCCCAACTGCTCGCGCCCGGGATCGTAATAGCAGTACACCGCCGACAGCGCTTCGCTGCTGCGATCGGCGATGGCGATACCAACCAGCTCCTCGCCGAGCCGGTAACGAATCTCGATGGTATCGCAGCACGACATCGCCAAGAACTCGCGGTAGCTGCGCACGTCGACCTCGCCCTGCCCCGCCGACAAGCCGCGCAGCGACTTATGTCGGTTGTACAGCGCGACGCGCTCCTGATCGGCGATCGGCTCGCCTAGCTCCACGCTCAACACTTGGTCGCCGCGCGCGAGCGTGCGACGCTGCGAGCGATTGGGCGTAAACGTCTGCAAATCCAGCCGAATCGGCTCACACGCAACGCAGCCCGGGCATGCCGGTCGGTACAAGAACAACCCCTGCCGACGATCCCCGCGCTCGAGGCGCGCCTCCAGCTCTTGGCGTTCCAGGCCGCGCGCCGGAATGCGCAGCGGCAGGCGCGAGACGCGATCTTCCAAATAGGGGCACGGCTGTAGCTCATCGTGAACCACGAGCTCCGGCGGCTGGCTCAGGATCAGTCGCCCCGTTGGAACGACGCGCGGACCGCTCACGGCTCCCGCTCCGGCTCGAGCCGAAAGGCCTCGGGCAGCAGCGCCGCAAAGCGCCGACGCAGCGCTCCGCGCGGGCCCTCCACCAGCATGGGGGCGTCGGCGCACAGCTCGGCGATCACCTGGCGGCACATGCCACAGGGCATGGCCATCGGCTCGCCCGGCGCATAAATCGCGACCGCGCGGATCTGTCGCTGACCAGCCGACACCATGCCGAAAATCGCGCTGCGCTCGGCGCACATGGTAGCGCCGTAGCTGGCATTCTCGACGTTGCAGCCGCTGAAGATCTGGCCGTTCTCCGCGAGCACGGCCGCGCCGACGTGGTAGCGCGAATAGGGCGCATAGGCGCGCTGCGAGGCCGCCTCGGCGGCGTCGATCAGCGCCTGCTCCTCCGCGCTCAGTTGCGCGCGTGAAAGCAGCTCGACGTCACTCACGCGGCAGCTCCAGCCAGCGCTACCCAGCGCCGAAATAGCCGAGAAAATTCAGTGCGAACGCGCGCCGCTGTCGCCTCCACCTCGGAGTGGCTGAGCGGCCCGTCACCGAGCCCGGCCGCCAAATTGGTGATGCAACTGACGGCGCCGACACGCACACCCAGCTGGCGAAGCGCGATCACTTCCGGCACCGTGCTCATCCCCACCGCGTCGGCGCCGAGCACTCGCAGCATGCGAATCTCGGCGGGCGTCTCGTAGCTCGGGCCGAGCAGCGCCGCATACACGCCCTGCTCGAGCGACACGCCCGTCTCTCGAGCCGCTTGCTCGCAGAGCCGCCCGAGCTCGGCGTCGTAGGCTTGCGACATGTCGGGGAAGCGTGGGCCGCGCGCGTTCTCTCCTCGCAGCGGGCTGTCACCCAGCAGGTTCAGGTGATCCACGATGCGCATCAAGCTTCCAGCGTGCAGCCGCTCGGCGATGCCGCCGGCCGCGTTACTGAGCAGCACGATCGAGCAGCCCAGCTCCGCCAGTAGCCTCACCCCGAACACGACGCGCGAAAGCGGGTGGCCCTCGTAAGCGTGCACGCGCCCTTGGAGGCACGCGACGCGCACGCCGCCGAGCTCGCCGATGCAGAGCTTGCCCGCGTGCCCGGCCACGGTCGAAGTCGGCAGGTGTGGGATATCGGAGTACGAGAGGCGCGCGGCGTCACCGAGCTCGTCCGCCAGCGCGCCGAGGCCCGAGCCGAGCACGAGGCCGACGCGGGTCACCGCGCCCCCAACCGCGCGGTTGACGAACGCCGCCGCATCCCCCAATCTGGTTATCTCGCCTGAATCCATGGGTTCCGAGCGGCTGCGCGCCCTGCGGGCCGGCCGCGTAGGCCCTACTTTGCCAGATCGGAGGGCTCGGGGCGCGATCTGGCTTGTGCCCGGGCCAAAGCGGGCTATGGTCCGCCTCCTTCTTTCGCCAGAAAAGCCCCCCAATGGCCAGCAAGTTCGCTCAGTTCCTCACCGACAACAAGATCGACCCGCGCCGCGTGCGCGCAGCTTCACGCGCCCTCGAGCGGCTCCGCCCCGAGGACCGTAAGAACAAGCTGGCACGTCGCACCGCCAAGAAGGCCGAGTCGAAGCCGGATGAGGGTGCCGAAAAGCCCGCGAAGCCGCGCTCCGGTCGTCCGGCCACGGGTCGCGTCGTCGACGCTGCCACCGCGGGCAAGCCGATTTCGGGACCGGCCAAGACCCGCCTGCTCCGCGCGGTCAACCGCGTGCTCGAGCAGAAGAAGAAGAGTGCGACCGACCTCAAAGCGCTTTTCTGACACTGATCTGAAATACTGGACGGGGCCGCGCACCCAAGCTCGGTGGTGGCCTTCGCCCAAGCAGTTTTCGTCCCCACGGTTCCCCCGACCGTAACCTGGTTGTCCAGGATCGAGCCAGCTCGGCTCCGGGCTGTTAAAATCCGTCGGGTGGACCCCCTGGGCCTGGTCGAACGCTGCCAACGCGGCGACCCCGAGGCGTTCCGCGAGTTGTTTCGCGCGCACCGCCAGGAGGTCGCGCGCCTCGCGCTGCGCATGCTCGGGCGCAGCAGCGATCTCGAGGACATCGTGCAGGAGGTGTTCCTGCAGGTGCACCGCAGCCTGCGCGAGTTTCGCCATGGCGCGCGCTTCTCGACTTGGCTGTACCGCGTCACCGTGAACGTCGTGCTGATGCATCGGCGCGCCGCCAAGAGCCGCCCGGTCTTCGGCGAGGCGAGCGAGAGCGCGCCGGCGGTGGATCACTCGCCGTTCGCCGACGAGCAGGTCGATCGCAGGCGCCGGGTCGATGCCTTTCACCGGCTGCTCGATCGCCTCAGCGAGAAGAAGCGCCTGGTCTTCGTACTGCACGAACTGGAGGGGCTGCCGCCCGGCGAGATTGCCGACATCGTCGGCTCGCCGGTGCTCACGGTGCGCACCCGCCTCTTCTACGCGCGACGTGAGCTGCTCGCGCTCTTGGCGCAAGAGCCGGCGTTGGCGACGCTCGCCGACGAGCTCGCCAGCAATCCGAGCTCGGCACCGAGCGGTGACGACACCGCGAAGGAGCCCGCATGAGCCGCGACGAAGCGCGCGAGGCAGCGCTGCGCCGCGTGGTGCGCGAGGCGCGCTCAGCTCAGCCGCCAGACATCGACTGGTCGCGCAGCGAAGAGCAGCTGCTGCGCGCCACGCAGCGGGCCGCCCCGCAACCGCCGCGGCGGCCGACGTTTACCGTGGCGTGGGCGGGCTTGGCCGTGGCGGCGGCAGCCGCGCTGTGGCTCGTCCATGAACGCTCCGGCACGCGCGTGACGATCGCCCCGCCAGAAATCGTCGAAGCAAGCGAGCCGCTGCGCAAGAATGCCGATCAGCTGCCAGTCGGTTCGCGCGTCGAAGCGCGGGAGCGCGAGCTATCGGTCGATCACGCCAAGCGCGCCACCTGGACGCTCGCGCCGAACAGCAGCGCGCGCTTGCTCGAGAAAGGTGATCGCATCGCGCTACGCCTGGAGCGGGGTAGCGTGCTTTCCGAGGTAGTACCCAACCCCCGACCCGAAACCTTCGTGGTCGAAGCGGCCGGGACGCGCGTCGCCGTGCACGGAACGGTGTTCCGGGTAGCGCTCGAGGGCAGCCGCGTCATCGTGCAGGTGCGCGAAGGGACCGTCGCGGTCGGGCCGATCGGCGCGGTGCCGGCGTTTTTCTTGAAAGCACCGGCGTACGGCGATTTTGCGAGCGACGGCCGGAGCGGCAGCATCGACGGCCGCCCGCTGGGCGAGACCGAGCAACGCCGCGCCGAGCCGACGAAGCTCCCGCTGCGCCCCGCCCACTCGGCCAGCAGCGCACCGGCCGCGTCGGTGGGCGACATCGAGCTCCCACTCGAGCCATCGATCAGCGACATCGAAGCGGGCTTTTCGAGCATGGTCGACGTGACCAGCGACTGCTTTGGCCGCAACACCGTCAGCGCCGAAGGCGTGCAGATCACGGTCCGTACCGCGCTGAGCCTGCGCATCGAAGCCTCGGGCAAAGTCTCCGACGTCGATTTCCAGCCGCCGCTCGCGCCCGAAGTAGAAGCGTGCGCCATCGGCAGCATCTCGAGCGTCGCCTTCGCGGCCTCTCAACAAGGCGCGAAGGTCACGCGCATGCTCGAGCTCAAGCGTTAGTCAGCGATCGCGGCGCAGCACGACCGAGCGGCCCTGACCGAGCATCCAGCGCATGGCGTGGTCGCCATCGAGCTTGAGCGCGACCGTGCTGGTCTTGCCTTCCTTGCTCGTCACGCCGAGCCGCACATCCGACTCGTGCACGCTACTCACTTGGTAGCGACCGGTGCGGGGCTCCTCGGCCGGCACCGCCACGGTCACGTTCGAGCCGGCAAACTCGAAGCTCAGCCCGCGCGCCCAGCCGGTCGCGGCGGCCAGCTGCGAGTCGTCGAAGTTTTCGACGCTGTCCCCGAGCCAGCGCCCCTCGAGCGAGCGCTGGACCGGGTGACCGCAACCGGTTGAAATTAATGACATTTTTAGGATGGCGACCAGCGTCAGGGCACGCACGGGCTTCATGCGCAAATGGTACGACACTCACCCACATCCACTCACAATTTATTGCGGATGACTGATTCCGGCCAGATGGCCCATTTTGGAGCCGCTACTCGACGGGCGGTCCCGCCTCGCGACCACGAGCTACTTGCAGCAGCGAACGCCCAAGCTGTAGTCGAAGTACTGCGGCGGGTGGACCGTGATGCGCGCATCACAACCCTCGCGGGTACTGCGGGAAAAGAAGCCGCCTTGAAAGGCCCCCGCGGCGTCGTCCACCCATTCGTCGAGGTTGCCGACCATATCGTAGGCGGCGTCCTGCCCCCAAGCGCTCGCGCAAGCTTGAGTGGCGCCTGTCCTGCGCAGCAGCGGACCGTCGGCGTCTTCGGTGAGATTCAGCCTCGGGTCGAGGTGGTTCTTCGAAGCGTCGCCGTAAAGCAGCACCGCCGGATGCGACGCTCGAAAGACGTTACACACACCGTCGCTATAGCTATCTCCATAGGGGAACTTGGTGGCGCGCTCGCCCTTACAGGCGGTGGTCCACTCGGACTGGGTGCACAGGCGCTTGCCCGCGTTCTGGCAGGCGCGGCGCGCCATCAAGCCGCTCATGTACCCGCTCGGCACGACCGAGGGTCGCGAGCGCGCTTGAGGCTCGAAGGCATCGGAGAGAGCAAAGTCCGGCGGTTGTGGGAGGTCTGGAGCGCGCCGACCAGCGCGCACGGCCACGCCGCGAAAAACGCCGAAGACGTGCGCCAGCTCGTCGTGCGACGGCGGGTAGAACGGCGAGAGCTGTCGCTCCTTCGCGTCCACCAGCGAAGCCTCGAAGCGATCGATGCAGAATTGACCGCGGATCGAGACCATCTCGGGAGGGCAGCCGCTGCTCACGACCGGAGGCATGTTCGGCAGTAGCTGCGGCGCGGGCTGGAGCTGCCCCTGGTTCTGCACGAAGTCTCCCCCATCCGGCAGGTACAGCAGCCGAGGCGCGGCTTCGCTCACAGCAGGAACTGCGGAGTGACTCGGGGCCGCTCCCGCTGCACCACGAGCACTTTCACGCTCACCGCCGTCGTTCTTCGAACGACAGCCGAGCGCGAAGAGCACCACCACCCACGCGGCACGGGCGAGGCGCCCGGCGCGAATCACTTGCCGCGGTAAACGATCAGGCCGTGCGACAAGTCGTAGGGCGAGACGGCGACGCGCACGCGATCACCCGGCAGCACGCGGATGTGGTGACGCCGCATGCGACCCGAGAGCTGCGCGCGAACGATCGCTCCGCCTTGGTCGACGCGGATGTTGTACTGGCCGCCGCCGAGTGCGTCCTGAATCACGCCTTCCATTTCCAGCAGATCGCCCTTGCTCATCTTGTCGACTTGATACGCTTCTAGCCTTGCTCGGCTTTTTGGGAGGGCGGAAGCTGACACAACCCGGTCGGTGTTGCAACTTCCGCCAAATTAACGGGAATTTGAGCTAGGTTGTCGAGGTGTTCCCGGCCACCTTCTTCGATTTCAACGGCGTCCTCGTGAACGACGAGCTCGTGCACCTCGAGACGTTCCGTATGGTGCTGGCCACGCTGGGCGTACCCCTGAGCGAGGAAGACTACATGGAGCGCTACCTGGGCTTCGACGACGCCGGGGCTTTTCGCGCTGTGTTGGCTGACGCAGGCCGGTCCGTCAGCGACCAGCAGATCGCCGAGCTGATCGAGGCCAAGCGGCCGCTCTACATGGCGCGCGCGCGGGCGTCGCTCCCCACCTTCCCGGGGGCAGCGGAGCTGGTGCGGTCGTGCGCCAGTGCCGGCCCAGCCTTGGTGGTATCGGGCGCGCTGCGCGACGAGGTAGAGCTCGGACTCGATGTCCTGGGGGTGCGTTCCAGCATCCAGCACATCGTCGCAGCTGAAGATACGCGCGCGTGCAAGCCCGATCCGGAAGGCTATTTGCTCGCCAAGCGCTGGCTCGGCGAGCGGGGTCAAGTGCAAGCCGCGAGCCGCGCGCTGGTCATCGAGGACTCGCTAGCGGGAGTGCAAGCGGCCAAGGCAGCAGAGCTACCTTGCATCGGCGTCGCGCACACCTACTCCGCCCAGGAGCTCCAGCAGGCGGGCGCCGACGCAGTGGCGGCGAAGCTGTCGGATATCGATCAGGCGCTACTGCAGACGCTGTTTCGAAGGCTCTATGCGTAGGTCACGCGCAGCGCTCGCGCTCGGGCTCTCGCTGCTGTCGTCGTCCGCCGGAGCCGCGTCGGCCAACGACCGCGCCTCGGTGACGCTTCCCTACGAGCTGCCCGAGCTCGGCGGCATGGCGATCCGGGGCGTGACGATCGGCCCGATCGAAAGCGCGCTCCACCCCGGTCGCGGCTACGGCAGCGCGGCGTTCGAGCGCGGGCTCGATGAAGCGCGCCGGCTCGGCGCGACCTGGATCAGCCTGACGCCGTTCGGGCGAGCCTGGGATCTGCAGGCTGGCGGGGTGAGCCCGACCTTCGAGCTCGACGTCGCACAGAATCGGCGCGGCATCGCCCGCGCGGTACGCCAGGCCCACGCGCGAGGGCTCAAGGTGCTGCTCGTCCCTCACATCTGGGTGGAGAGCGGAGAGTGGCGCGCCGAGATCGATCCGGGCAGCGACGAAGGCTGGCGGCGCTTCGCGGAGAGCTACCGCGCCTTCCTGCTCGGCTGGGCCAAGCTCGCGACCCAAGCGGAGGTCGACATGCTGGCCGTGGGGGTGGAGCTCCGCAGCTGGCTCACCACCACCCGAGCTCCGAGCTTTCAGCCTATCTTGCGCGACGTACGCGCCGCTTACCCAGGGCTGCTCACGTACGCTGCCAACTGGGACGACGTCGACCAAACCGTGATTTTGGGCGAGCTCGACGTGATCGGCATCAACGCCTTCTACCCGCTCACCGATCAGGCGGGAGCGAGCGACGCGCAACTGGTGAGCGGCGGCCTCGAGGTCGCCAAGAAGGTGCAGGCCTTGGCTGAGCTCTGGCAAAAGCCGGTCATCTTCAACGAGTTCGGCTACACCGCGCGCACCGATCCAGCGTTGAGGCCGTGGGAGTGGCCGGATCACATGGAGGGCGTGAAGGTCGACGCCGCGGCGCAAGCATCCGCTTACCGCGGGCTCTTGGCCGGCATGCTGCAGGCTCCGGCGCTTCAGGGGGGCTTTTTGTGGCGGCTGTACAGCGATCCCGACGACCTCTCGCAGGAGGCTGAATGGGGCTTCTCGCCGCGCGGTCGCGCTGCCGAGCTGTACGTGCGTGACGCGTTCGGGGGCCAATGGGCGAGCGATCGCTCGGCTCGAGGCGGTGGGCTATTTCGCGCGCCGGCGCTCGTTCCCGGCGTCTACTAGTAACTGTTTTCGGGGAGCTTGAGGCCGCGCGGCAGCTCGAGCGCTGGGATCTGCACGGCGCCTTCACCGCCATCGAGGTAGGCGTAGCGCGCGCTGTTCGACAGCACGCGAGCGACGTAGTTGCGCGTCTCTTCGTAAGGGATCCGCGCGACCCACAGATCGAGCGGGAGCGTCTCCGCCGAGGCAAGCCAGCGGCTGACCGCCTGAGGGCCCGCGTTGTAGGCAGCAAGCGCGAGCGGCACGCTCCCCTCGAAGCCGTCGAGCAGCTTCCGCAGGTAAGCGCCGCCGAGGCGCACGTTCGTGTACGCACGAGTCAGCGCGACGACCTCGACCGGTTCGCCCAGCTCGGCCGCGATTTTTTCGGCGGTTGTCGGCATCAGCTGCAACAAGCCGACGGCGCCGACCGGCGAGCGCGCGGTGGGACGAAAACCGCTCTCTTGGCGCATCACGGACCAGAGCAAGCCGCGCGGCAAGAGCCGCTCGCGCTCCACGCTGGTCACGAGCGAAGCATAGGGACGCGGGTAGACGCAGTCCCACATCCAGCGCGAACGCGGCCCCGGCGCGCGATCCAGCCCGGCGCGCGTCGCTGCATCTTGACCGATGACGTAGCGCCGCTCGGCGACCTCGAGCTGCCCGTAAAGCTCGCAGAGCGCTTCGCCCGAACGCGGAGCGTGGCTGCGCTGCAAGCGCCTCTCTTGAGGTACGAGCGCGGCCGAGGCGGCGCGATCCAGACCGATGCGGTGGAGCGTGGCAACATCGGCTGGGAGCTTGAGCTCTAGCGTGCCGGGTGTTGCTCCGCTGCTCGGCGGCTCCAACCAAGCGGGCAGCTCCGCACCCAAGGCGCGCAGCCGCGCCGCCGCCATCAATGCCGGAAAGGTGAGCGGAAACTTCGCTACCACCTCGCGAAACAACGCGAGCGCCTGCTCGCGCTTACCCCCGAGCAGCACCGCAACTGCCACGAGCTCGCGCAGTTGAGCTTCGTAACGCGCGTCCTTGGTGCGCGCTGCCAGGCGACCGAGGAGCACTTCGGCTTCGCTCGCGCGCCCTCCGGCTAGCAGCGCTACGGCACGCTCGTAGGAGGCGTCGTCGGTGAAGCGCGCTTTGGCGCCACGCTTCGTCAGATAGTTGCCGTAAACGACCGCCGCCTTGTCGAAGCTACCCGCCGCCAAGTGAATGCGCGCGATGGAGAGCTCCGCCTGCTCGGCCCAGGGCGTGGTGCCGAAGCGCTGCATGACCAGGCGGTAGCCTTGCTCGGCGCCGCGGTCGTCTTGAGCGCGCGAGCGAGAGCGCGCGACGTAGTAGAGCTCCTTTGCGGCGTCTTCGGTACCGAGCTGGCTGGCTTTTTCGAACAGCGCCGCTGCCGCGACGTAGTCGCCACGCGCGTTGAAGATCGCCGTCCCGCGCAGCGAAGAGAACACGCCCGGGCGAGTCAGCCGCGCGCCTTGCTGCTCGATGAACGACAGCTCGGCCTCGAGCTCCGCAACGCGCCCCGCTGCGGCCAGCGCGCGCGCACGCGACAGACGATCGGCGGGGCCGAGCGGCGATTTCGCTCCCAGCTCACCGAGCTTCACCGCGGCGATTTTGGCTTCCTCCGAGAGCGGCGCCTCCACCGCGACGAAGCGCAGGTCCGCGGCCATGATGCCCTGTCGATCGAGCTTTTCGGCTGCTAGCGCCCGCGACAGGCGTAGCGCGACCTCGCGCTCTTTTACGCCGCGTCCCTTGCCCAACCCCGCCAGCCCACGCTCCGCGACCTTGAAGGCCCGCTCGGCGTCACCCGCCTCGAGCCAAGCCCGTGACGCACTCGCCAGCGACAGCGGGTCACCTCGTTGCTCGAGCAATGGCGCCGCCGCAGCCGGAGGGCCCGCCGCCAACGTGAGCCGGGAGCGCAGGTCGCTCAGCTGCGAAGCCAGCACCGGCAGCGACTGATCCAGCCCCGTGAGGAGCGGCAAGGCCGATGTCGCTTGCCCGAGCTCGAGCCGCGAGCTCGCCCACGCAAAGCGCAGCTCGGCGGATTGCTGAGCTTCTGGCGGCAGTGCCGTGAAGGCGCGCTCGGCTTCGCGAAAGCGGTCTTCACGCAGGGCGTCAGCCCAGGGTGGAGGCGGGAGCTCCGGCTCGGGCTTGGCCTTGGCCTTGGCCTGCTCGGCGCTCGGCGCCGCCGTCACGCGCGACATCGACGGCGCCGCTTTGGCCTGACTGTCGGGGTGGCTGCGACAAGCGGCCGCCGCAAGGAAGAGCAACGCGACGCGAGCTGCTACCAGCCCCATCGGTACTCGGCTCGCAGCAGGACGTCCAAGACGTCGACGTCGGTGTGGCTGAGCGGGACGTCGAACCGGAAGGACGCGCCCAACCCAAAGTTGCGAGTCACCGCGTAGTCGAGCCCGGCCCCAAAGCCGATGAGCGCGTCGTGTTGCTGAAAGACGAGGTCCGCGCGGGGTTGGTCGAAGAACCCCAAATACCCGGCGTACACACCCGCCCACGGAATCCAGCGTAGGACGTCGAGCTTGTAAACGAGGCCCGCAGCTGCGGCCATGGCTTGCGGATTGGCGTCGCTGCCGAAGTGGTAACCGCGCGCCGTCACCTCGAAGCGGGCATCGAACACGTCCGACAGACCGTATGCCGCATACACACCGAGCGCGGGGCTGAGCGACAAGCCCGAGCCGTCAGCGATGCCGGCAGCTGCGCCGAGGTGCCATTCGCGCTCGAAAGCGGCGGCTGTCCCGGTCGAGGCGCACATCGCTAGCGCAATACCGACTCCCAGGACGCCTGCGACCAGCCTCATCTGCAGCCCCCTTACAGCATATTCACGGGGTCCACGTCGATAGCCACGCGCACTTGGCGATCGGCGGGAGCGCGGGCCACGGCCAGGAGCGCCGCGCGAAGCGCCGCGCGGTCGCTCGAACGCACCAAGAACCGATAGCGAAAGCGATTGCGCAAGCGCACGATCGGCGCCGCTGCAGGGCCCAACACCTCCGCACCCTGCCCGCCCTCGCGTGCCAAGCGCGCCAGGTGCTCGGCAGCGCCACGGGCGCGTGCCTCGACGACGGCGTCGATACGGACCAGGGCCAACCGCGAGTATGGCGGATAGTTGAGCTCCTGACGGAGCACCATCTCCTGCTCGACGAAGCCCTTCACGTCGTGCGCGGCCGCGAACGAAATGGCGGGGTGGTCGGGGCTGGCCTCACCCTTCACCACCACGACGGTCTTG
>JBEHXA010000148.1:0-13380 GCA_048498935.1 Myxococcota bacterium
GACGTCGTCGCGGCGGATATCGCGCAGCACGCCGATGCCGGCCTCGACCACGTTCAACGAGTCTTACAACGGCCAGCCCATGTACCTGAACCCGACCAAAAAGCCGATTCAGGGCAAGCTGTTCCTGCTGCTCCCCGGCATCGGCAACGGGCCGGGCGCCGGTGGCTTCGAGTCCTTCGTCAAGGCGTACGGCTTTCACGTCTTCGCCCCCAAGACCGACACCAACCTCACGGGTGGCAAGGTCCCGCAGATGTACAAGGACATCCTCAAGACGATGCCGGACGATCGCGAAGCGAATCGTCAAGTCGGCGAAGCGCACGCCGAGCTTTGGGACGGCAAGGATCGCGTGGATTGGTACACGCCGCCGACGAGCATCCTCGAGCAGACTCTGGGCGCCATCGAGTTCGGCATGCAGAACGATCCCGGCGGCGACTGGGGCTACTTTTTGAACGAAGACGGTACACTGCGTACGTCGGACGTGTACGTGGTCGGCTATTCGTGGGGCGCGCAGGCTTGGGCGATGATCTCGGCGTACGTCGAGTTCGGTCGCGTGATCGCCGCATCCGGCCCGGTCGACGAAGGCTTTCCGAACGCGACCTGGATGACCGATCCGTCGGCAACGCCGAACGATCGCAAGTATGCGCTGGTGAGCGACGGCCAGGCCGAAGACATCTTTCCGAACGTGATGAAGGCTTCGTGGCCCGGCACCGTGACCAAGGTGATGCCGACCAGCCCCGGACCTTACACGGCCGAGCAGCACCTGTTCGAGATGGTCGGTGGTGACGGTGGCACCACGCCTGGCGGTCACACCGTGTTTTGTAACGACAACCCTGCCAACGGCTGGAAGCCTGTCTGCCTGCACGTGGTGGGCGTGCAACAGTAGGAGCAGAAGCTCGTCAGCTCAAATGGGGCGAACCGCCGACGCGAAGTGCTGCGACAATCTTGTCGCAGATCGGGACGCACGTGGGTGCGGTGGGCGTGGGTGCCAGGAGTCGGCTCACTCACCATTCTTGGTCATGTGTCCACTGTTTCAGAAAATGCGGCGGCCTCCGTCCACTACTCGAGTAAGTACGGCCGCTGCGATGACCCGACGCTTCACGTCAACGCACCCTTCGACCCCACTCGCCAAAGCGAGCATTCGCGTTGCCGTCGATTCATTGGTGCAAGGTGCGCTCGTGGAGCTCTTCAACGCGCATGGGGTAGCGGTCGCACCTTTGCCGCGTACCCTGGTGGGCAGCCCCGGCGTGCCCGACATTTCGGTGATCGCGAACTTCCGGCACGCTGGCGTCGGTGAGGGCAGGCTTACTCTCTCTCTGTCGAGCGAGTTGATCGACTACATGAACGGGTCGGCACCCACCTCCGTTCGCTTGGATCGCGCTCGCGAGCTGACCAATCAGCTCCTCGGCCGCATCAAGAACCGCCTGCTCCCGTTGGGCGTGCGCTTGGAGATCGGCCTGCTCTTTCTGCTCGACCCGAAGCTGCTTCAGCACCAGCTACAGGACCTTTCGAGCCTTCGCGCGTACGAGGGTCGAACCTTGCGTGGGCCGGTTCTGGTCACCATTCACGGCCTGCCGGCCGACGCCACGCTCGCCTATGTCGGCGCAGCAGCTGCGCCTGAAGGCTCGATGCTGTGGCTGTAACGGCTCGCTAAGGAAACGCCGGGGCGGGTCGTTCAGGGGATCTAGGGACTTTGACGACCTCGATTCACCCGCGGCTCACATCGTCCCACCCCGTCCCACGGCCGGACAGCTCCAGCCCTGCGGCGACTCTCGGCGACTCTGAGCGTGAGCTCCTCGAGCAGGCGTTCAGTCACGCGGCAGTCGGAAACGCGCTGATCAGCGCGGACGGTCGGTTCATCCGCGTGAACGACGCGCTGTGTCGGCTGCTCGGCTACTCGTCCGTCGAGCTGCTTCGGCCCAGCTTCCCTGCGATCACCCACCCCGACGACTTGAGCGTCGAGCTATCACTGGTGGAGCGCGTGCTGCGCGGTGAGCTCGATGGCTATGATCTCGAGAAGCGCTACCTCAAGAAGGACGGGAGCACGATTCGCGTCGAGATCGCGGCCAGCATCGTCCGCGACGAGCAGCGCCGTCCCCGCTTCTTTACCGCGCAGGTGCAGGACGTCTCCGGGCGAAAGACCGCGGAGTCGGCGCGCTGGCTCGCGGCGCTCGTGGAAAATAGCAACGACTCGATCATGGGGGTGGACGGCCGCGGCATCATTCAAAGCTGGAACGCAGGGGCGCAGCGGCTCTTCGGGTACAGCGCTGCCGAGATGATCGGACGTCGGAGCGACGTGTTGATCCCGCCCGATCGAACCGACGAGCTCGACGAGGTGCTGGGCGACCAAGAGCAGTTCATCGACTCATTTCGCTTCGAGACGCTGCGCGTGCGCAAAGATCGCAGCATGGTCGAAGTCGCCTTTACGGCGTCGCGCGTGCGAGACGACAGCGGCAACGCGCTCGGTTGGTCGCTCGTGGCTAGAGACGTCACCCAGTCGAACCGGATGCAGGCCGAGCTATCTCGCGCCAAAGCGCTGATGGACGCGACGTTTGCCAGCATCAGCGACGGCGTCGCGCTCCTCGACGCCGAGTGCAAGCTGCTGCTCGTGAACGACGCCTACCGCAGGTTGCTCGCATTGCCCGAGGGTGAGCTCGCCGCTCAGGACCCGTCGGTCTTGAACGACCACATCCGGAGGCTGCTCGACGAGTCGGCAACCTTGCCGGACCACCTGGGCTCGCCGCTGGCAGATCACGAGACTCGGACTGCCGAGCTCTTGCTGGTGCGACCCGTGCGCCGCTGGTTGCGACGTTCGACCACCGCCATTGCCAGCGGCCGAGAGCGCCTGCACCTCGAGCTCTGGCGGGATATCACGACCGAGCGCGATACCATCGCCGAGCGCGATCGCGAAATCGCGACCGATACTCTCACTGGCATCCCGAATCGACGCGCTGCGCTAGCCCGCGCCAAGGAAGTGCGCAGGCGTGGTCACGTTACCAGCGTGGCGCTGTTCGATATCGATCACTTCAAGCAGGTCAACGACACCTTCGGCCACGCCAAGGGCGACGAGGTGCTGCGCGCGGTAGCGAGCACGCTGGCTCAACAGGCGCGTGGTTCCGATTTGGTCGCGCGCTGGGGTGGCGAGGAGTTCGTCGCCATCGCGGGAGCGGACCTGGCGGGCGCGACAGCGTTTTGCGAGAGAGCTCGAGAGGCCGTGGCGCGCCTGGAAATCCCCGGTGTTGGTCGCGTGACCATCTCGGCTGGCGTGAGCGTCGTCACCGGAGAATTCGACGAAGCCCTCGAGCGCGCCGACGGTGCGTTGTACCAAGCCAAGGCAAACGGCCGCAATCGCGTCGAGCGCGCCTGAGCGCGCGGCGTCGGCGCTCAGAGACGGCCGTCGAGCGCGTTTGGGCGTGCGGGCTCTGGAGCCGCAGGCGTCGGTGAGGGGCTTCGACGACGATCTGCGCCTTGCCTGAGCGCACCTGCGACGCAACGTTCAATCGAAGTGGTGAGCACGCTTATCGTAGTCGTCGCAAGCGGGGGACCAAAAGTCTCACTGTCGCGATTTTGAGTGTGGCAATACCGGTCACGTCGGCGATAGCTGACGCGCGACGATCGGTAGGGAGCAGGGTCGCTGCACTCAACCAGCAAGTTCGGTGCCCGGTTACGAAGCTGAGCGGAAGGGCGATCGAAAAGTTCAAGCTGAGCACGATTGCTGCTTCCCCCGCTCGCATGCAGCACCGGGCGGACGTCGATGGCTTGCGCGCCGTCGCTGTGCTGTTGGTCATCGCCCTTCATGCGGATGTGCCGCCCTTCACCGGGGGATTCGTCGGCGTCGACGTGTTCTTCGTCATTTCGGGGTACCTGATCACGCGCATCATCGTGGGCGAAATCGAGCGCGGTCGCTTCTCCGTCGCGCGCTTCTACGAACGCCGCGCGCGCCGCATCCTTCCTGCCTTCTTCTCGATGGCGGGCTGCGTATGGGTCGCCTCGCTGCTGCTGCTCATGCCAAGCGATTTGCAGAATTTCAGCCGATCTCTGCTTGCAGCTGCGTTTTCTGGCTCGAACATCCTCTTTTGGCACGACGCCGGTTACTTCGACGCGCCCTCCTCGCTCAAGCCGCTCCTCCACACATGGTCACTCGGCGTGGAAGAGCAATTCTATCTCCTGCTCCCCGCTCTGCTCCTCGTGCTGGCAAAGCTCGGCGGCCCTCGGAGCCGAAAGGGCATGCTCGTTCTACTTACGTGCCTTTCCTTTCTGCTGTCCGTGATTTGCACGTCGTGGCGACCCGCGCTCGCTTTCTACCTACTGCCTTCGCGAGCCTGGGAGCTGCTGCTCGGCTCGCTACTGGCGATCGGCGCCCTCCCGCTGCCGGGTCGTGGACGGAGCGCGAAGACAGCAGCTGCCGTGGGGCTAGGGCTCATCCTGGTCGCGGGCGTCACCTATTCGAGCGCTACCAAGTTTCCCGGCGTCGCGGCGTTGCTGCCGACGTTGGGGGCTTGCCTGCTGCTAGCTCCCACCGAGACCACGCGGGTCGGCCGCGCGCTCTCGTGGGGGCCTCTCGTCACGATCGGAAAGATCTCTTATTCGCTCTACCTGTGGCATTGGCCGCTTCTGGCGCTCGCTCGGTATGCGTGGGGTCCTGCGCTGCCCGCGAGCCTTACCGCGCTGCTCGTCGCGGCTGCCTTCGGTCTCGCCTGGCTGTCCTGGCGTTTCGTCGAGACGCCATTTCGCCGGACGAGCTGGGAGCGTTCTCCGCGACGGGCGCTGGTTGCAGCTGCATGCATGACGGCTGCGTTTGCTGGCCTAGGTGCCTTCGGGGTCGGGGAGCAAGGGCTGCCCGGCCGCCTCAACGCGAACGCTCGCCGTTACGCCGCATTACAAGACAAGACTCCGTACGACCGGCTCTACGATCGCCGGCATTGCTTCCTCGATATCGATCAGCCGTACGGTGATTACGATTCGAAGGCGTGTGCCACCTTCGATGATGCGCGCGCTGCCAAGACCGCGCTGCTCGTGGTCGGTGATAGTTTCGCGGCGCACCTCGTACCCGGATTGGTGGCGCTGGCTCCCAATCGCATCGAGGTCAGGCAAGCCACCGCATCGTCGTGCGCGCCGCTGCTGCGCGAAGACGCTCGCTGCGATCGAGTGCTCCGGCATTTCGTCGCCGAAGTGCTGCCCGCGTCCACCCCCGACGTGCTGCTCCTGTCTGCTGATTGGAAGCCGGTCTACGACCAATTGGGCGCGTCCGGGCTACGCTCGCGATTGCGAGCGAGCCTGCTCGAATTGCAGCGACATGCAGTGCCACTCGTGCTGGTCGGCCAGTCTCCGACGTTCGAGAAGCCTGTGCCGGAGCTATTGGCGCGGCAGGCGCAGCTCGGAGCGGAGGTGCCCGAGGTGCTGCCCGCGGACGACAACGACCTCGTCAACGGGGTGCTCGAGTCGCTGGCTCGCGAGCTAGCGCTGCCCTTCTTGAATCCCTATCGGCTCGCTTGCCATGCGCACCGCTGCCTGGTGGCCAGCGGGCAGGACGTCTTTCATTGGGACTATGGGCATCTGACGGCGGCGGGCTCCAAGTTCTACGATAGCGCGCTCTTGCCCTTGATCATGCAGGCGCGCGGCCCTCGTCCCAACGAGCGCGAGTCTGTTCCAGCCAGTGACTGGCCTGCTCCGCATGCCGCGTTTTAGGGGCCGCTCGGCAACGCGTCGCGTCCCCGAAATATGGACGACATGGGTGAGCCATGCGGTGCCCGCTATGGCGGAGGAACATGCACCAATTCGCCGCCTTCATGCCCGCCGCTTACGAACGTCTCTATCGCGCCGGTGAGATGGCCGAGCATGCGGCGATCGTCTCCCGTCGCGGTGCCCGCTTGGTTCACGCCGAGTTGTGGCAATCGGCAACCGGTCCGGTGTTGTGCGTAGTCGCGGAAGATCGCCCCGGCCTGCTCGCCTTCATGACCGACGCGCTGCTCGCGCAAGGCATGGCCATCGAGAGCGCCCGCGCTTTCTGTCGCGAGCTCGGTAGCGACCGGGTCGAAGCCGTCGACTTTCTCGAGGTGCGCACGCTCGATGGGGCCGATGACGTGGCCGCTCAGCTCGACAGCGAAGGCTTGCGAGCGTTCACGCAGGCGCTGAGCGAGCTCATCGCCGACGATATGGCACAGCGCAACTCCGCGGTCGTTTCCAGCGCGTCTCACTCGGATGCGGCGCCGGGCGCGCGCGTCTACTTCGAGCGTCAGTCACCAGCCGACGGGCGCTACCTGCTCGTGGTCGACGCGCCGGACTTCAACGGCTTGCTTCATGCCGTCAGCAGTGCGCTACACACGAAGGGTATGCGCATCGTCGCCTGCGAAATTCGCACCGTCGGCGGGCGCGCTCGCGACCGCTTCGAGGTCGAGCCGAGCTCTCCGCGCGCGCTAAGCGACAGCGAGCTCTGCGACGTGCAGCTCGCCGTGCTCGATTTGCTCCCGCGACGCTGAAATGGGCCAAAAAGAGGCTGGAATTGGCCGACAGCTACGCGGCTCGCTCCGAGCTGCTCTTCCCGGCCGAGCGCCCACGCTCTGCCGTGAGGAATTCCTCCAGCTCGCGGTCGCTCTCGGGCTCCGCTCCTGCCAGCTCTCGTACGTAGGAAGTGGCATTGACGGGTTCTTCAGGAGCGCTGCTAGCTAGTGCTCGAGTTGCGGGCGTTGCGAACGCCACGAACTCATATGGGCTGACCCAGGTCCCTTCGCCTGCTCTCGTTGAGAAAGCGTGGCGTACGGCTCGCAGCAGCAGCTGGACGGTGCTCTTCATCGTGCGCTCCCTTCAGCGAACGTTGCTGGTCGAGTATAGATCGACTTGCGATGTCGGGACGGTGTCGTCTGTCTGTCTAACGGATTCGGAATGAGGCGTAGCTTGCGTCACGATGCGACAAGATCGTCAGTGCTCGTGCGCCCGCGTTGCTGTTTGGGACAAAGCGGGACGAAGCGTCGTGGCTCAGCGTCAGTGGAAGAGACGATGCGTCTCGGATCGGAGCGCGCCGTCAGCGAACGCTAACGTAGGACTAATCTCTAGCTGCAGTGGGCGACGTCGACCTGCTGGCCAGTGTGCGTCGCGGCGAAGGCCGCACGGCTTGAAGCTCGAGCTCGCCAAGCGACGAGCCGGAAACAGCGATGGGAGTGACGCTCGGACGAACAGATTCGAGGGTAAAGGAGGCGTGAGCTCCTTGACTGTACGCGGCGCCGGCCAGCTCGATGCGTACGACACCTGTCTCGTCAGCGGTCCCGGTCCAGGTGCCGCCGCTCGAAAGGGACGCTCGCACGACTGCGCCCTCGAGCGAGCTAGTGCTACCGCAGCCTTCGCGGTTCGGGATCACTCGGACTTGTTCGGCGCTCGGGAGATCCTTGGACTCGATCACGGGCTTCCTGGTGTGAACGAGCACACCCCCGAGAGCTGTGCCGACACCAGCGCCGAGTGCGACCCAACCCATGGTGCGCCAAGCTCCCGCCTTGCTCTCGCAGGTGTCGCCACTCTTGGGAGCCAGGCCCGGGGTACCGCAGTGCACCACCTCGCTCTTGCCTTGAGCGTTCGCCATTAATACGACACCCACTGCCGCCATGACGGCACCCGCGACATAGGCTCCCGTCGTGTAGGTCCGATTGGGATGAGTCTCCGTCACCTGCGTGCGTCGATTGAGTTGAACGGCTTCCGTCAGGCAAGCGTTCGTGAACGAAAGCTGCCCGATCAAGCTCGACCCCTCTTGCTTCCAAGAAGCTGCCACGGCGGCCGCATCTGGTCGCACGAGGCGGACCCTCTCAGTGGAGGGACCAGGCAGCGTACGAACCGTGGTGGTGGTTTCCATCATGGCGCAGCCGGAGAGCACCCAGGCAAGCACCGGCGCGAACGTCAGGGAACGATTGCTCGACATGAGCCTTGTTCGTGCTTCTGCGCGGGCAGTTGCTCGATTTCTCGAATTCCCATCGGACTGTTCGTTGACTTGGGGCCTACCGTTGGCAGACTCCGCGGCCGGCGCCCGCTCGGGGGGCGCCCTGCCTCGAAAGCAACATGAGTAGAGTCGCTGTGTTTGGGTGGGGCCTCGTGGCCCCGGGTGCCGAGAATGTCGACGAGTTTGCGCGCACGCTCGCTGATCCGAGCTCGCGCCTCTCGACCTTTCGAGGGTTCGGGAGAGCGCCGTTTCTCGTGGGTGAACCCAAGTTCGATTTCGCGGCCTACGAGCCATGGCTTGCGCAGCGATTTCCACCGGCGCGCAGCAAGCAGCTGATCGAAAAAATGGATCCCACCACGCTCTACGCGGTGGGATCGTTCATCCAGGCTCTCGGCCAAAACCCCGCGCTCGAAGCAGAGCTCTCCGCGCTGGGTAGCCAGGCGCACGTTTATGTCGGTAACGCTCTCGGAGCGCAGCCGACCATGTACCAGGCGAGCACCGAGCTCTATCGCGCGCAGCGCCGCTGGAATCGATTTTGGACCAACCCGG
Organism: Myxococcota bacterium; assembly: GCA_048498935.1. Taxonomy (GTDB): domain Bacteria; phylum Myxococcota_A; class Polyangia; order Polyangiales; family Polyangiaceae; genus PMG-095. The sequence continues at coordinate 8,471 of JBEHXA010000148.1, forward strand.
AGCGTAACGCCGCCTTCGCTCGCTACGTGAGTGAGGGCGGAGAGGTGCCGTTGCCCGATCCCGCCACAGTGAAGGATCCGGACGAGCGCGAGCTCGCTGAGGATGCATGGTTTGCGTATTGGGCCGAGCGCTCCAGTGCTCTGGGCGAGTACCTCGAGGAGCTGAGCCAGATCGAGAGCCAGGGCATCGAAGGCGACGTCGCGCGTAGCAAAATGAAGCTAATGCGTGACAAGCGGCGCGCGCTCGCTCAGCTCGCCGAGAAGTGGCAAGCGCCCGAGCCTCCGTGGAATGAAGTCTCGGCGAACGTGCTGTGGAACATCCCGAATGCTCCGGCGTCGCAGATCTCGATGATCGGGAAGATTACGGGGCTTTCGTTCGCTCCCGTCGCGGCTTGTTCGACCTTCGGTGTCGCGCTAAAGCTGGCAATCGACGCGATCGAGCGGCAGGAAGCGAAGCTCGTCGTCGTCGGCGCTTCAGACCCTGCACCTCATCCGATGTCGGTCGGCGCATTCTATCGAGCGCGCGTGCTCGCTGCCGACGGCAATCCGAGCAAGCCGCTCACGAAGATGAAGGGCACCCATGTGGCCGGCGGCGCGTGCGTGTGGATCGTCGGCGATCTGGAGTACGGGCTCTCCAAGGGCTTTCAGCCGCTGGGTATCGAGCCTCTGTCGGTCGGTGTGTCGTCCGACGCCGATCACATCATCACGCCGAGCGAGGAGGGGCCGCGGCAGGCGATGCAGGCGGCGCTTGCGAACGCCGGCGTTCGAGGCAGCGACCTCGTCTCGTGGGACTTGCATGCCACCGCGACCCCCGGAGACTTTCAGGAGCTCACGAACCTTCAGGCGGTCGCGCCCAAGCACGTCGCCGTCACGGCTCGCAAAGGCACCTTCGGCCACGGTATGGGCTGTGGCGGCGGCTGGGAGCTCACGGCCCAGTACCTCGGTCTCGCCGAAGGCGTGCTCTACCCGACCCCTTGCACCGAGGGCGAGCTAAACGAATCGTTGCGCGACCTCGGTCAGAGCCTCGTCTTCGATCGCGCAGCGCCGGTCAGTCCCGGCCCGGTGGGAAAACTCTCGATGGGCATCGGCGGCATCAACGCCTGCGTGATTTCAAAGCCATTTTCTCGGTAGTCACGCCAAAATTTCGTCGATCAGCGCGATCGGGGCTCCGGTCTTGTTCATGCCGAAGTTGGTGACGCTCATGTCGTACACGCCGTTCATCAGCGTGAAGTAGAGGTCTCGCATCGGCCTTTTGGTGAGATCCACGTGTTGGTCGGTCTTGAGCCGACCGCCGCCGCCACCCACCAGCAGAGCCGGCAGCTGGTCGGCGCGGTGGTTCGAACCGTGCAGCGCGCCGGCCAGGTACACCACCGTGTTGTCGAGCACGTTGGAGTCACCCTCGGGGATGTTGCTCAATAGCTGACACAGCTCGCGCACCTTGCCGACGTTCCAGTGCACGATGCTGGCATAGACGTCTTGCGACCCGTGCATGGCGCCACCATGCCACTCCGGGCACGTCCCAGTACCGGGGTAAGAGCCCAAGGTCGTGAAGGTGCGTATCGGGATGTGGCTGCAAGTGAACTCGCTGCGCTCGTCCTCCAGCATGTAGCTGATGATGCGCGTCATGTCGCACTGGAAGGCGAGGGCAACTAGCTGGTTGATTAGGTCCGCGTGCGTGCCCTTGTTGTAGCCGTTGGTGTTGTCTCTGAATTGCAAGGTGGTCAGGTCGACGAACTGAGGCGCGGCGGGCGGCTCGGGGCACGCGGCGCTGCCCATATTGTTGGTGACCTTGGTTTCCACGCTGCGGACCGATTCGAGGAAGTCGTCGAGGCGGACCTTGTCCGTCGCGCTGAGGCGCTTTCGCGCTACCGCTGCGCTGTCGAGCACCGAATCGAGCACGCTCAGGCGTTGGTCGCGCAGCGGCGTCGGCGCGGGGCTGGTGGTGGGCCAAGCCCCGACCAGCTGATCGAACAGCTGCTTCGGGTCGACGGTCTTGTACATGGGTGTTGTCTCGGTGACCCACGACACATTGCGGGTGTTCGAGCAGGGCTGGCCGTCGCAGTAGCTCTGGACGGTGCTGAGCCCGACCTGGAGCGAAGCGAGCGTCGTCTTCCCGGCGAAGTTTTGATGAGCGGCCATGATCTGGTCGGCCGAGAGGCCGTTCGCGGCGGTCGTGGTGAGCTCGAGGCGCTTGGCGGCGGGGTCGGTGCTCGTAAGCCAGGCACCGGAGAGCTTGCCTTCGGCCGGCTCGACGCTGGAGCCGCCGTTGGCGTTGAACACGGACCCGTTCTCGAGGCCGGAAATGACGGTGACTTTGGTCTTGAGAGGAGCCAGCAGCGCGAGCACCGACGACAGCTCCCAGGCGGCACCGCTACCGGTGTTCGTCGGCTTCCAGAGCTCCGGCGCACCGCATGGCAAATAGATGGGCAAAAAGCGCAGAGGTAGCGGAGCGGTCTGGGCCTTGGCCGGACGAACCAGCGACTCGAGCCAAGGTAGCGTGATGGCCACGCCGGCGCCGCGCAGCATTGCACGTCGCGAAATATTCGGTTTCATTGCGCACCTCCGTCGCTGCGCATCCGGAAGGTTGGTGAGAGGGTTAGGTTCAGGATCAGCTCGCGCAGCGCGAGCGAACCGGTTTGCCATTGGCCCGCGAGCGCCTCCACGTTGGGGCGCTCGCTTGTAGCGACCGTGCGCCCCATGCCGTACGTGTAGAGCTTCTGCGCCACGCAGGCCGTGAAGGCGGGCGAGTCGTGCAAGGCCTCACTGAGCTCGGCGATGCCGCTCACGCTCAGGTTGGCGGGCAAGGCGGGAGCCACTTGGATGGTGGCGCTCGGATCGATCACGGCGGCGTTGGAGTAGACGGTGCGATAGCGCCCGAGCGCGTCGTAGTTTTCGAGCGCGAGCCCGATCGGATCTATCTTCGAGTGACAGAACGCGCAGCCCGCTTGTTGGCGGACGCCTTCGAGGTGCTGGCGGACGCCGGGCTCTGCCCCCGTGTACCGAGGCATGTCTTGCGGCGGATCGCCGCTTGGTTGACACAGCAGGTGCTGCAGAATGAAGCGACCCCGCTCCGAAGGTGCGGTGCGCTTTTCAGAAGCGTTGACCGCCAGGAAGCCGACCAGCCCGAGAAAGCCTTGTCGCTCCACGCCGTTCAGCTCCACCCACGTCGCTGTCGGTCCTGGCGAGGGCAGACCGTAGAATGGGGCCAGCGCGTCATCGACGAAGTGTCTTTGGCTCTCCAAGAGCTCACGAAAGTCCCGGTCATCGTCGAGTAGCAGACGAAAGTGCGCGTAGATCTCCGCTTCGGCCGCGGTCGCCACTGCCTTGGTCCACTGAGGGTACAGCGTGGCGTCGGGTGCAACCGTAGCGAGGCGTCGCACTCCCAGCCATTGCCCCGCAAAGCTGGTGGTGAAGCGCGCGGCCTTGGGACTGTCGAGCAGGCGCTCGACGCTCTGTTCGATTTGCTCGTCGGTGCTCAGCTCGTCTTGCTCAGCAGCTTGGAGGAGCTCCGCGTCGGGGGCACTGCTCCACAGCAAGTACGAGAGGCGTGTCGCGACGTCGTAGGGGCTGAGCGGTTGGTCGCCGAGCTCGGTCGGCACGTACTCCATGCGGTACAAGAACTGCGCGCTCGCCAGCAACGCGACCAGCATGTCCTTCACGGCGCCCTCGTGAAGTTCGCCGCGATCGCGCGCGCGGTCGTAGGCGTCTTGGTAGGCGTCCAGCTCCTCGTCGAGGAGCGGTTGGCGAAACAGCCGTAGCCCCACCTCGGCTCCAATTTGGCGTACGCACGTGGCGTCGTCGACGAGATCGCAGCTCACGATTTCGGCGCGCAGCGTGTTCGACGCAAATACCTCGTCCGCCAACGCTTCGGCCGTTTCGAGGTAGCGAAAGTAAAGTGCGTCGCTGACCCGATTCGCGGAAGCGTTGTTATCGAACCCGTCGACCTCGGTCGCAAACTTGTTCAGATTGGGCTCTAGCGACGTTCCGAGCACGTCCTGGACGGTCGCCGTGTATTCCGTTGCCGTTAGCCGCCGCAGCTCGCTCGGCACCGGCTCGAGCTTGCCGATTGAGGCCGCACCTCCACCGGAAGTGCCGCCTGCGTTCGTCCCGCCGACCACGAAGCCGCCGCCCGCGGTTCCGCCGCTCTCGGTTCCACCGCTGTCGGCCCCGCCATGCTCGGTTCCGCCGCTGGTTCCAGGGAGCGCTCCTTGCCCGCCGTTGGAGTCGTCGGGGCTGCCCCCTACCGACTCTCCGGCCATCCCCGCCATGCTGTCGGTCGGTGCTCCTTTCCCTTTGCTCGTCGAGTGGCCGCAAGCGACGACGCCCAGCGCGAACGAGCACATCCACGCAGCCGTCATCACGCCACGACTCCCCACCAATGCGTGCATGGAGCGCAATATGTCCGAAGCGGCGACGAATCGTCAATCAGCGCGTTCGCTCACATCGGCACAGGTACGCGCACGTTTAGCGACCAAGACCGAGTGCCACAGCTCGCAGGGGCTGTGACGAAACAAGCCGAAACCACGTCTCGCCTAGGAGGCACGCCTTGCCGTAGACTCGTGAACTGGAGTTAGGGATGGTCGAACTGCGCGATGTGCTGCGGAGCCTGCTGCAACTGGCAGGCATAGGCGTGTTGTCACTGGGGTGCAGCGGTCACGACACGAGGGACCCTGGCGGAGCGGGCGGTACCGGTAGCGCGGGTGGCGCCGGCACGGCCGGGACCGCGGGTAGCACGGTAAACGCGGGCAGTGCGGGCAGTGCGGGCAGTGCGGGCAGTGCGGGCAGTGCGGGCAGTGCGGGCAGCCTGGTGGTTCCATGTGGTGGTGACTTGTTGGCGATCTCGGCGAGATCCTGCGCGTGACTCGGCCGGAGGTCGTGTACACCCACAACCTTGCCGACAAGCACGATACG
>JBEHXA010000149.1:0-13373 GCA_048498935.1 Myxococcota bacterium
TCGAAGTCGTGAGGCACCCCGCCCGGCGCCATCACGAACGACCCTTTCTTCGCCTCTATCCACTCTTCGCCCACACGAATGCTCATCGTCCCCTCGAGAACATAAAACACATCGTCTTTCGCATGCGAATGCAGCCCAGGCCCCTTGGTCCGCGGATCGAGCCACCACTCCGATATGGAATAACGCCCCCGCGTCTCTTTCCCATCCGCCTTGAACACCGCCCGCAGCGGCCCCATCTCATACACGCGACCGCGCTTCGGAAAAACGTGAACAGGCGCGCGCTTCGATCCAGTCGGCATGCGTGAAGCCTAACGCGAGACGCCCCTCAGTGCATCGCCGTACGTCACGGTTGGATGCACGCTGGGCTGTGAGTGCGCTCGATGAGCTCACGCGCTAACGCGCAGACGTCAATCGGCGACCGCTGCGGACGACAACGACGGTGAGAGCTATCGCGCCGGCGAAGCACGCACCGTAGCCGGCGAAGCCGATCACCAAGTAGACAAGCTCGCGGCCCGTGAAACCGAGACGGTCGGTGCGACCGTCTGCGACCCGAATCGGGCCGGATGCGAAGTGGCAAACCGAGCTCGAAACCCTCGACTTGCCGCGACTCAACGTATAGCGGCTCAGAGGTTCCGTCGTACCCGCCAGCCGCTGACACGGCCCCTCCATCACGAACGCCCCAATCGGACCATCCAGCGCGGTACCAAACACAAAGTTCAACCCCGCCCACAACGGAACGAACGAGACGCACCCCACGACCCAGCTGAGCACGAGCCCCACGAGCGACGGAGCTTTCTTTTTCTCATCGCGTTCCATCGAGCCTTGCACCTTCTTGCGCTCAGCGGCTCAAGAAGTCGAGCTGACAGTTGTCTTGCCACCAGTAGACGGCCACGCCGATGACGAACAGGTCGATCGTCAAGCCCACAGCGTAGTGGCGCCGGCCCCTTGGGCCAAGCGTGCTCCGTAGCCATGCCTCGCCGGCGATCTTAGGGCGTAGCGCCGAGCCCCACGTTCGCTGGTGAAAGGCGCTTGACGGCGAATACGATGGCGCAGAGCGTCGCGATGAGACCGAAGGCGATGGCGTTGCCTTCGAGGTCGGGGTGAAGCACGAGGATGAAGCCGCGGCCCTTGATCAGGGCGGCGAAGCTCGAGACGCAGAGGGGCATCAAGTAGAGTCGGAAGATTTGCCAGCGGGTCAGGTGCGTTTTCTCGCGGCTGGCGTGGGCGGTGCTGAGATAGAGCGCGGTGCCGATGATGGCGCTGATTCCGAGCGAGTTGATCCACAGCGTGGGCGTGCCGTCGAAGTAGCGCGCTAGGACGACCAGGTACCAAACGAGGTAGCACCACAGGACCAACTTCGGCACCGTGAGGTTACGCAAGTACGCGAACACGATCGAGAGCTTACGGTGCCCAATGTTTCCGGTGATGTTGCGCGCCGTTTTCGCGAGGCGCGCAGCGCTGGTCCCTGGGGGCCTTGCTTCACTCACTACTTCAGGAACGGACGCACTTGCTTGATGCGCAGCTGACCGTCGGGCATGACCTTCCACTCTGTGTCGAGCAGGAAAGTCCGCCCAGCCGGTGGCTCCTGATCGAAGGGATAGATAGCGACCAGACGGCTGAGCTCGACTCCGAGCCGCGTTAGGTTCGCGTCGCTCACGACCTGCTCATCCGGCTCCGCCAGGCTGCTCAGTGTGACCTTTTCGATCGCGGTCACGTCACCCGCCTCGACCGTGAGCAGCACCTGCTCGGGCCACACGCCTGGATCGGGCGAGACGACTGGCCGCTCCCCGAACTGCGCGTTGACCAGGTAGCGCTCATCCGTACGAACGCTCGGATTTCCCGAGAACGCCACCATGTTGGCGAGCTCCGCCTCGCTCCGTTCGTTGACCAGCACGCCCATCGCCACTCTGGTCGGATCGATGCCGTAAAACGTGCGCTCGTCGTAGGCCTTGGCGTTCCACAAGGAGGCCCACACTCGCTTCAGGGCGCGGCACACCGTGCGCTCGTTTCGCTCCGTCGGATCGCAATGGCTGGGCCCCAGCTCGTCGTCGTCGAGATCATCGGCAAGACAGCCGCTAAACGAGTCGTAGAGGCCGGCACCGTTGAACAGCGCGCCATCCTCCGCGTTGCTGCTGCTGCGAAGGCGGGCGGTCACATCAGCAGCGCCCAGAGTCGCGACCAACTTCTGCCCGACCACCTCGAGTAGTGCATCATCACAAGTTGCTGCCTCCATGGCGGCCTGCAGCTCCGCTAGCCGGGACCGGCGCAACGCGGCGTCCGATTGAAACTGCTCGCTCCCCTGCCAGCTCTCGAGCGTCTCGGCGAAGGTGTGCTCTGCCAGGCCATCGCCGAGATCCACCGACCAGCCCTGAGACTCGACGAAAGCGAAGTAGTGCGCGCTCGGGATCAGGAAACCGAGCGGAGTCAGCTCGGGGTCGAGGTTCTGCCGCAGCCAAGCCAGGTTGCGACCTTTTGCACCAAAGCGCGAGAGCGCCTGGGCGCGCTGCGCCGCGGTCGTAAGCTCCAGCGCACCGAGGCTGACCAGCTCCGAATAGTCGCGATCGGGAGCTTCAATCACGACCGGCGCCGGTTTGAGCTGCTGCCAGTACGCCTCCGCCTCCTCAGCGCTCGCGCTCTCGACCAGCAAGCCCTCGCTCGCGCATTCCAGGCGCACGAGCTGGCCTGCCCAGGCTTCGAAATAGCCGTAAGCGTCTTTCAGATAGCAGTTGGGAGTACCGCGCGCCGCGCTGCGCACCGCGACGTGCGAAAGCGGCGCCTGCCGCGAGCCAGTCACGACCCCCGAAACGATCGTCTCGATGTCGCTGGGTGCCTGCTCCAGCACCAAGATGTCTTGAAACCCGACTTCGGCGCTTGCCACCTTACGTGGCAACTCCTGAGCACTCAGTCGCCGCACCGTGCCGAACGCCGCGGCGCGATGATAAACCTCGTATTCGAGATCGGTCGGATCGAGCACCGGCACGCCGCACTCGGAAAAGAAGCCCAGCTGCTCACGATCCGACGGCACCGCGGCGAGCTCATCGCCCGGCAAGCGCGTCCGCAGCTCGGCGTGAACCGACCGAACGTCATCGCACGTGATGCTGCCGGCAGTCGAAGGATCGCCGACGACCGTAAAGCCAAACCTCGTGCCGCCATCCGGCAACCGGTACTCGGTGACCGCGCCCGCCCGATACTCACGCACCGTCGGGTCGAAGAGTAACCGCAAGTATTCTCGCCCCGTGAGCTCAGGAAACAGCGCCGGGAACACCTCGACCATGAACTCGAAGTGCAGCTCGTGGCGCGAGCTGTTCATGAACAGCGGGCGCAGGCGCGCATCCGACCGCGTCGGCAGCAGGTATTTGGCGCTGCGCACTTGGTCGACGGCACTCTGCGGCACGCTCACGCTCTCCCAGTCGTGCTCATCGACGATGCGGTGCAAGCACTCGAGCTCGCCACTACGAGCCGAAGCTTCCTGACACTGCCGCTCGCGCTCATCATGAACGAGCGAATCGCCGTCCGAGCACGCCGGCAGCGCCAGCAACGCGAGCGCTGGTGCGAACAGCCGCCACTTCATTGGTAGCGCGTCAGGCAGCTCTCGCCTTGGAGGAGCTCCTGGCAGTCGACGAGCGTCAACGTTGTCGGTCCCCAAACCACGGCATTACCGGCGCGCGCTTCCACGCTGAACATGGTCGGAAAGTCGTAATCTTGCCTGGTCTGCGAGAAGGTCCAACTCTCGGCACCGTGGTCCGCTGTCATCACGTCGTCGAAGTTGTGGTGCGAGACCGTGTAGTCCAACCCGGCCAAGTCGCTGATGCAATCGGCAACGCTGCCTCGCACCAAACCAAACCGTTGAGGCAACCACACCGTCGTGCCGGACGTGCCAAACGCATCCGGATCCACACGTCGCACGATCGCCAAGCGCAGCCCGGCGCCCGAAAACTCCAGCGCTTCGGTGCGGGTGTTCGCCACCACCGACGCGTCGAGGCACTGCTCGATGACCTGATCGCCATCGGCCGCGCCGCCACCGCCTGCGCTACCGCCCTCACCGACCGTTCCGCCATCACTGACCGTGCCACCCGCCCCGGCACTGCCGCCGTTGCCACCGCTACCGCCACTTCCGGCAAAGCCAGTCTCACCGCCCTGTGCGGGCTTGCTCCCACCCGTACCCGAACCACCGCTTGGGCTCCCCGCCTTACCGGCACCGCCCCCACCGCTGCCCGCTTGGGCACTACTGCCGCCCGGCGCATCACCAGCCCCCGCCCCCGTGCCGCCCGAGCCCGCTCCAGGGCCATCGCTCGAAGAGCAGCACAAAACAGCCGGAAAAATCACCAAGCCAACGCAAGCGAACAGTCGAAAGCTCATAACGGTAGTGATGAATCCCGCCAGCCCCCGAAATCCGTCATCGACGCGGCTCGAAAGCCCATCGACGATCACGGTCGGGACGCAACAGGCTCGAAGAGTCGCTTCCGTAGCTGCGCGAGCTGGCCCGAGCCTGCTAGCGGCTCGTCACTGCTTCATCGAGGTGCGGATGCTTTTCGGCGTAGGGCTTTGGCACGCGCATGCGGCGCGCGGGGTTACCGAGGCTGGGCTCGGACGAGGGCGATGCGCTCGGTGCAGAATCAGCGGAAGGCGCGGGCTGCGGCGTCGGAAAGCGCCAAATCCCGTTCTCGATTCCGAGCAGGGGAGAATGCGGAACTTCGCTATTCCAGGCGCTTTGAGAACAGCCTGCTGAAGCCATGGCTAGCAGAGCCACTAGGGCTAGAGCTTTCACGTTCGATAATACGGGCGGGCCTGCGCGGTTCTTCCCTCGCGCCGCATTGGTTTGGGTCAAGACGGCACGACTTGCGATGCGATCTCAAGCGCCAGAGTTCTCGTCCGAGTGGATGGATAGCGGAAAGTGACTCCGCGCGGGGCGCGGGATACAAGGCGACGCATGATTCGTTCAGCGTTCGCGATGGGCAGCTTGGCGATGGTGGTCTCGGTGGGTTGCGCGCCGACAGAACCTGCAGCGCCGCCGCCGCAACCGGCTCCCGTTGCTGCGCCCGCGCCGCCTGCGCCGGAGCCGGGCCCCAGCGCGACCGAGCTCGAGTCGTTGGGTCTCGACGGCTACATTTGGGGCTTCGCGATCGTCGAAAACTACAAGGCGCTCTTCGCTTACAACGTGAACACCAAGGGCCCCGAGTACAAGGGCCCCTTCAACAAGCTCACCAACACCGCGCGCGTCTACACGCCGGCCGACAAAGCGGTCATCACGCCGAACTCGGACACGCCCTACAGCTTCATCACGATGGACCTGCGCGCAGAGCCGATGGTCTTGACCCTGCCCGCGGTCGAAAAGAACCGCTACTACAGCGTGCAGCTCATCGACTGCTACACGCACAATTTTGCGTACCTGGGCACACGCGCGACCGGCAACAAGCCAGGCAAGTACTTGGTGGTCGGCCCCGGCTACAAGGGCGAGAAGCCGGCCGGCATCGACCAGGTAATCCAGTCGGAGACACAGCTCGCATTCGCGGTCTTCCGCACCCAGCTCTTCAGCGACGACGACCTCGAAAAGGTCAAGCAGGTGCAGGCCGGCTACGCCGTCGCGCCACTCCACGAGTACACGAAGTCGCCCGCACCCGAAGCGCCTCCGACCCTCGCTTACCCGTTTTGGGATGCCGAGGCCGTGAAGGGCTTGGGCTTCTTCTCACTCCTGGACTTCATGCTCGACCTGATGCCCGCTCATCCGGAAGACGCCGCGATTCGCAAGCGCTTGCTCGAAGTCGGCGTCGGCGCACCCGGTAAACTCGCCGAGAATGCGTGGACCGAAAAGCAAGAAGCCGCGCTCCTGGCAGGCATCAAGGCGGGCCAAAAGAAGCTGGCGGAGCTCGCGACGCCTGGCGCGCGCTTCATCACGCCCGACCGCGAAGTCACCTCGGGCGATCTCTTCGGCACCCGCGAGTTCTTGGCCGGCGATCCACGCCGTCGCGACGTCGGCGCCCTCATGGGCATCTACGGCAACTCGCGCGAAGAAGCGATTTACCCCTTCTATCACACCGACTCCGCAGGACAGCCTCTCGACGCCAGCAAGCACAGCTACACGATTCGCTTCGAGAAGGGCCAGCTCCCACCCGTCAAAGCGTTTTGGTCGCTCACCATGTACGACGGCGCGACCAAGCTGCTCGTCGATAACCCCCTCAAGCGCTACCTGATCAACTCGCCCATGCTGCCCAAGTTGAAGAAGGACCCTTACGGCGGCATCACACTCGTCGTCTCCGCAACCTCTCCCGGCAAGGACAAAGAAGCGAACTGGCTCCCCGCCCCCAACGGCCCCTTCTACTCGGTCCTCCGCCTCTACTACCCCGAGCCCACCGCGCTGAACGGCACCTGGAAAATCCCCCCCATGACCGTGATCGCGCCCCCAGCCGCCTCAACCGCACCCGTCACGACCAAGCCTGCACCCGCCGCGAGCAAGCCTGCGAAGAGCCCCTGAGCGGGCCGTCCCCTACCGCTGCTAAGGTGGGGATGCTTTGCGGCATCTCGTCTTCGTCGGGCTCGTGATTGCTGCTACAGCATGCTCGGGCATGCGCGCGCGCTCGGGCACAGCGCCGGCGGCGACCTCGACCGCGCGGTCGAGCCAGGCGGCTGTGTCGCCTGCCCACCACAGCGCCGGAGAACCAAACAAAGACCAGTGTGCGGACCCGTACGAACCCGAAGTCGAACGCGAGGTGAGCTATGAGCCGTCACCTGCGAGTGGCAAGCCGAGCTCCTGGCCCGCATCGCTCCGTCGACAGTTCGAGATGCTGCGGCTTATTTGTCCTCCTTACTATTCGCCTTCGCTATGGCCGGGGCAGCTGTACCCCAAGCTCGGCTGCGAGCAATGCCCCTCTGGTTTGCTGGGGACCGAACCCGAAGTCGGAAGAGGCGCACCGCGTTCAGCTTCCCCCGCAACGCAACCACAGCCGAGCGATGAGTTTCAACTGAGTCTCGAAACCATTCACAAGGGCAGCTTCACGAGCCCCGGTACAGACGAGCGGATCATCGAGTTCCAAGGCTGCGACGTTCGCTATGTGGGCGGAGGCAGCTATCTCCTTCAGCGTAGCGGTTCAGGCTGGAAGGTTCGAAGCTACGCGTCCGGAGCCGTCGGCTGCTCACTGACCAAGTTGGCATCAGGTCGACAAGTTCAAGTTTGCTCGCGAGGGCACACGAGTGGAGACAGCCAATCGCGCCGGACCCACGTGATTGATTGGAAGCCCGTGCTCAACGGACAAGAGCCGAAGGACGACCCCATTGCAGACTTCGGCGGCGAGAGTTCACCCTTCTTGGCGTTCTGTGACCCGAGGGACATCGCAGTCTTGACGGGCGAGCTCGGCGACCCAGAGGTCGTCGACGTAAACCGCGACGGCATCGCGGACATCCGCCTGAAGCTCACCTACGCCGCGGTCTCGAAGGAGCGCATGACCGCGCTAAAATCGCACCCGGACTACCGTCACGCTTGTGCGTGCAGCATCAACGGCGCCTATCCCCACGGCCCTTTAAAACCCGGCTGCCAGTGCCCATCGTTCGACTTCCCTGCGCTCACCACCACATCACTAGTCTTCCTCGCTCACAACGACTCCTTCGTCCCCACGCCCGAAACCCAAGGCCTCTTAGTGAGCCTGGCCCCCTTTTCCGAGGTATCCGCGCAATGCGCCATTTGCTCTACCCTAGCCAGGAGCACCAAAGCCACGCCGTGAGAGTCGACACCACAAGCGACCGAGCCAATATCCCTCCCGATTGTCACTCGTAGCCTACGTCGGCTCTGGGAGGACAGGTTAGGTCGCGACGCCGGGCCAGAAAGCAAAGCTTATTGCTCGACTGATCCCAACGCGCATGCAGCGTGGACTCGTAGTGCTCGCCGTGCGGCATCGTACAGCTGTCAGAGAACAGTTCGAACGTCGCCACGGAGTGAGGCCGTCCTCCGCGGTAGGACCAGACGTCTGCACCGGAAAAAGTAGTACCAGCGGCATAATCGCCCGTGTACTCGACCACTTCACTCAAGCCATCGTGGTCGAAGTCTATCGCAAGTAGCGCGTAGCCCTGGGTCGGGCCATCGGTGCTCACGTCGACGATTCTCCCACCCTCGAAGATCAACGCGAACGTCTTACCCCAGTTTTCTGAATGACTGGCCGTCAGGCCACAGTTGCCGACGAAGAACGTGACGAGCGTCTGCTTGGCGAACGGCTTGGTGAAGGCCCCGTCCACCACGAACTTTTCGTAGCTTCCGCTCCCTGGCGCTTGCTCGCCCTCCTGCCGCTTGCGCTCGGCTTTGCATGTTTCAGAGAAGAGATAGTCGCGGTTGAAGGCGATCAGAGCGTCGAGCTCCGCCTTCTCGAGCGAACGCATGGATCCCTTGAGATTGCCGCTAGCCGCGTCCACCAGAGTCATGCAACCGGCGCACGGCTCCGGGCATGTCTCGATGCTCGGTGGCGCGCTGGCAATGGAAAGGCTTGCAGACGGAGGCGCCGCAGTCGGCGGGCGTGCGGTCGGCGGGCTTGTAGACGGAGGCGCCGGTTGCGCCTGAACGCCCTTCGGCGAGCTCACTCCTGCCGGCTGCACGAGCGAGCAAGCCGTGATGCCGCCAAAGGCGCTAGCCGCAAGCAACCGAGCGACACAACCCCAGACGCACGAATTGCGCCGCCGGCTCGCCCTCATCGTCGCCATCGTCTCCGTCTGGCTGAAGGCGCTCACGTAATCGACCCGTTGAGCCACTTGGGGGCGATGACAGGCTCACGGCGTTCGAGCCACTCGAGTAGCGGTTCGGGCCGCTCCTCGATGGCGATGCGATCGCGCTGCTCGGGTCGAACGAAGCCTTGGGCTACGAGCTGGTCCAGGTATTGGAGCAGAGGCGCGAAAAACGTCTTCGGGCCGAGGAGCCCGAGCGGCTTTTGGTGCAGGCCGAGGTTGGCCCAAGTCCATACCTCGAACAGCTCTTCGAGCGTGCCGAGGCCACCTGGCATCGTGATGAAAGCGTCGGCCAGGCCCGCCATCATCTTCTTGCGCTCATGCATGCCCGAAACGATGTGCAGCTCGGTGAGCCCGCGATGCGCCACCTCGCGCTCGACCAGCGCTTGCGGCAACACGCCAATCACCTTGCCGCCGCTCGCGAGTGCCGCGTCGGCAACGGCTCCCATCAAACCCACCTTCGCCCCACCGTACACCAGCACGCGACCGCTCGCGGCCAATGCCGTCCCGAGCGCCTTGGCTCCCTCCAAGAAGCGCGGGTCGATTCCTGGATTCGAGCCACAAAAGACACAGACGGCGTGCATTCGGTATCGGTAGCGCGTTCGACCGCCCGCCTCAAATCACCAGTGCGTCGTCGCGCCGAACAGCGACGGCTCGGGTAGGCTTGCCGGCATGGCTGAGCTTCGATTCAGTGCGGTCGCGATTCCCGGGCTCAGCGCGCTAGTTGGCGGCGTCGTGGGTGCCTTGCTGACCCTCACCCTCGTTCGAGGCAACGCTTCGAGCGCAGACACACGCCCGCACGCGGAGCCACCTACCCAAGTCGCGCAGCCCACTCAAGCGCCGACCGACGAGCGAATCGCTTCGCTCGAGCGGACTCTACGCGCCATGACCCTGAAAGACAGCGTGGCGCGCGCCGTAGCGCCAGCGACCGGCGCATCCACCACCGGAGCCGAGCGGCTCCCCGTTGCAGACGTGGCTCCCATCGTCGACAACCCCGTCTTCGAGGCGGCAGTGCGCGACGTGATGGATCGCGCCGAGCAGGAGCGCAACCTGGAGCGCGAAACTCAGCGCGCAGAAGGGCGCAAGCGCGCGGCCGAAGAATGGAGCAACAACCTCGGTGAGAAACTGCGCCTGACCGAAGCCCAGAAGACCAAAGTCACCCAAGTCGCCCAAACCTTCTGGGACAGCCTGCGCGACCAACGCCAAGGCGACGCGGGCCCACCTCCCACCCGCCAAGAACGCCGCAACCAAGTCGCCGCTTTACGCCAGACCGCGGAAGCAGAGCTCGCCAAGATCCTCGACCACTCTCAATTCACCACGTACACCGAGCTCGACGAAGCAGACAAGCTCGGTTCGGCGCGCACGGCCCGGCCGGCGCAACGCGGGCAATGAGGAGCGCGGGCGACGAGCCGCATCCTCCTCAGTTGATCAGGCGACCAGCGTCAGGCGATTGCGCAATGGGCTCGACGTTGGCCTCGTGAGCGATCCCGTCAGGATGAACCAGCCGCGCCTCACGCGCAGGCGAGGCATGCTCCGTGCACCGAGCGCAGCCATGGCCAAAGAAGCGATCGAGCAAGAACGCGGCAAAGCGCTACCTACCGAAAAGAAGCTCGAGCAACTTTACGAGCTGATCGACGGCATCGAGGTCGCCATGCTGACGACTCGCACCACCGCAGGAGCACTGGTGTCACGCCCTATGCAGACCCAGGCGAGGCGCGCTGGCACCGACCTCTGGTTCATGACCAGCATCGAGAGCGGCAAGGTCGACGAGCTCATCGCCGATCCGCACGTCAACCTCGCCTACTACAAGGACGGCTCGCGCGAATACGTCAGCGTAAGCGGGCTCGCGCATGTCACCCAAGACCGAGCGCTGGTCCACGACCTCTACAAGTCCGATTGGAAGGCATGGCTCGGCGACGAGAGCGACCAAGACGAAGAGCGCGACGGCGGCCCCAACGATCCGCGCATCGCCTTGATCGAAGTAAAGGCCGAATCAGCCACTTACCTCCGCGTGACCGAACCGCGCCTCGTCACCCTCTTCAAGCTCGCCACCGCCTATGCGACCGGCGAGCCCCCCAACACTGGCGACGTCGGCCAAGTAACTCCCCAAGAGCTCGCCCAAGGCAGCGGCCGTCCCTAAAGTTGCCCACCCCCGTCCGTGCTCGGCCTACGGCCTGCGCGCGGCCGACCCCTCCCAAACGTGTGCTCGGCCGCTGGCCTGTGCGCACGTGGGAGGGGTTAGTCAATGTGCCGGCACTCGGCTCATGCTAGGCGACCTTTGGTGCTTGCCCGCGCTCACGCCGCACGCACCTACCTCCACGAGCGCACCACGCAACGTTCGCGCGCGTTCGATGCGCGATCGATGACGAGCGCATGCGGCGAGGCCCGCCGATAGCGGAATAGTACTAGTAATGAAAGTCAGTTCGGAAACGTGCCTGAACGATTGCCGAATGCCGTGAGTGGGAGTCGCATGTTCGTGCGATGGTGTTCGCATCAGCCTCGACTATTGTGCAGGTCGCCGCGAGCTCGGGATTGCGGCCATTGACCAATACGCGAGGGAGTTAGCGATGCATCGTCATCTCATGATCTGGGCTATCGTTGCTGGCAGTGCGCTCGCCATCGGGTGCGGCGGGAGTGAGCCGGAGCCTAAAACCGCAGCAAAAGTGGCTGTTCCGCCGATGGAGCAGCTCAAGAACATCTCCGCCGAGCTCAAGGCAGGCGCGGCCGATCTGACCAAGCCGATCGATCAGCTGCAGGCGATTCTCGACAGCCTCGCGCTGTTGCCCGAGAGGCATGGCTTAACCCTGGCCGACGTGCTCGGCATGGCCAGCGCGACGCTGCAATCAGGCAAGGTCACCCTCAACGCCAACGTTGACGTCAGCGCCGCCGCCAAAGAGGAGCTCGAGACGCTGCTCGCGCGCTTGAACGAGCTTGTGATCGAGCTCAAGCGAACACCCGAAAAGGTCGCGACGCTCACCAAGAAAATCGCAGAAGACACGGCCCTCGTGCCCGTCCTGGCAGGCCAAGTAACCTTCTTGGCCTCGACCACCGCGATGAATCCCTTCGTCGCCGCCGAAGTGCGAGCCAAAGCCCAAGCCGACGCCGCTGACCTGCAGCGCATCCAAAAAGAAGTAACCGACACCATCAGCGAAACCGAAAACAAAGTCATGGGTGTCCCCGCCATGGCCACCAACGCCCTGGCCAAACTAGAAGCCTCTCTCATGGGCGGCCTCGACACCGGCTCACTCCAAGCCCAAGCGCACGCGACCGGCACAGCCAAGCTCACCGGCAACTGAAGTCCCAGCGCCGCAGTCGTGAACGCTCTAATCGGCGGCGTCACGAGCGGCGAGCGGCTGCGGTGCGGCGGTGTTCAGCTGCGATGCCAGCCGCAGAAAGAGCGCGGTCCAATCGATGTCGCCGTAACCTTCACCGAAGCGCACGAACACCGTTCGCTCGCGCGGAGCGACGAAGATGTACTGCCCATTGTAGCCCTTGGCAAAGTAGCCGCGGCCGTCCAGCGTGAGGAACCATTGATACTCACCGCGGCGCACCAGGCCGTCGGTGGTGCGCTGCCAGCCGGCGATCGGGTCGCTCGTCAGCGAGCGCTCGACCCAAGCTTCGGACACGATGCGTGCGCCGTTCAGCCGGCCCCCGTGGAGGAAGAGCAGGCCAAGGCGCGCGTGATCGCGGGCGGTTGCATTGAAGCCGCCAAAGAACTTCTCGATACCACTCTCCGCGCTGTCTAGCGACCAACTTGCATCGTGAGTGGCGCCGAGCGGTCCCCAAATTCGCTGCTCGAAGTAGGTGGCGACTTGCCGACCACCCAGGCGCCTGTGCAGCGCGTCCCACAGCAATTGGACGTTGATGCTGCCGTACACGTAGTTACTGCCGGGTTGGCGGGTGACGCCGTAGGAATACATGAAATTGCGCAGGTTTTGCGAGTAGTAGAGCTCTGCACCGGCCACGCTCTCTTCCGAGAAGTCGATACCGGAGATCATGCGTAGCAGCCGATCGAGCGTTACTTGCTGGTAGCCAGGCTTGCCGGCCAGCTGCGGAATGTACGTGACGATCGAATCGCTGGGCGAGCCGAGCACCCCGTCATCGAGCGCGCTACCGATCAGCAACGCCGCGTACGTCTTGGTCATCGAAAAGCCGGGCAGCTCGCTATCACCGCCCACCTCGTTGAAATAGCGTTCGTAGACCAGCTCGTCATCGCGAACGATCAAGAAGGCGCGCGTATCGGCCACTTCCAACATTCGCTCGAACGACCCGTAGCTAGCCTGCTCGCTCGGGGTCAGCTGAGGGCGCACCGCCCGCGCGCGAACCGGCAGCGGCCACGGCCGGGGCGATCGCCGCACCGTGCGGCTCGCAAACATCGCCGGCGCATCGAGCTCCGGCGTGCCATGGCCCACGATCCGCGCAAACAAGCACCCACTCTGCGTGACCGCGATAGCGACAAGCACGGCCGCCCGAAGCGCGACGCTCAGCAGTCCAAGACGCCAGCAACCGACACGCATGGTGCCATGCGTATCATGCTATCGCCCGACCCGCTCCTCGAGCTTCGAGAGCCGCCGCTCGATCTCACCCAAGCGCTCCACGCTAGCGGTCCGCTCCTGAATCGTGACCGCAATGAGATGAAATTCGTCGGCCGCGTTGCGGGTGACGGTTTC
>JBEHXA010000150.1:0-13365 GCA_048498935.1 Myxococcota bacterium
GCTTCCTCCGCCGCTCCCCCGAACCCGCCGGAACCACCCACGCCCGTCATCCCCGAATCACCACTACTAACCCCACGCTCCAACCGCGGAGAACCCTCGCTCCGCGTTTCTCCGCACGCCATGCACGCCAAGGCGAGCCCGCCAAGTACAGCGCTACGGAAACCAAACCATCGCATCAGCAGACCATCTCACCCACTTTGTGCAGTTGGTGCCGCCACGATCCCCCGCCTAACAGCGCCGGCTGACGTTCCGCTGTTTTTTGGAGCGCAGAGCTTTCGCGGCTTCAAGATTCCGACGAAAGCGGCAACCGGTCGAGCAACCGGCTCAAGGACAGAACACCACGTCGTAGTCCTCGCCCGCGCATGCCACGACCGATTCTTGGTCGTCCCCACTCCATGAATAAGCGTCGGCGCACCCAGCTTCGAAATACTGCGCAACCACGCTGTCCTTGTCGTCGCGGTGCGGACTAAAGCACGAGATCACGGTGCCGCTCGCGTCCTTCAGCTGCCCTTCAGCTGGGCAATCCGGCAGCAAGCTATTCGGGCAGCTCAGCGTGCGGCACTTCGGCATCTCGACGGCGCTCACTTGCATCGGCAAGTTGTGCGCGTCGACGTGGCTGATGTTGTACCAGTCGAAGTCGTTGAAGTCGGTGTTCAGCGTCAGCTCGGCGAGCGTGTAGCGTTCACCGCCCGGGTCTTCGCCGATGAAGCCCCAAAAGCGAATCGCCGGCAGGCTCTCGACGTCACTGGCCACGTCACGACAGGCGTGCTCTCCCGGCATGAGCTCGGCGCCTTGAATGTCGCTGCCGCGAACGGACAGTGTGCTCTGACAATGGTTGATGAGCGTGATCGTCGACTTGCCATCATCCTTGGCTCTGCAGTCGATCGGTCCGGAGCTGATTGGAGCTCCACCCGAGCCTCCCTGGCTAGCCCCGTCTACGGGTTTGCCGCCATCGCCACTCGGGTGACCAGCGCCAGCGGTCGAAGTCCCGCCGCTCGTCACTCCTCCGGTGCTCGATCCGCCACTCGAGCTCGTCTTGCCAGCCGTACCCGCCATTGAGCCACTCGGGATCGAGTCACCGCCCGATCCAGCCGTCGGCCCTGCAGGCGATTGACCGCCCTTGCCACCGCCACCGTCTTGGCTGCCGCAAGCGACCAGCGAAACCAAACCCACGACGGCGAGGCTCGCCAAGTAGCGCATCAGGCCATGTTGGCTGAAATCCACTGTTGCCGCGAGCCGAGAGGTAACCCCTCAGTAGAGGAGTAACGCCCACGAGCAGATTCCGAAGGACGCGTGTAGTCGCAACAACCACCTTAGCCACATGCCGCGCAAGTCGCGCGTCGCTAGCTCGAACCTTCGACCAGGCGACGCAGCCGCTCGAGCGCGCGATCCCAGCTGAGCGAGACGTCATCGAGGAAGTCGCGCGCCGCATCGAAGCGCTCCGGCTCGAGCGCGTACAGCACCTCTCGACCCCGCTTTTCCGAGGTGACGAGACCTGCCTCTTCGAGCACCTGCAGGTGCTTGACGATCGCCTGCCGCGTCACCTTCGCGCCGTCCGAAAGCACCGTCGCAGTCGTGGCGCCGCCGCTGCCCAGCTTTCTCACCACCGCGAGTCGCGTGCCGTCACCGAGCGCAAAGAAGATGTCCACAGCCGCCCGGTCACGCGCCTTCGACATACTTCCTCACGTTGTCGGCCTGAGCGGACCAGCCGCCCTCGTTCATGCGGAAAGCGCGGACGCGTCGGTGAGCCGGCACTCGATCGAAGCCGGACTCCACGATCGTGAGCGCAGTGCCCTGCTCGACCGGCTCCAGCTGGAACTCGACCAGAGTGGTCGGCTCTGTCTCGGGATTCGCGTCCACATCGATGCCGTAGGGAATCCAACGAAAGCTGAAATACCGCTCTGGCTCGATTCGCTCGACCGTGCAAAACACCGCGCCCGCCTGCGGCTGCCTCACTTTCGACGGTGTGAGA
Organism: Myxococcota bacterium; assembly: GCA_048498935.1. GTDB lineage: Bacteria > Myxococcota_A > Polyangia > Polyangiales > Polyangiaceae > PMG-095. The sequence continues at coordinate 1,973 of JBEHXA010000150.1, forward strand.
CCCAAGCTCTTTTGGTGCTCGATGATGGCGGCCTCATCGATGTTCCCCTCGAAATTGCCAGCCAGGGTTCGGCCCGGCGCGAACTCACCCTCGAGCGTGACACCGAACCAACTCCCGAACTCACGCGCGTCGGTGATTGCCCGCCAAACGCGCGAAACCGATGCGCGCAACACCACGCGCTTCTCGATGCGATCACTTGATTTCATTTGCAACCTCCTGGTTGCATATATAACGCCGAGGCGCTCTACCTGCAACCACTTGGCTGCACATTCACGGACCGTCAGCGGCAGCGCCATCGACGCCGGCATGCCACGCGCGCTTCCGCCTCAATCATGGGCGCTCGACGCGTTTGCTACGTCGCCTAGCCCTGCGGCGTAGTTACTTTTGCCGAGCTCGCAGCCTCAACGTGAACGTCGAGCGAGAGCGGATTGCAGGCGTCTTGTCGTCGTCCAGTCTCGCTGACAACGAGTTTGCGTCTCGCGGCAATATGGCACCCGTTCCATCCCTCGCGCGCCTGCATGGGCACGGCAGTGCCAAATATTCTCTCTCGATCACGATTTGGCCATTCCTATCGAGACGGGAGTCGAATCCTCCGGACGCTAACGACTTCGGCAGGAGCAACCAATGCAGGGATCTAACATCACGGGACTTGCTTCACTCTCATCGTTAATTTGCCTCTCGGCTGTATTCGCGGGCTGCTCAAGCACCCCGACGACGCCGGGACCCGGGCAGCAACCGGCGGCAACGACCGGTGGCACGGGAACCACCACCACGACCGGCGGGCAAACCGGCGTCGACCCAGGTCCGGGCCCAGGCCCCGGCAGCACGGGTGGCGGCGGCGGCGTGGTGAAGCCGGGTGAAGCACCCCCCACCACTTGCTCGGGCGCCTCCGTGCCCGAGTCGTTCATCTCAACCTGCAGCGGCTGCCACAACCTCCAGGGCAACGCGAACGCTCGCTACCCCGACCTCTACAACTTCAAGGGCACGGTCGAGCAGTTCAAGACTCAGGTGCGCATGGGCGGCAAGCTCATGGCCGCATACCCGGCAGACCTGATCGGCGACGCCGATCTCGAAGCTGCCTTCAACTACTTCACTGCGGCTGGCGGGCGCGGTATGGCCGTCGCTCCGGCCCTCGGCAACGTGGTGCCGCTGTTCAGCCCGGCCGACGCGGTCAATCCGCCCGTCGTCACGAAGCGCGCCGACGGCGTCATCGTCACGCGCGGCGCCGGTCGCGTCCGCGGCCGTCACGAGAAGGAAGGGACGTTCGCCTCGTTCGAGCCTCACTACTTCGAGGACCGCACCTACGGCTTCATCATCGAGGATTTCACGCCCACGGGCCAGAACCTCATCCGCACGACGTACCTGCCGCACAATCCGACGGATCACAACGGCAACCGCATCACCAACTGGCGCTCGTGGAAGCAGCGCGCCGGCAACGCCACGTTCCAGTACAACAACTACATCCCGGACGCGACCGAAGCGCAGATCCCACCCGAGGTCTTCGGCTTCAAGAACTACAAGCAGGTCCAGCAGTACGAGGAGAAGACCGCACCGCAGGGTCGCTCCTTCACCGTGGGTGAAAACTACGAGTTCGAGATCGGCATCTTCATCGATCCGGCCTCGATGACCACCAAGGGCTCGCGCGACTCCTACTACACCGACTGCTTCCGTTACAGGATCGGTGAAGGCGGCCTCACCCCGGACAATCAGGACTTTGCGGCAGCGCCGGGGCCCTTGCCCGAGGCGCGCGGCGGTGGCGACACCACCATCGCTTGGATCCTCGACGAGCAGGACATCGAGCAATCCATCGGTCAGATGGCGCTCAACATCCAGCCGGAAAACGTGCAGAACTTCGTCGAAGGTCGACGTCTGTTCCACACGGACTTCACCACCGGCGAGCACAGCGAGCTCGGCAACCAGCCGTTCCCCGAGCACATGAACCAGGCCGGTCCGCTCTTGGCGACCACCGCCTGCACCAATTGCCACCTCCACAACGGCCCGGGCACCACGGTCGACACGTTCAGCGAGTCGACGTCGATGGCGTTCAAGCTGTACAACTCGGGCGATCTGGGCGACCAGCTGCAGCTCCAAGAGGGTACGGCAAAGCTCGCGAGCAAGGAGACCAAGGAAGTCACGCTCGGCGACGGCACCAAGGTCACGCTCACCAAGCCGATCATCTCGGTGACCGCGAACAGCGGCAACATCGGCGGGTTCTCGGCGCGCGTGGCGCGTAAGCTCGTCGGTCTCGGCCTCCTCGAAGCTCTGAGCGAGGAGACGATCCTGTCGCACGCCGATCCGCTCGACTGCGACAACAACGGGATCTCGGGTCGCCCGAGCTACGTGAAGGACCCCGAGACGGGCGTCCTGCGCATCGGCCGCATGGGCTGGAAGGCCGAAAAGGTCAGCGTGCGGCACCAGGTTGCCAACGCAGCTTTCGACGACATGGGCGTCACCAGCAGCATCTTCCCCGGTGCTGACGGAGGCGCTGCCGAGCTGTCCGAAGAAGCCATCATGAAGATGACGACCTACATGCGCTTGGTCGGCGTCTACCCGCAGCGCAACGCGGAAGACCCGCAGGTCGTGCAAGGTGGCAAGCTCTTCAGGACCGTCGGCTGCAACAACTGCCACGTGACCGACGCCGTCACCGGCTCGAACCATCCGTTCGCGGAGCTCCGCGACCAGTCGTTCAAGCCGTACACGGACCTCTTGCTCCACGACATGGGTCCGGACCTTGCCGACAACAGCGGCATGGCCACGACCGGCGCCCCCGAGGATCCTCCGGCTGCTTCTGAGTGGCGTACCTCGCCGCTCTCCAGCATCGGCTTCCTCGTGACGCTCGGTGCCCACACCAACCTGCTGCACGACGGCCGCGCCGCCAGCGTGCTCGAGGCCGTCCTCTGGCACGGCGGCGAGGCATCGCACGTGGTGGACAACTTCAAGGCGCTGTCCACCGCCGACCGCGAAGCGCTGATCGCGTTCGTCAACTCGCTGTAAAGCGCTCTCAACACAGCCACACAAGGGCTGCCCTCACCGGGGCGGCCCTTGTGCTTTTTGTGGACCCGTGGGAGCGACGGTCCTTGCTCATGAGGCCATGCCTACACGGCGACGACGCGAACCGGGGTCGCCGGAGTCAGTGCTTGTTCACGTCGCTGCTATTGCTGACGATGCGGCCAACGAGCCCGTAGTCGAGCGCTTCTTGCGCGCTCATCCAATGGTTGCGCTCGGTATCGCGCGCGATCTTTTCCAGAGGCTGACCAGTGGCTTCGGCGAAGATGCGATTCAGCCGTTCGCGCATGAGCAGGATTTGTCGCGCTTCGATCTCCACGTCTGACGCCGGCCCACCGACCCCGCCGAGCGGCTGATGGAGGAGAAAGCGCGTGTTCGGCAGCGCCAAGCGATTTTCGCGCTTGGCACCGGCAAAGATCAGCGCGCCGGCGCTCGCGCACCACCCCGTAGCGACGATGCGCACCTCGGCTTCGACGAACTGCAGCACGTCGTGAATGGTGTCGCCCGCTTCGACATGACCGCCCGGCGAATTGATCAGGATCCGAATCGGCTCGCTGCTGCGCGCTGCGAGCGCCAAGAGCTGGGCGGTTACGGATTCCGCCAGGGTAGTGTTCACCTCGCCGAAAACCAGCACGGTGCGGCTGGCGAACAGGTGCTCGCCCACCAGCGCAATGGCGCCTCGTTTTTCGGTTTCCCCCGGTGCGTCCTCGCGCGCGCTACGGCTGGCAATCATGCTGGTCATGTGCTGGCTCGGCGGGCGCTTTGCCATAGCGCGCGCTCTCTAAGATTGTACCGAGGCTCTCGCGCCAGCTCCGCGCGTCGCAAAGGGTGGACGAGCGCTGCCGCGGGGAGCAGGATCTATCCCATGCTCCCGCCCGACACCGAGCTCCGAGTGCGCATCGAGCGAAGCCGCACGGCTCTTGGCGTCACGGCCAGCGCCATGGAGGGCGCGTGCCCAGTGCGGGTCGAGGTCACCTTTTCGGCTGGGGTCGAGGGCGTGTGGTTCAAGGTTCTGCGCGCGGGTAGCGAGCGTGTCTTTTCGCACGAGCTGGTAGCCCAACATCGCCCGCTCGCCGCCATCCTGCGACTGGTCGGCGACGAAGTGGAGCTGAGCAAGCCGCCGAGCGAAGCGTTGGTCGGTCTGCTTTTACGTAGCCTGCTGGTCTACGTCGCGCGCATGGCGCAGCCGGTGCCGCTCCCTCGCTGGGGGCGCCCCATCCGCAATCGCCGCATCGAGCGCGCGCTCGAGCTGCTGCGCGCCGACTTGTCCAAGTACTGGACCGTGGCGCTCTTGGCGCGCGCGGTCGGGCTTTCGCGCCCGGTCTTCGCACGCGAGTTCGTGCGCATGCTCCAGCTCTCGCCCATGCGCTACCTCACGAATCAACGCATGGAGGCAGCCGCTCGGCTCCTCTGCGATACCGACGCATCACTCGCGGAGATCGCGACCCACGTCGGCTACCGCTCCGAGTTCGCATTCGGTCGCGCATTCAAACGCCACCACCAAGTCGCCCCGGGAACGTATCGCCGTCACGCAACTGTCGCCAGCGGCTCCACGCACCTGCTCGCAGCGTGAGCGAGCGGCGACCACGCCAACGGCTATTCCGGCCGATAGTCGATCGCGACGATCTCGAATTCGAGCTCGCCCTGCGGCGAGCGAAGCGTGACGGAATCGCCAAGCCCTTTGCCGGTCAGCTGGCGCGCCAGCGGGGCCGTGAATGCGATGCGACCCGTGGCCGCGTCTGCCTCGTCCACGCCCACTATGCGATAGCGACGCTCCTGATCGTCGGCGCTGCGCAGCGTGACGGCGGCCGAAAAACGCACTTCGTCCTGCGGCAGGGTTGCGGGGTCGAGCCGTTGCGCGGTCGCAAGCCGCGCGTCGAGCGCCGCCAAGCGTGCGTGATGGGCTGCGACGGCAGCCGCGCCGTTCGGCCCCTCGGCGTCCGGCCTCGAACCTTCGAGCGCAACTCGCTCGGCGCGCAGCAGTGCGAGGCCGCGTTCGGTCACGTAGTTGGCGGTTCCATCGGGTAGCGGCGCGCGCGGCACCACGAGCGGCGGCTCTTCGCGATCTTCCTTGGTGAACGCGCGACTCACAGGCGGATTATGCCAGTTGCATCCAGGCCTGACAGTGCCAACGTTGCCGCACCGAGGTCCCCCTGACCGACCTGAATATTCGAGCCGCGCGCCCCTCCGAGCTGAGCTTGCTCGTCGCCATCGACGAAGATGCGGCGGAGCTCTACGCTCAGTCGGGCATCCCGCTCGTGCTCGCAGCCGATCACCCTTTCTCCGTTGCAGAGCGCGCGCTGTGGACGAGCTCGCTCGAGCAAGGTTTCTGCCACATCGCCGTCGATGGTTCTGGAAACCCCGTCGGTTTCGCCGCGCTGGCAGAGCTCGACGGCACCGCGTACCTCGACCAACTCTCGGTGCGCCTCAGCGCGATGCGCCGCGGCGTCGGCAGCCGTCTCCTCGAGGCCGCCATCGGCTGGGCCCGAGCGCGCCAGCATCCCTCCCTCACGCTCACCACCTACAGCCATTTACCGTTCAATCGCCCCTTCTACGAACGCCGCGGCTTCGCAATACTCGCGGGCGCCGACGTCACGCCAGGGCTCGCCCACCACCTCGACGAGCAGCGCCGCCACTTGCCTTTGCCTGAGCAGCGCATCGCAATGCGGCGAGCGCTGTAGGCTGGAAAGGTGCACGCGGTCGTGGTCCAATCTCGCTCCCAGCTCATGAAGAATCGATGAAGCCGGTCATCTCGTGTTACCAGGCGGCTCCGCTGCTCGAGGCGCGTCGGCGCGGTCTGGCGACAGCGCGCTGCTCGTTCGACTTGGGGCGGACTGAAATCGAGGTAGCGCTAGAGGCGGCAGGCATAACGGTACCGGCGCTTCCGCTCATCGCCTGGTCCAGTATCGAAGCGATTGCCGAGACCGATTCGGTTTGCTTCGCGATCGACGAGGCCGGCGAAACCGCGCCGCTCCGTATCTACTCGGACGCATCGGCTCGCTCTTTTCAGCTTTGGCCGACTCCCAGCTCGCCGGCGTTGCTCATCTCCGGCTTTCTCATGCACCGCATTCGCGACGTCGCGCCCGACGAGGGAGCCGCGCGCATGGTGCGAGCGCTCGGCAAGGTGCACGGCCGAGTGCTCGACACCACGAGCGGCCTCGGCTACGCGGCCATCGCGGCTGCCCGTACCGCCAGCGAGGTCGTCACGATCGAGATCGAACCGGTAGTGCGAGAGCTAGCTCGCCAAAACCCGTGGTCGCGCGAGCTGTTCGAAAGCTCCAGGCTTACTCTGCTCGACGGTGATAGTGCGAGCATCTTGCCCACGCTCGAGCCCGCATCATTTTCCGCCATCTTGCACGATCCGCCGGCCATCAACCTGGCCGGTGATCTCTACTCTGCCGCTTTCTACGACTTGCTTCATCGGTTGCTCACGCGCGGCGGCAAGCTCTTCCACTATATCGGCGATGCGAATAGCCCCAGCGGCTCCCGCACCACCCGCGGCGTCGTCAAACGCCTGAATGAAGCGGGATTTTCGCGCGTCACGATCCTCGAAGACGCCTTCGGCGTGCTCGCCAGCGCGTGACCTTCCTACGCGCCAAGCCACACGCGGTAGCGGCTAGCGATCGTTCATGCCCAAGCCGGCGAGGATCTTGGGAGCGAGCTTTTCGATGCGTGCGATGCGCGTCTGCGGCTGTTTCGCGGCCGCGAAGTGCATGACATAGGCGCGCCGTCGCCCCGGCGTGAGCGCCTCGAACGCTTTGCCGAGCTTGCGATCCTTCTTGAGGATCTTGGTCAGCTCCTCCGGCAGCTCCAGCTCGTCCTTGGCCTTGAACTCGACTTTGAGCCCAGACTTCTCGACCGCGATGGCTTGCTTCACGTAGTCCTTGAGCACCGCCTTCTTGACGTCCGCTTCGCTCGTAAACTCCAAGCGCAGCGCCGACTGCGTATTCTCGCCCTGACTGCGCAAGAGGCCGTGCGTATCCTTCAGCAGCGCACCCTTGAAGAACATCAGGGCGCAAAAGGCCTTGAACGGCTGAAGAATCGCGACGTTCTTACCCTCGAACGCAAAGCACGGCTTCCCCCACTTGATCTCTTCATCCAGACCAGACTCGAGCAAGATGGCGCGCACCTTCTCCATCTCCCCACGCCAAGCTTTGGCCCGACCAACGAATGCCTCGACCTTCGGATCCCGGGTACTCATCGTCACCGAGCGTCGCGCTCCTCGGCCCGTTCGGCAAGCGTTTCTAGCGGCAGTGACCCGCGCGCACGGTTCCGCTAGTCTCGGCGGCCATGATTATCGGCTCTCACACCATCATTCAGAGCAAGGACGCCGACGCTGATCGCGCTTTTCTGCGCGATGTTCTCGGCCTCGACGGTGTCGATTCAGGCGGCGGTTGGTTGATCTTTGGGTTGCCGCCGTCGGAGCTCGCCGTGCACCCTTCATCGAAGAACGACGTGCACGAGCACTACCTGATTTGCGAAGACGTGGAGCAGCTCGTCGCCAAGTTGACGAAGCTCCGCGTCGCTTGCTCGCCGATTCAGGATCAGGGTTGGGGCAGGCTCACACAGGTAACACTGCCGGGTGGCGGCAAGCTCGGCATCTATCAGGCGCTCCACGCGCGTCCCGAAGCTGCTGCAGCAAAGAAGGCGACCAAGCCGGCCAAGGCCGCCAAGAAGGCGAAGCCAGCCAAAGCAGCGAAGCCGATCAAGGCCGCCAAGGGTTCCAAGGCTGCGAAGAAGTCGGCACCTGCAAAGGCTGCCAAACCAGCCAAGCCAGCCAAACCAGGCAAAGCCGCCAAGCGTTCGCGTCGCGCGTGAGCCGCGACTAGGTCGCGCCGAAGACTCGCGGCACCTCGAGCTCAGAGAGCGGCCCAGCGAACGTCAAAACGAGCGCAATTTTCCCGGTCTCGTCGAGCTCGCCCGCGTCGAACGCTTCGGCGCTCGTCCCATCGCGGAGCTCCGCCGCACCGCGATATCGAAAAGTCGAGCCCCGCACCTCGATTGCGCTCGTCAACAGAATCCGCGCAAGCTGCCCAGTCGCGTGAAAGCGCGCCATGTCAGCCGCCAGCGCCGCGCGCCCACGAATCTCGCGATTGCCCGTAACCATCCGCCCGTTCTCGGCGAAGCACTCCTCGAGCAACGCATCGCGCATCGACGCATCCGGCTCGCTCCAAGCTCGAATGAACTTCTCGATCGCCACTTCGCCCGCGCTCGCCATGGCGACATCATAAATCAGCAGCCGCCCGAGCGCCGTCCCCGGCTGCAGGCGCTACGTGGGGCAAAAGTGCGTCTGCAGCTTCGTCGCTACGTCTCTTACCACCAGCTCATGGATGGACTCGCCATTGGCAACCTGGTCCGCATCTGCCCCATAGGCTCGAAGCCGCTGATGGCCGGGGCAATACCGCGCAACAATCGCCGCGACCTCCGGCTCCGGTACCCGCTCACCCGCGTAGCGCTCCGCCAGAACATGCAGCGGCGTTTCCACGAAGATCTTGAAAGCTGGAGCGTCGACCGGAGCCTCGAAAGCAAAGCACCCCGGAATCACATAGAACCGAGCCCCGCCCCTCACGAGCCTGCTGCTCGGGTGAGCCACATCGCCGCCCTCGTTCAAACGACGCCCCGACCCACTCCAGTCGAGCGCCGGAGTGAAGCAATCCCGCCCACTCCGCAACACCCGCAAATGCCGCTCGAGCGTTTGCCAGTCCAGCGACGTCGGCTCCTGCACCCAATCCAAGAACCGCCGTCCCTCAGGTACGGGCAGAAAATACTTGTCGAGCGGCAAGTGCTCCGCCCCGATCCCGAGCGCGCAAAGGCGCTCCGCCAAAGTCGACTTACCGGCCCGCGGCAGGCCGGCGACCAGTATCAAACCTTCGGTTGTCACGACCTGATCACCGGCTGCTCGGACAGCAAGGTGTTCAGCCCTTCTTCAAGTCACAGTTGAACATCCAGTTGACGCCGAACGCGTCGATTAGCATGCCGAAACGCGCGCCCCAGAAGGTGTCGTTAGGCGGCATCATTACTTTGCCGCCGACGGCGAGCGCGGCAAACTTTGCGTCAAGGTCCTTCGCGTCGTCGAAGTGCAGAGCGACGTGCATGTTGGTGCCGGTCGAGAACGGCATGCCCGGCATGGTGTCGCTGATCATGATCACGCCCGAGCTGCCGAGCGTGAGATGGGCGTGCAGCACGCGATCTTCGTGCTCCGGCTTGCTGTCGGGCATGTCGCCGAAGCGCTGCAGGTGCTCCACCTTCGCACCGAGCGCGCTCTGATAGAGCTCGACAGCCTTCGCCGCAGTACCATCGAAATTCAAATACGGGTTCAGGGTGGTGATCGCCATGCCTGCATCCATACACCAGCCCCCCGCGGCCTTCAGCTCGTTCGCGAGACCACACATAGTCGCGCCGATAACGCTACGCTGACGCCCGGCAAGTCAGCGCGACCACAGCGCAGCAAGCTCCAGCTCGATCGCGTCAAACGGCTCGATGCGCGCAGTACCCTCGCCGTGCCACGTGCCGAGCAGGCGGTAGCTATCAGCCTCGCGCCGCAAGGCCTCCACCGTTCGAAGCACCGGATCTACGAGCCAAACATGTGAAACGCCCGCTGCAGCATAGATGGGGACCTTGCGAGCTCGATCCACCGCCGCGGTCGACGACGACAGTACCTCGCACACCCAATCAGGTGCGAGTTCGAACGCTGTCGCCTCCGGCATCTCTGGCATCCGAGCGCGCCGCCAACCTGCCAGATCGGGAACCAGCACGTTGCCCAGCAGATGAAGCTCGGGTTCGTCGAGCAGCACCCATCCACCTGGCCCTCCCCCGCGACCGCGATCGAATGGACCATAGAGCTCCCCACCCAAGCTCGATGCAGCACGCGCGTGAATCGACGCTGGACGCGGAGATGTCAGCAGCTCACCATCGATGATCTCCGCCACGAGGTGGTCGGGGACCGCTCGTAACTCTTCGTAAGTGGCCCGACGTCCGCTGCGCGACATCGCCGCAAGAATAGCACGCCGCATCTTCATCCCCCGTCGGTCGCAAGTGCCGTGCCGCGCTGGGGACCACCAGAACCCGGCACGGCCGCCACAATCGAGGCTGTCCGACAAGTGGCTTCCGGCGGCCACCCGCCACTCGACCCACGTGAGCAGTTGACAGTGGCGCGGAGTTCTTTATGCTTCCGGGGCAAGTGCGCGCTTCGTTTTGCCTTCCGCTTCTCTCCGGGCTGCTTCTTAGCAGCGCGGGAGAGGTGTGAAACGCCGCAAAACGTAGCCAAAACGTAGCGTTTCCAAGCTCTCTCCCGCAGACCGCTGGAGAGAACGTGGACGTGCGTCGCGAACCTCTCCGGCTCCTACCGACCGAGGTTCCCGATGCCCTTCAATCCCCAGCGCTATCAAGCTCCCGAACGAGTCACCCTGCCCGACCGCCGCTGGCCTGACCGCGCGCTCACGCAAGCCCCCACCTGGTGCTCCGTCGATTTGCGCGACGGCAATCAAGCGCTCCCCGACCCGATGGGGCACGACCGCAAGCGCACCTTGCTCGAGCTCTTGGTGCGCGTCGGCTTCAAGCAGATCGAGCTCGGGTTTCCGAGCGCTTCGCAAACCGACTTCGATTTCATTCGTTGGGCGCTCACGAGCGGCGCACTACCGGCCGACGTCATCCCTCAAGTGATCACGCAGTCGCGGGAGCCGCTCATCGTGCGCACGTTCGAATCGATAGCGGGCGCACCGCGCGCCATCGTGCACCTCTACAACTCGACCAGTGAGCTGCAGCGCCGCGTCGTTTTCGGCAAATCCAAGCAAGAGATCTTGGATTTGGCCGTACAAGGCACACTGCTGGTCAAGCGCGAAGCCGAAAAGATGCCCGAAACGCAGGTCATCTTCCAGTACTCACCGGAGAGCTTCACCGGCACCGAGCTCGAGTACGCACTCGAAGTGTGTGACGCGGTCGTCGAAGCGTGGGACGCGGGACCGAATCGTCCCGCGATCATCAACCTGCCCACCACGGTCGAGATGACCACGCCCAACGTGTTCGCCGACCGCATCGAATGGTTCGAACGCCACCGCAAGCGGCGCGAGCACGTCACGCTCAGCGTGCACTGCCACAACGATCGCGGCACCGGCGTCGCTTCCGCAGAGCTGGCCATGCTGGCAGGCGCGACCCGCATCGAAGGCACGCTGCTGGGCAATGGCGAGCGCTCAGGCAACGTCGACATCGTGACCATCGCCATGAACTTGTACTCACACGGAGTGGACCCCATGTTGTACTTCGGAGACATGCCGGAGGTTGTATCGGTCGTAGAAGCGACGACACGCTTACCGGTTCATCCCCGGCACCCGTACGCCGGGGAGCTGGTTTTCACCGCGTTCAGCGGTTCCCATCAAGATGCCATCCAC
>JBEHXA010000151.1:0-13362 GCA_048498935.1 Myxococcota bacterium
GCGTGCGATTGCTACGTCGTCGAGCTCGAGCCCGCGAGCGAGCCCTTCGCCGCGATCGCGGCGAGACGCGCCTATTTGAAGGGGTAATCCCCGATCAGAGCGGCCCGTCAGGGGAGCAGGTGACGAACTGCCGAACGGCGGCGTCGCTCGAATTGCGGGCTTGTTCGACGGTGCCGTCGAAGGCCAGCTTGCCGTCGAGCAGCACGCCGATGCGATCGGTGACCGGGAGCAAGCGATCCAAGTCGCTCGAAACCATGACCACGGTCGCTTGCTTTGCGCGCTGCTCGGCGCGCAGCAAGTCGAAGATGCGCTGCGAAGTGACCGGATCGAGGCCGGCAGCGGGCTCGTCGTAAAGCACCAGCTCGGCCGAAGCGACCGTGGCGCGCGCGACCCCCACGCGCTTTTTCTGCCCGCCGCTGAGGCGCGCAGGTAGTCGCTCTTCGAAGCCGCTCAGGCCTACCCGCGCGAGCCGTTCGCCGGTGCGCTCGCGGATCTCTTCGTCGGAAGCGCCGCGCTGGCGCAGCGGGAAAGCGATGTTCTCCGCGACGGTCATGAAGTCGAAGAGCGCATTGTTTTGGAACAACATGCCCATGCGCCGCCGCAGCGCTGAAAGTCCGACTTCGTCGAGGCGCGTCACGTCCTCGCCCAGGACCCGCACTTCGCCGATTTGCGGCCGAACCAGGCCAGCCAGGCACTTCAGCAGCACACTTTTGCCGCTCGCCCCGGGGCCCACCAGCCCGTACAGGCAGCCGCGCGGCACCTCCAGGTTGACGTTGCGGAGCACCGGGCGCGAGAAGGCGAGGCTCACGCCGCGGAGCGAAAGCGCCGGCCCCTCCGCGCTGGCGAGCGGCGCGTTCACCGGGCTGCCGCTTCACCCTCTGCGCGAGCGCGCAGCGCCTGGTCGCCGCGTCGCACCTTCATCCAGAGCAGCAGCACCGCGACCAGCAAGCTCAGATTGAGCAGCACCGTCCCGATCGCCACGGCACGCAGCGGTGACAGCGAAGCGCGCGTCACCGTGATGGGGCCGACTCGGCGCAGCTCTCGATCGGCAGGGCGCGCGGCTGGGGGGGCCGGGCTGGCCACGACGGAGACGGAGGCTGGCTCGAGCCCCGGCACCGCGCCCGCAACCAAGCGTTGCACCTCCGAGAGCGCGAGCGGCGGAGTTACTCCACGATGGCGCAGCAGGACCGACGCCGACGGCTTTTCGGCCGTGGGCTCGGGATCGAGCGGGCTCCGCTCCGGTGACGCCAGGTGCACCCGCGCCGAGACCACGCCGTCGACGGCTTGCAGCGACTGCTCGAGCTCCCCACTAATACCGGCGAGCAAGCGCGCGTGCTCCGCGAGGCGGCTCGGCACCATCGAGCCTGTGCCCAAGCTCTGCAGAATGCCGGCGTTGTCGTGGCTCGGTACCGACTCTTGCTCGAGCACGGAGGCTGCGGCAGCGGCTTCGTCGCGCCCGACCATGACGCGAAAGCGCCCTTCTTTTTCGGGGTCGCGCTCTTTTTCAGCGGAGACGCCGTGCTTTTCGAGCGCGACGACGGCGCGGTTCGCTTCACCCTCGGGGAGGTCGCTCGCCGCGGCCGCGGAGCAACCGAGGGCCGAAACGGACAGCGCCAGCAGCAAGCTGCCGGCTCCATAGCTCGCCTGCCGCCCATGCCCTCCTCGCTGCTGCACTACGCTCGCCTCTCTAAAAGTTGGTGCGTGACACGTCCAGTTTGGGGTGACTCGGAAAGCTCAAACCCCGCACGCCAGCCGCGACACACGCTTGGATGCGCGGGTCGCGTGGCTTGGTCGTCACAGTAACACCAACGGCGCGCCCGTTCTGCACGGCCGCGCAAATGCTCAAGTTCATCGAATCCGGCACGCCGCAGTGGGCGAAGTACGAGCCCCGATTCAGTACGGCGCCGTACTGACCCGCAGTCAGATCTGCCTGACCCTTGGGGCCACCGACGCTCATTTCCTCGACATAAGCCGCTTGAGCGGATTCGCAGCTCTGACCGCCGCCCAGGATCGGGAAGCCACCGCTCTTGCCCAGCACGCGCGCGCCTCCGCCGGCACCGCCCTTCTTGCCCGACTTGAGGTCGCCTTGAACCTCGACGTTCGTGAGCGCTTCACTCTGAACCGCGACCTCGTCGCTGTGCCGTCCGCGAGCCGTCAGAAACCAAATGCCGGCTGCGATCACGAGGGCGCCGACGACCGCGACGCCGACGAAAGCCTTGCCGCGCGTGCTGCGCGACTCGGCCACCACGACGCGCTCAATCGCTTCCTTCTCGGCCTTGACCTCGCGGTGCAGCTTGGCGTGCTCGGCAAAAGGGGCAAACTCGTCCCAATCCTTGATGGCACGCTCTTCGTTGCTGAGTGCGTCGCGGATGATGTCGTGCTCGACGAAGGTGTGGCTGGCGATCTGCTGCAGTAGCTCGACGGCGCTGAAGGGGCCGTGATCCATACCGTCTTTGACGACGACGTAGCGCGGCCGCGGATCGCTCTCGAGGCGCGCTTTTAGCGAGGAAAGCTCACTCGTGGCGTCGCCGCGGGCCGATTGCGGGGCCGCTTGAGCCGCGCTGACGCCCACGCCGTACCCGTTCGTCTTTGGGATGGGGGGGAGCATCGACATCGAGACGTCGACCTCGAAGTCGGCGTCGTGATCGAGGTGCGAGGTGTCGGCGGGGGGCGGGGGAGCCACGCTGCCGGCGGGCGCGAACTGATGGAGAGCTTGCGCGAGCGCGTTGAGGTCATCCGGGCGGTGCGCAGGGTCAGATACCAGTGCTTTGGCCAGCACCGCCTCGAGATCGGGCGGGAGCCCCGCTACTACCTCGCTCGGACGCCGCATGCCTGGGCCGACCGCAGCGCCGGTGACGAGCTCGTAAAGCAGCGCGCCGATGCCGAAAACGCTGGCTCGAGAGCCGCCGGGGCCGACGCCCTTGGCTTCGGGCGGCAGGCACGCCTTGTCACGGGGCAAGATCGGCGGTTGCTGCGCGTGCTGACTCGAGACTTGGAAGAAGCCGTACTGATCCTCCAGCAACATGGAGGGGTGCAGGTACAGCTTGTGACCGGCGCGGTGCAGCTCAGCGAGCTGGACGCAGAGCGGGACAACGATGCCGACCGCCTGCTTGAGGTTCAGTTGCGTGCCACGCGACCGCAGCTCCTCGAGCCGTGCGCGCAGTGAGCCAGGAGTCACTGCCATGCCGACCGGAAGGGGCGTGACTAAATGTTGTGCGCTCGTCATTCCAGGGGCGCGAATACTAGTGCGGGGTTCACGAAGTAACAATCGGCTCGCCCGCACGGCCAGTTAAGGCGGATTCCACCCACTTGGAAGTTTACAAAGGGGTCTCGCCCTCGCGCAAAGGCCGCATCCATTGATAGCGGCGCGCCGAAAGTGTGTGGCGCACGAACTTATCCAAAATGGGTGCGATATTGGCGGGGATGTCGTCTCCCCACTCACCACCGTGGATGTGGTCGAGTGGGCGAGCGCGCTCATCGAGCAACGTGAAGCCCGGTACCGACTCGATCGGCACGCCCAAACGCGCGAGCTCCGGCGCGTAGGTGCTCGCGTCGGCACGGAGCAAGCGCACGCCGGCGAGAGCGCGCTGCATGCGCGCATCCGGCAGGGCGCGCCCGACTGCCGCGCACGGTTCACAGTCGGGCGTGACCGTCCAAAGCACCAAGCGCTCCCCGGAGCGTGAAGTCTCGGCCAGCTGGGCGAGGAGCTGCCGCTCGAGCGCGTCGGAATCGGCTGTTTCCACGATGGAAATCTTGCCGATGTGCGCGGGCAGCTTGGGCAGCGCGGCGATGACGTGCGGAGCCGGAGGCGGATCGGGCGTGGGCGGCGAAAGGTCCGGCACCGTGATGGGCGCACGCGTGGGCGGCGCTGGAGCGGGCGCGACGGCGACGGGCGAGTCGGGCCTGACCGCGAACGCGACCAGCACGCCGAGGCCGACCACGCACACCACCAAATTGGCGATACCCAGCCCGAGCCCAACGCTCGCGAGGCCCCGGCCGCGCAGTCGCCCCTCCGAGCGCTCGATCTCGCCGTGGGCCACCCAGCCCAGAAGCACCGCCACGGCGCCGCCCAGACCGAACAGGCAAACGAACGACAGGATGCCGGAAACCAGCGCCGCGGTCGCGGTCCCGCTGGTCCGCTGGCTGCCGGGCTGCGGCTCCAACTGTTCGGGTCCGGGAAAGGCGCCCGTCATCCTCCCTGATTATAGGCGCGCCCAGCCGATCCACAATCGATCCGGGAGCAATACCCGGGGGACGTTCGGCTATTGTGCTGTCCGATGCTTTCGCGGCCGCGCCGACCGACGCTGCTTTTCGCCTGGCTCGTGATACTCGGCCAGCTGCTCGCAGCAGCGCACGCTCTCGCACAAGTTCCGGCGTCGGGGCCGAGCGCGACGCCGGCCGAGGCGGCGGCAGACGGCGAAGCGCGGAACCATTTCGAGCAAGCGCTCCAGCTGTACCGCTCCGGACGCTACGCGCTGGCACGTGACGAGCTGAAAGCGGCCGCGGAGCTCGACCCGAACGGCAAGGATCTCTTCTTCAATCTCGCGCTCGTTTACGAAAAGCTCGGGCAGCTGAACGACGCGATTGCAGCGCTCGAGCGCTACCAGGAGCTCGAGACCGAGCCGAAGGAGCGCGAGCGCGCGCAGGCAACGATCGCGCGGCTCCGAGGCGCCGAGCGCGCCGCAGTCGACGCGCAGCCTGCCGCCGCTGCTGCGCCCTGCGCGCCCGAGCCCGCACCAGCGCCGCCCAGCCGCCTGACCCCGGTCGTGATTGGCGCCGCCTCATTGGCGGTGGTTTCGCTGGTCGTGGGCAGTATTTTCGGCGCGAAGGCGCTGGCCGACGATCCCGCCGACGAGCGCACCTCGGCGACGCTCTCGGTCGAGGCGTTGCGGGCGCGCGGTGCACGCGCCGAGCGCGAGGCGCTCGTGGCCGACGTGGCGTTCGCCGTGGCGGCGGCCTCGGCCGGCACCGCGATCACCGTGTGGGCGCTCCAGCCTACGGAGCCGAAGGCGCGGAGCGCTGGGGTTACCCTGCGGGGTTATTTCTGATGGCGCCCGCGCGTTGGGTCTGGCTCGCGCCGCTCACGGCGAGCTGCAGCTTGCTCGTCGGCGGTGCCCCGGAGCCGATGGCTTGCTCGGATGAGGGGCGCTCGGGGCCGCCGGCGTGCGACCCCGGCTTTACCTGCCGAGGCCAGGTGTGTGTCGCGGACGTGGCAGGTTCAGGCGGCGCTGGTCGTGGCGGGGACGAAGCGGTTGCCGGAGAGGCCGGAGCGAGCGCCGGTGAAGGTGGTGCGGCCGCCGGAGGCCCGTCGACCGGAGGACGTCCGGTTCGGCCTTAGTTGATTCAGGAATGGGGCGGGATGGTACTTGCCGCCGGGCCGCGCCCCCTCTCAAGATGCTGGCGCCCCACCACCGAGTCGGCTCGGCCATGCCCGCAGAAGCCCGTGACTCCACCGTCCCGCCGCTCGGCCTCGCCGAGCTACGCGTGTGCCCGCGGTGTCGTTCTGCCGCGCCGGCCGACGCGAGTTGGACCGCGAGCTGCCCCGAGCACGGCTTGGTGTTCGTCGACGCGCGCGCGCTCGCCGAGAGCGGCAACGACCCTCTGCTGGGTGTCACGCTGGCTGGTCGCTTCACGGTGCTCTCGCGCATCGGCAGTGGCTCGATGGGCGCCGTGTATCGCGCGCGGCAAGCCGCGGTCGGGCGCGACGTTGCGCTCAAGATCGTGCGTCGTGATCGCGCTTACGATCCGGAGACCAAGGCGCGCTTCGAACGCGAGGCGCGCGCGGTGTCGATGCTCAAGAGCCCGCACACCGTGACCGCGTTCGATTTCGGTGAGGCGGAGGACGGTAGCTGGTTCTTGGCGCTCGAGATGCTCGAGGGCGAGACGCTGGGCGAGCGTTTGCGCCGCGAAGGGCGCATCGAGTGGCGCGAGGCGTTGCGCTTCGCACGAGAGGCGCTCAAGAGCCTGGCGGAG
Organism: Myxococcota bacterium; assembly: GCA_048498935.1. Lineage (GTDB taxonomy): Bacteria > Myxococcota_A > Polyangia > Polyangiales > Polyangiaceae > PMG-095. The sequence goes on from JBEHXA010000151.1 coordinate 5,974, forward strand.
GCGCACGCGCAGGGCATCATCCACCGCGATTTGAAGCCGGATAACCTGTTTCTGGCGCGCGTTCACGATCCGTCGGGCGAGCTCGAGGTGTGCAAGATCTTGGACTTCGGCATCGCCAAATGGGTGCGCGAAGAAGAGGCGCCGGTCGATCAGCTGCAGACGCTCGCCGGCACCGTGTTCGGCACGCCGCGCTACATGTCGCCCGAGCAGGCCCAGGGGATTCAGCTCGACCCACGCTCGGACCTGTATTCGCTCGGTGTGCTGCTGTTTCAGATGCTCACCGGGCGCGCGCCCTTCGTCGACGACGACGCGGTGGTCGTGATGGCCAAGCACATCAAGAATCCGCCGCCCACGTTCGCCGAAGCCGCGCCCGGCTGCACGGTGCCCGAGAGCGTGGAAGCGGCGGTGCGGCGCGCGCTCGAAAAGCAGGCAGACCTCCGTCCCGCGAACGCCGAGCAAATGCTGAGCAAGCTCGAGCAAGCCGCGACCTCCACCCACGCGGTCGAGAGCGGCGTGCGGCCGCACGTGCCGGCAAAGGAAGAGGACTTGCCGGAGAGCTTGCGCCTGGCAAAGCAACGCACCTGGGTGCTCGGCGCGCTGCTCGGCGTGGCCGTGATCGCGCTCGCCGGGCTCACGCTGGGCATCGCTCGGCGCTCCGCCGGCACGGCGAACAGCGCGGCCGTGAGCACCGTATCGCCCGTCACACCTACACTGGCGCCAAGCGCCGGACCCGCTCCAGGACTGGAAAATTCCGTTTCCGAGGCGGAAAATTTGGGGATCGTGTCGGCGCGCGATGAGCCGCATCCCGCGCCGGCGACACTAGCAAGTGCGAGTGCGGGCCAGGTGCGTGCTCAGCCATTGCCCACGAAGAAGACGAGCACGAAAGGCAAGCCCGCGACGCTCCTCGAGCGCAAAGGCAACGAGCGCTACGGCCGCTTCGAGTAGGCGAGCCGGAGCAGCTGCGCGCTGCGCCATGCTTTGGCAGCGGCGCGAAGTGCGGGGCGTACGAGACGACGGGCCGGCCTTGCCACATCGGGGCGAAAATCACTTAGCGATGCGCCAGATCGTCGCGTTGCAGCCGTCGAAGGCAGCGTGTTAGCGTCACTCGCCAATATGGACCCTCGTGAAACGGAGGCGCTGGTCCAGCGACTGGTCCAAAATCCGCACGACCAGGACGCGATCACGCAAGCCCACCAGGCCGGGCAGAGCGACCCGAAAGGGTACGCGCTTCTACTCGAAAAAGTGGGCACAGCCACCAGCGACCCCGCATTTGCCTGTCACTGGCTCACCGAGTCGGCCAACGTCTGGACGACGACGCTCGGTGATGCGCACCGCGCAGCGCGCGCGTTGATGATCGCGATCGATCGCGATCCGACGCAGTCGACGCCGGCAGAGCGACTCGCGGAGCTGTATCGCGAGAAGGGCGACATCAAAGCTCTGGTCGCGCTGCTCGAGCGACGCGCGAAGGCGCTCGCGGTGGTGGCACAACAGGATGTTTCGCTGCGCGCGCAAGTTTCGGCGCTGCACGAAGAGCTGGGCCAACTCTGGGCCGCTCCGCCGCTGTCCCAGCCCAAGAAGGCGATCGAGAGCTACAAGCGCGCGGTCGAGTTCGACGACACCAGCCAATTCTCCATCTATTCGGTGCGTGAGCTGTTGAAGGCCGACGGCCGTTTTGCGGAGGCGGTGCCGTACTTCGAGCTCGAGCAAAAGCTGGTGAACGACGTCGAGCGCCAGGTGGCGCTCTATCAAGACGAAGGCGAAGTCCGCAAGCAGGCGGGCGATCTCGCCGGTGCTGCGCTGGCGTTGCGTGAGGCGCGGCGGCTCGATGGCGGCGCGGATCCGGCGCTCAAGCAGCAGCTCGCCACGGTGGTGCTCGAGCGCGTGCAAGCGCGTCAGCAGCTGCCCGCCGAGGAGCTCAGCGAGGCCGCGCAGATGTTCGTGGAGCTGAGCGAGCAGTACCCCGGCGAGCACGGCTTCAGCTACGCGCTCTGCGCGCTCGAGATCGAGGCGGCGAACGACCGTGCAATGCAGCTCGCGCTCTATTACGGCGAGCAGACCAATCGCGCGCTGGAGGCGGCGTCCAAGGCGGCTGCTTACCTCAAGGCAAACCCGACGGGTGCCATGGCCGCGGAGGCGCGCAAGCTGGTGGCGTCGGCGGCCGATGCCGGCGGGGACGACTCGCTGATCGAAGCGCTGGCGCCTGCGCCGGGCGCTGACGTGAGCGATCAAGTTCAGGGGCTGGTCGACGTCGCGCAAGCGCTGGTGCGTAAGGCGAAGAAGAACGAGGCCGCAGCCAAGTTCCGTGAAGTGCTCGCGATCGATCGCTCGAACGAAGACGCCATCACGTTCCTCGAGCCGTACCTGCGCCAAACGCGCAAGTTCCAGGAGCTGCGTGACGTGCTGCTGGCCGCCGCGCGCGACAGCAATGCCGACGAAGAGCGGCGTAAGGCGTACTTTCGCGAGGTCGCGCAGCTATGCGAAACGCAGCTCCGCGACGCCGAAACGGCGACGGCTGCCCTCAAGGAGCTGCTGGTGCTCGACGTCGCGGACGACGGCGCGCGCAGTACGCTCAAACGCCTGCTCGAGAAGGCGCAGCAGTGGGACGAGCTGGCGCTGGTGATGGCGCAAGAGGCCGAGCACGAAGACGACGTCGAAGCTCGCATCTCGCTCGAAAAGGCGCTCGCCAAGCTGCACGAGCAAAAGCGTAAGGATCCGGTCGCGACGGGTGAGGCGTGGGCGCGCATTGCCAGCCTCGCGTCGGGCGACGACGAAGCCATCAACACGGCCGTTTCGTACTTCGAAAAGGCAGAGCGGCCGGAGCTGGCAGTCGCGGTCCTGACCGACAATTTGCCCGCGATTTCGAGCGACAGCACGCGGGCGGAGTTGCTTTCGAAGCTCGGCAGTCTTCGCACCCAAACCGGCGACGCGCTCGGGGCGGGGGAGGCTTTCTCGGAGGCTGCGACGCTAACCAAGGACGCGGGCGCCTGGGAGTCCGCGGAGCGCGCGTTCGTGGCGGCGGAGGCGTGGGACCAGGCCGCGACGGCGGTCGACGAGCGCGCTCAGTTGGCGAGCGACGCGGCAGCCAAGGCGGCGCTCTTTGCCACCGAGGCCGAGTACCTGCTCAAGGCCGGCGACGAGGCCAGCGCGGTGCTGCGCCTCGAGCAAGCGACCGAGCTCGACCCCAAGCACGAGCTCTACGCGACCGCGCTCGAGGACCGCTACCGGGGCGGAGAGCGCATCGCCGACCTCGCGAACTACCTGCTGCGTCGCGCCGAAAAGCTGGACGACAAGCCTCAGCGCCAGAGCCTGCGCCGTCGCGTGGCCAAGATTCAGAAGGACGAGCTGGGCGACGCCGAGGCCGCGCGCGCGACGCTCAGCCTGCTGCTCGCCGACGGTGACGACGCCGAGGCGCTCGCCACGCTCGCCGACGACGCGGAAGCGCAAGGCCAATTCCAAGAAGCGGTCGACTACTTGGAGCGCCTGGTCAAAGCCACGGACGACGTCGGGCAAAAGGTCGTCACGCTGATGCGCTTGGCCGGCATCACGGCCGAAGGCTTGAGCGACTCGAGCGGCGCGATCGCCGTCTACGAGCGGCTGCTGAGCGAGCACGACGCCAAGCACGACGCGGCGCTCGTGCGCATCGCGGAGCTCCACGACAAGCTGGGTGACGCCAAGGCTCGCGCAGCGACGCTCGAACGCCGCCTGAGCATCCTCGAAGATCCCGCGCTGCGGCTCGATGTCGCGGAGAGCTTGGCCCAGCTGTATGAGGGGCCGCTCGACGACGCCAAGGCTGCGGTGCGCGTGCTCGACATCGTGCGCGAGCTCGATCCGGAAAATTTCGACGCCGTGCAGCGCCTGTGCGAGCTGTGCGAAAAGCTCGGTGACTGGGCGCGCGTCGCGACCTTCTTGGGCGTGCTGTCCGAGGTCGAAGGCGACGAGGCCGAGGTCAGCAAGATGATCCGCCGAATGGCGGAAATTCTGCACGAGAAGGTGGGCAAGAGCGACGAGGCTCTGGCCGCGCTGATGGAAGTTGCGGACCGCGGGGACGAGCCCTGCCGCCAAGAGTACGTGGCGCTCGGCGACAAGCTCGGCTGGAAGGGCGTCGTCGCGACCAAGCTGGTCGAGTGGTACATGGAGGCTGCGGTCGGCCCGACGCGCAACGCCGCGCTGAAGGGCGCGTTCGAGCGCTTCGTGTCGGTGGGACGCGACGCAGACGCGGCGGCTGTCGCCAAGGAGCTGGCGCGCACGCGTGGCGCCGATCCCGACATCGCCAAGCAGCTGGAAGAGATCGCGGTCAAACTCAAGGATCTCGACGCGCTCGCGATCGCCCACGACTTGATGGTCGCGGAGCTGTCCGGCCCGGCTCGCGCCGAAGAAATGGTGCGGCAAGCTGAAGTGCTGCTGCGCACCGACGTGACGGTCGAAGAGGCGCTCCAGCATGGGGAGCAGGCACTCACCAGCGTCGCGCCGAGCGAGGTGGAGCCACTGCTGCAGCGGCTCTCCAAGCTCGCGCCGGATCCCGCCGTTTCTATCGGCATTTACGAGCGGCAAATCAGCCGTTGCAAGGCGCCCGCCGACAAGCTTGCCGCGCTGGGACGGGCGGCTTCGGTAGCGGCCGAGCACGCCGCCTACGACAAGGCGCGGGCGTTCTTCGATCTAGCGCTAGGCGCTGGCGCCACCGATGAAACCCTGGCTCAGCTCGAGGACGTCGCGATCAAGTCGGACAAGGCCAAGAGCGTCGACACGCTGCGCCGCACTCTTGCCGAATCCATGTCGGCAGGTGGTCAAGGCTCGCGTGACGGTGGGCGCTCGCGCGGTGTGCTGCTCGGGCGCGCGGCTTCGCTCGTTTACAAGGAGCTCAAGGACGTCGACAAGGCGTTCGCTTGGGTTGGCGACGCAATCGTCACGCACGTCGACGACGAACGGCTCGACCAGCTCGAAGCGCTGGCAAACGACGTCGGCGACCAACGACGGGCAGAAGCGGTGCTCACGCGCGCCCTCGACGAAGTGTTCGACGGCCCGCTCGTGCGTAAGCTACTCGGCCGGCGCGCCACGTTGCGCCGCGACAAGCTCGCCGACAAGGTCGGAGCCGCTGGCGACTTGAAGCGGCTGCACGATCTATCGCCGTCCGATACGGGCGTGATGGAGCAGCTGTCGGCGCTGTACACCGAGCTCGCCGATTATCGCGGCATGGTGCAACTGTTCGAGGATCAAATCCTGCGCGGTAAGGACCCCGGATCGCGCGCTGAGCTCGCCCGCAAGGTGGCCCGGCTGTGGGAAGAGATGCTCGACGATCCGCGCGAGGCAGCGGACGCTTGGCGCCGCGTCTTGCGCATGAAAGCCGGCGACCCGGAAGCGACCGAAGGTCTCGAGCGCGCCAAGCACGCGATGCTCAAGCGCCCCAAAGAGGACTCGGACGCCAAGGCCGCGCCGCCGCCCAAGCCGGCCGCACCGCCGCCCGTAGCCGAAGCAGCGGCGGCACCTGTCGAAGCCGTTGCGCCTCCTGAAGCTCCCGCACCCGCTGAAGCTGCAGCACCCGCGGAGGCTCCCGCGCCTGCCGAAGCTGCTCCGCCTGCGGAAGCGCTACCCTCCGAGGCGTCACCCGCCGCTGCGCCCGAAGCAGCAGCCGAGCCGGCACCCGCTGAGGTCGCGCCCTCAGCACCGGAACCGGCTCCCGCAGCAGCCGCGGACGCCGAGCCACCCTCACAAGCCAAGCTCGCTCCACCTCCGAAGCCAAAGAAAAAGAACGGCAAGGAGACAGAAGCCGCGCCCGCGGCCGCAGCACCCGAGCCCGCGCCGCCAGCAGCCGAAGCACTTGCGCCCGCAGCGGCTCCGGCCGAAGCCACACTGGCTCCCGCAGCCGTCGAGGCGGCACCGGCCGAGCCAGCCGCGGCTGCTCCCGCACCCGAAGCCGAAGCCGAAGCTCCGCCACCAGCGCCGGCGGAAGCTCCCGCACCGCCCGTGATCGCGGCACCCCCGCCATTGCCGGGTTCAGCACCTGCGAGCAGCCGCCCGCCCGTGCCGCCGCGCAAGCCGCCGCCTCCTCCGTCGATGCGGCCGCCGCTGCCTCCGCCGGCAGGAGGCAAGGCCCCGCCGCCGCCTGCACCGAAGGGCGGCAAGGCAGGACCGCCCCCGCCGCCGCCCAAGGCCGCAAAGGCTCAGCCGGCAGCTGAGCCCGCGCCCGTCGCGCCCTACACGGCCGGCACCTCCGACGTCACCGAGATCCGTCCGCCCGTCGCGCTCGAAGAAGGCGATGAAGGCGAAGACGACAGCGAATTCTCGGTCGACGACGAAGAGCTCATCGACGACGATCGCGTCTGAGCGCTCGGCGCTGCGGCATCGCGCCGCAGCGCGCGGCTCAAATCGAGCCTAAAATGAGCTGCCCCGAGTCGGCGTCGAGCGTCGCGTCGGGGCCGAGCAAGAGCGGTTCGTTCGGCAGGTCGTGACCGAAGGGCAGGGCGCTCAGCATCGGCACCCCCAATGCGCCGAGCTCGCGCTCGACCACGCGTTCTACCGTGACCCCGTGAGGGCCTGGTGGGCAATCGGTGAAGCCTCCGAGCGCGATGCCGGCCACGCTCGATAAGTGCCCGCCCAAGCGCAGCGCGCTCAGCATGCGGTCGATGCGATACGAGGCTTCGGTCACGTCCTCGAGCGCCAGGATGGCGCCGGGCGGTAGTTGCAAGCGCCCCGTGACCGCGCAGGTGAACAGCACGGTGAGGTTGCCGCCCACGAGTGGGCCGCGCGCCGTACCTGGGCGCAGCGAGGCACCGCGCAGCACTCGCCGAGACAGCGGGCGCTCGAGTGCGTCTAGCCAGCGCGTCCGCGCCCGCGCGTCACCACGACCCAGTCCGGCGGCGTGATGAGCGTGCAGCGACGCAACGCCGGCCCGCAGCGCCTCGACGTGCAGCGCCGTGACATCCGAAAAACCGACCAGCCACTTGGGCGCCGCCCGCAGCGCAGCGAAATCGACGTCGCTCGCGATGCGCGTGATGCCGTAGCCACCCCGCGCCGCGATCACCGCGCCGACGTGCGGCGCCGCCAGCGCTTCGACCAGCTCACGCCGTCGTCGCTCGTCCGAACCGGCCAGGAAGCCGTCCCGCTCGAACATGCCCCAGTCGTATTCGACGCGATAACGCTCGCCCAAGAAGGCGATCCCCGACAAGGCGAGCGTCCGGTCGAACGGGCTGGCGGGGGCAATGACACGAACGGTTGCGCCAGGCGAAAGTGGCGGGGGAATCACGAGCGGGAGCACGCGCTCTCACGCTAACATGCTGCGGTCCCCGCCATGCAGCGCAGCGCCCTCGCCCGACTCTCCGACGTCGCCCAGAGCACGCTCCCGTTCCTTTCACGGCTTAGAGGTGAAGGGCGCGGTATCGCTGATGGAGCGCC